>JAAELL010000432.1 GCA_024226735.1 bacterium | reverse complement strand
GGTGTGATGCAGACATTCGCAGTCGTATCCCGGCCCGCATGCACGCGCCACGGCGTTGCGGCTCCTGCGACCAATCCCAGTATCACCGTATTGGCAGCGAAGTTGCGTCGTCGCCGCGCCTCGTGGCACGCACACGCGAACTCGGGATGAGACCGCAACTGTCTGCTAGGAGCCGAATTCCCAGGCGCGGGAATCCCGGCCGGGGGACCGCCGTCGGGTGCGGCGGTCTTGCCCCTCAAGGGCGAGTGGATGGGCGACGACGAGGGTGTTGCACCCCGCTCCCCGATGTCCACCGAGCCCCAGACACCCGATTCGCAAGCGCCTGCGCCCACGCCGCGCGCGGCGGTACGCGCCGACGGCGCCGCCGCAGTGCTCGCTCGGCTACGCGCCGGGCAAGCGGAGGCAGGCCCGGTCGATCTCGCGGGTGCGCGCCTGATCGGTGAGGACCTCTCGGGGCTCGACCTCTCCCAGGGGAGCTTCGAAGGCGCCGATCTCTCTCGTTCCAACCTCGCGGGGGCGAACCTGTTCGGCGCGCGCCTCGCGGGTGCGGTGCTCTTCGAAGCGAACCTCTCCGGCGCCGAGCTCTCCGGCGCCGACCTCTCAAGCGCCAACCTGGAGGGCGCGGACTGCACGCGTGCGGGCCTGGGGATGGCGAACCTGACGGGCGCCTCGCTCGTCCGCACGGACTTCACGGGCGCGACGCTGACGGAGGCGGTGCTCGCCGATGCGCACGCGCGGCTGGCGACGTTCGACGGTTGCCGCGCGCGCGAGTCCGACTGGACGGACGCGGACCTCTCCAAGGCGAGTCTGCGCGGCGCCGAGCTCGACGGCAGCTGCGTCGAACACGCGAGCTTCGACTGCGCGGACCTGCGGACCGCCAGCCTGCAGGGGTTGCGCGGGTACAAGATGGGCTCGTGGATCGGCGTCGACATCCGTGACATCGACTTCACGGGAGCCTACCTCTGCCGGCGGTTCATCCACGACCAGAACTTCATCGAGGAGTTCCGCAGCCAGGGGCGATGGAGCGAGCTGCTCTTCAAGCTCTGGCGTGCGACCAGCGATTGCGGTCGCAGCATCTCGCGCTGGGCGTTCTGCACGTTCGTGCTGATGCTGGTCTTCGCGTGCGCGTACATGTTCGTCGCGATCGACTTCGGCGATTACGAGACACCGCTCTCGCCGTTCTACTTCAGCGTCGTGACGCTGACGACACTCGGGTACGGCGACGTTCTGCCGGCCAGCCCGGCGGCGCAGGTCGTGGCGGTGCTGCAGGTCGTGACCGGTTACGTGATGCTTGGCGGGCTGCTCAGCATCCTCAGCAACAAGATGGCGCGTTGCGCCGATTGAGACCATGGGCCGAGTTGGATCATGAAGCTATTCGGACGCAAACGGGCGCGGGCCAAGCTGAACGAGGTGCTGCGGGGCCACGAGCCGCCGACGTTCCCGCAGGGGGTCATGCGGCTCCTCAAGCTCCTGCGCGATCCCGACTCGGAAATCTCCGAGATCGCCGAGGCCCTGCAGTGGGACCCCGGACTGGTCGTGCGCGTGCTGAAGACGGTGAATAGCGCGGCCTACGGCAGCGCGCGCAAGATCGACTGCGTGCAGCACGCCGTTTCGATGATGGGGCGCTCGCAGCTCGAACAGCTCGTGCTGGGAATCGCCGTGAAGGGCAGCCTGCCGACCAAGCCGGCGCCGGGCTACGACGCCCCCAGGTACTGGCAGGCGGCGTTCTTCCGCGCGGCGCTCGCGCGCTCGATCGCCGGCAAGCTGCACCCGGCGGACCAGGCGCGCAGCTTCACCGGCGGACTCCTACAGGACATGGCCGTTCCGCTGCTCGCGCACGCGCGCCCCGACGACTACGGCCCCGTGCTCGTCGAGTGGCACGGCGACCGCAAGTCGAACCTGCACGAGCTGGAGCGCAGCGCGCTCGGGTGGAGCCACGACGAGATCGGCGGCCACCTCGGCGAGGAGTGGGAGCTGCCGGCCTCGCTCTCGAGCGTGATCCAGCAACACCACGCGGAAGGGGCGAACGACGCCGAGCTTCCGCCCGCGCTGCGGCTCGTCGCCACGCACCGTGAGACCGAGCGCGAGGCCGGCATCGATGCCATGGTGGAGGAAGGGCGCAGCATGTACGGGCTCGAGCCCGACTGGGTGCTGGCGTCGGTCGTGAGCAGCGAGGCGCAGGCGCTCGAGCTGGCTCAGGCGCTCTAGTGGTGTGATTCACTCTCATGGGGCATATCGATCGGCCCGTACGGGCGCGCTGCGGCGTTGCGCCTCCTCCGAGACTCGCAGAGTTGAGCCCGCCGAGCCCGGAGGAAACGAAGGTGTCGAGGAAGGCGCCCGTCACGCCGTCAGAGGTTTCGTTGGCCGGAGCCCGACCGTACCGCGTGCATTGCTGCGTGATGTAAGCGGCCGGCAATGCCCTATACGCTGTAGGAGGTCGGGTCCTTTCGCGTGACCCGGATCGGGAGCGCGGTTAGGGCACGCGATGATTCCCTCCTATACTGGACGAATGCAAGTAGCGCTCCCGTCTCTCTCCGGGTTCCGCGCCCCGTACCCGGCCTCGCGTGGGGTGCTGGTGCTGGTGCTGTTGGTGTTGATTGGCCTGGCGCTGTCCGGTTGCGCACCGCAGACCAGTACGTTCGACCCGGGCATCGCCGGGATTCTCGCCGACGCGGAGCGCGTCGAGATCCTCGTCCTGCATCCGGATCGGCGCCACCCCGATGGGATGACCGGACCGGGTGAGCGCGACTTCTACGGCTACCGCGTCCTCGGTCGCAAGGTCGTGCAGGAAGAGCACGTCCGGAGCGAGCTCCTGGACTTGGTCGAGGACGGCGTCGCGTCGAGCGACGGAGAGCTCGCGGCCTGCTTTCACCCGCGACACGCGATGCGCGTGCACGCCGGGAAAGAGCGCGCGGATCTCGTCATTTGTTTCGAGTGCTTGACGATCCACGCGCATCGCCCCGGACACGAGCGTGCGACGATCGCGACGTCGCGCAAGCCCGAGCCGGCCGTCAGTCGGCTCTATCGGGCGCAGGGGCTCTACATCCACGGGGACAAGCAGACGGTGACGACGGAGGTCGACGATTCGCCGGTGCCGCTCTCCGACGACGTCGTCGCGGTGCTGCGTGAGTGCGAGGACCTGCAGGTCTTCGCGACGCACCCGTACCCGGACGTGAGCGCGGGCCGGCTGGGCCCGGGCGACGAGGCCTTCCACGGCTACAAGGTCTTGCGCAGTGGCCCGCTGGTCAACCAGGGGGCGCGTGGGCAGCTGATCGAGCTGGTCCTTCAGGGCGTGCGCGAGAGCGACGGCACGGTCGCGGAGTGTTTCAATCCTCGCCACGGCATCCGCGCCCGGCGCGGAGAGGACGTCGTCGAGCTGCTGATTTGTTACGAGTGCCTTGCGCTGCAGGTCTTTGGCCCAGGGGGCGAGCAGTACGCGAGCGCAACGACGAGCGCGGCGGTCGAGACGACCGTGTCTCGCATCTTCGACAACGCGGAAGCGAGCGTTCTCCGACGCTGACAGCGCCACCGCGCTTTTCAGGCATAATGGCTGCATGAAGACCCTAGCAGCCCGCGGTGAAGCCCACGATGCCCTGGAAGCCGACCGGATCCGCCCTGGCAGCGTTGCGCTTCCTTCGAGGAACCACGGGCTTTACCGCGGGCTGCTAGCCGTGTCGACGCCGTTCTTGCTGTTCTCCGCCGCAGTGGCGAGCGCCCAGAGCTTCAACGTGGACGTGGGCCAGAACACCATCCTCTCCCCGACGCCGAGCGACGCGTACGGCGCCGCGAGCGGACAGGTCGGACATTGGGCCGCGCTGCACCCGACGTACGCGCCGACCATCCTCGAGGATCTGGGCGGCAGCGCGAGCGGGGTGACGGTGGTTTCGGACTTCGACTCGACGCGCAACATCTTCCCGTCAGTCATTCCGGCCGGTGACGACCAGCGCTTGATGGAGGACGTCGCCTGCATGCCGAACCTCGGTCAGGTGGTCATCTGGACGTTCGACGGCCTCGCCGACGGCAGCTACCAGATCTACACCTACGGCAGCGACCCCTCTTCCCCTTCGCCGATGACCGAGGTGACGGTCGTCGGTGCCGTCGAGCCCCCGCAGACCGTCGGCGGCGGATGGCCCGGCAGCCACCAGCCCAACACGACTTTCATCGTGCACAACGTGACGGTCGTCAACGGCCAGCTCGAGATGCGCTTCCTGGCGCTCGGCCAACCGCTGTTCGAGTCGGGCGTGGTCAACGGCTTGCAGTTCCTCTACTCGAACCCTCCCGTCGGAACGAACTACTGCGGCCCGGCGATTCCGAACTCATCGGGCCAGGGCGCCACGATCGAGGGCTCCGGCAGCGGAGTCGCGGGCGAGGTTCTGTTTCTGACGTGCACGCAGATGCCGACGAACACCTTCGGGTACTTCTTGGCCGGGCAGACGCAAGGGTTTTTCAATCCGCCGTCGAGCGCGGGGTTCATTTGCCTGAACGGGACGATCGGGCGCTTCAATGCTCCCGAGCAGATCGGGGATTCGGGAGTGAACGGGACGATTGGTCTCGCGGTGGATACTACGGCGATTCCGGTCTCGCCGCCGGTTGCGGTGATGAGCGGCGAGACCTGGTCCTTCCAGTGTTGGTTCCGGGATCTGGGGGGAGCGACGTCGAACTTCAGCGATGGGCTGGAGGTGCAGTTCCTGTAGGAACGCAACGGAGCGCGGCTCCGATCACGTGTCCTGCACCCTCTGCCCGACGTACAGCTCGTAGTACCTCCCGCGCGCGGCTATCAACTCCGCGTGCCGCCCCTGCTCGACGATCCTCCCGCCCTCGATCACCAAGATCCTGTCCGCGGCCCGGATCGTCGACAGCCGGTGCGCGATCACGAAGGACGTTCTCCCCCCGAGGACGTGCCGCAAGCCATCCTGGATCCGCCTCTCCGTCTCCGTGTCGATCGACGACGTCGCCTCGTCCATCACCAGGATCTGCGGTGCCTTCAAGATCGCGCGCGCGAAGGAGACGAGCTGCTTCTGTCCGACCGACAGGCGCGCGCCGCCCTCGCCGACTTCGGTGTCGTAGCCGTGCTCGAGCGCCTCGACGAACGTGGACGCGCCCGCGAGGCGAGCCGCGTGGACGATCTCCTCTTGGGTCGCATCCAGCTTGCCGTAGCGAATGTTCTCGGCGATCGTCCCGCTGAACAGGTGGGGGCTCTGGAGGACGATGCCGAGGTTGGACTGCAGCCAGGCGAGTGAGCGCTCTTGCAGCGGCTGCCCGTCGATGGTGATGCGGCCGGACGTCGGTTCGTAGAAGCGGCAGAGCAGGCTGATCAGCGTCGACTTGCCGCCGCCCGTCGGGCCGACGAGGGCCACCGTCTCACCGGGTTCAACGACGAGGTGGAAGTCGCTCAGGATCGGCTCGTCCGCGACGTACTCGAAGCCGACGGACTCGAACGCGATGCGGCCGATGTGGCTGGGCAGTCCGTCGATGGCGACGCCCGGGCGTGGGCAGTCGACGGAGGCGGCGCGGATGCGCTCGCGAACTTCTGGAGAGTCCTGGATCTCGGGCTCGGCTTCGATCAGGCCGATGATGCGTTCGGCCGAGGCCTGCGCCATCTGGAGCTCGGCGAAGCGTAGAGCGAGCTCCTCGACCGGGTGGAAGAAGTAGGCGATGTAGGTCATCAGCGACACGAGTGTGCCGATCGTCATCGTCCCGCCGAGGACGTCGAAGCCCCCCAGCGCGAGCGCGAGACCGGTCGCGAGGCTGGCGACCGAGAGCAGGATGGGGGGGTAGATCGCCGAGAGCGTCGCGCTGCGCACGGTCGCTCCATACATCTCCGTCGACAGCCCCTGGAACTCACGCAGATCGTCCGCTTCGCGCACGAACACCTTGCTCGTGCGCAGGCCGACGAGCCCGTCGTTGTATGCGGCCGTCAGGCGCGAGTTCGTCTTGCGCACGGTGCGCGCCGCCGCGAGAATGCGGTGCTGGAAGCGCGCCGAGACCCACGCGAGCGGGGGTAGTACGGCGAGCAGGATCAGGGCGATCTTGGCGTGCAGCACGAACATCGCCACGAAGATCCCGGTCATGAACGTCACGCCCCAGAGCATGTCGAGCAAGCCCCAGGCGAAGATGTTCGCGAGCCGGTCGCAGTCGGACGTCATGCGCGACATCAGCCACCCGACGGGGCGCTGGTCGAAGTACGAGAACGACAGCCGCTGGAGGTTCGCGAACGCGTCGCGCCGGATGTCGTGCCCGATGTAGGTACGCAGCTTGCCCGCCTGCACGATGAAGCCGAAGACGCAGCCGGCCTCCGCGACGAGGAGCACCGCGTAGATCAGTGCGAAGCGCGCGAACGGCGGCGGCTCCTCCGCCTCCCCGACCGAGTCGACGACGGCCTTGGTCACCAGCGGGAACAGGATCTCGACGACCGCCATCGCCACGCCGAAGGCGCCGAGCAGGATGACGCTGCGCCGGTAGCGCAGCGCGTAGCGAAACAGCTTGCGCCAGAGGGCGAGCTCGACGTGGCCGCCGAACGTCTCTTCGGTAGGTCCGTTCACGGGGTCTCCTTGGCGGTGGCTTTCGCCTGCGGGTTCCAGGGCTCGTTCGGGGCGAGGGCCAAGTCGGTCGAGAGATCGTCTTCGAGCTCACTCTGGATCTTCCAGAGGCGCGCGTAGAGGCCCGCGCCGCTGATCAGCTCGGCGTGGGGGCCTATCTCGGCGATGCGGCCGTGCTCCAGCACGATGATGCGATCGGCGTGCCGCAGCGTCGAAAGACGGTGGGCGATCACGAGCGTCGTCCTGCGCCGGTGGCGGCGTTCGAGGGCTTCGAGGATCCGCGACTCGGTGCCGGTGTCGACCGCGCTGAGCGCGTCGTCGAGGACGAGCACCGCGGGGTCCTTGAGCAGTGCGCGCGCGAGCGCGACGCGCTGCCTCTGGCCTCCGGAGAGAGTTACCCCGCGCTCGCCGACGAGCGTTTCGTAGCCGTGCACGAAGCCGTCGATCGTGTGGTGCAGACTCGCGTCGCGGGTCGCGCTCTCGAGCTCGTGGGCGTCCGCGCCGTGCCGGCCGACGCGCAAGTTTTCGGCGACCGTCTTCGAGTAGAGGAAGGGCTCCTGCATTACGGCTCCGATCTGCGCGCGCACGAACGCGCGCGGGAGGCTCTGCAGGGGGCGTCCGTCGAGACGGATCAGGCCGCGCTCGAGCTCGTACAAACGCAAGAGGAGCGCGACGAGCGTCGATTTGCCCGAGCCCGGTGCGCCGACCAGGGCGACCGTCTCGCCGGGCTCGATCGTGAACGTGAGGCCGTCGAGCACGTCGGGCCCAGCGGGGAACGCGAAGCGCACGGCATCGAAGTCGAGCCGGCCGGCGACGCGGTCGGGGAGGGGGTGAATCCTGGTCAAGCCGGACTCGAGTGCGTGCGCATCGAGCTCCTTCTCGCGCCGATCCTCGCGCGGCAGCCCGAAGATCTCGCCGATGCGCCCCAGCGCGACGAGCGCTCGCCCGGCCTCGGCGAGCACGCGTCCGAGCTGCCGCACCGGATGGATGAACAGCGTCATGTACGTCATGAAGGCGACCCACGTCCCGAGTGTTAGCGTGCCGGCCGCGACGGCGTGGGCGCCGCCGAACAGGACCAGCCCCATCTGGCTCAGCACGAGGATGTCCGAGACGGACCAGTACACCCCGAGGGTCCGGATCCAGCGGAAGTTCGTGTCGCGGTAGGCCGCGTTGCATGCGCCGAACTTCTCGCTCTCGAAATCAGCGCGCGCGAAGGCGCGCACGACTCGGATCCCGGTCAGGTTCTCCTGCAGCGTGGCGGTCATCGCGCCCTCGGCCTCGTCGACCTCGCGGAACAGCGCTTGCACCTTGCGGAAGAAGATCCAGGCGAACGAGAAGACGAACGGGACGAGCACCACGCTGATGAGCGTCATCGATGGGCTGAGCCCGATCAGGATCGGCAGCGCGATCACGAACAGCAGCACGCAGCGCCCGATCTCGACCACCTGGACCGAGAGGAACGCGCGAACGGTGTCGACATCCGACGTGCAGCGCTGGACGAGGTCGCCCGTCTCGAGGGAGACGATGCGATCGCAGGACACGTGGGCGAGGTGATCGAACAAGCTGTCGCGCATCCGGCGCACGGCGCGCTCGCTGGCGAGGGCGGCATGGCGGCCCTTGACGTACTGGAAGAAGCCGGCGAGTGCCGTCAGCAAGAGGATCAGCAGCGCGGCCGTCCAGAGTGTGCCCGCGACGGAATCGGTCGCGAACAGTCGGCGCGCGGTGGCACCGAGCCAGCCGGCGTCGCCTCCCGCGAGCGGGCCGTCGATCGCGCTGCGCACCACGAGCGGGGGCACGAAGAGGCACGTGATCGCCACGGCGAGGCTCGCGATCGCGCCTGCGTAGCGCAGGCGCTGACCGTGGGTCACGGACCACAGAGTCGTTCGGGGTCGATGCATGGAAGGACGGATGGCTGCGCCGGTTGCGTGGGAAGACGAAAGGAGCCCGCTCTCGGGGTGAGCGGGCTCCGTCCGGGGCAGTGGGGACGAAAAAAAAGCCCGCTCGATCATTCGAGCGGGCACTGCCGTCCTCTTCGGATTCGATCAGCTGGTACCTGCTCGAGGTGGGTCGATGTCGACTTGGTTTCGGAGGTACTTGGTCATAGTGCAGCTCCCGAGGCAGGAGGGGCGACGAGCAGGGTTGAGAGTAGCTGGCGCGACGATCTCCGCAAGTGGGGGGATTCCCTAGAGGTGCGGGGCGCCCAGATTCAACGCAAGTTTCCACGGTCCTCGTGGTTGACCTCTTGCGTTCGGTACAGACGCCAGGTGCCTTCGTCCTTGCGCATCGAACCGCTGACACGCGCGTCCCACCACAGCTTCTCGACTCCCGCGTCGCGCTCGTGAAAGATCGCCCGCAGCCGCACGTCGGCCATCGCCGGGTCGTCGTCGCGGAGGTTCACCTCCACCTCGTCCTCGGGGATCTCGAGGCGGAAGCGGAAGGCCTTGGTGGTCTCGTCCTTCTCGTTGAAGAACAGCTGCGTGAGCGCCTGCCGCACCACGCGCTTGTCGTGGCCGGTCGCCTCGTCCTGGTAGCGGCGGTCGAAGCCGCCCAGCGCGTGCCGCATCGTCGTCTCGTTGAACCCGCGGGCCATGACCTGCAGGCGGCGGGCGATCGCCTCCTCGTCGGACTCCAGCGCGAGCCGAATGCGCTGGATCCCGAACAGCAAGAGCAGTGTGAAGGCGGCGATGTAGAGGGCGTTGCGCATGGGGCGGTTGTAGCCCCCCGCCCGGGGTGCCGCCAGCCCTGACTTCGGGGGACCCTGGGTGGCCTCCGTCGGGTCGCGGCGTGAGTTGCGCGGTCGCGGCCGCTACAATCGGCGCCCCTCTCCCAAGGTCAGACCCATGAAGCATCCCTCTCCGTACGCGCTCCTCCTCGTCTGCGGCACCCTCCTGTGTGCCTGCGGTGACTCCAAGGCGAAACAAGAGGCCCTCGACGCCGAGCGCGAGGCGCTCTCGAATGTCGACGCGCGCTCGGGCACGGACCCGGCGCCGGCCGCCGACCGGCGGACCAAGCTCGAGTTCAAGGCGCAGCCGGGCTGGCAAGAGGAGACCCCCTCCAGCAACATGCGCCTCGCCCAGTTCCGCCTGCCGGCGGCGGAGGGCGATGCCGACTCGCCCGAGATCGCCGTCTTCTTCATGGGCGGCAGCGTGCAGGACAACCTGCGCCGCTGGGTCGGGCAGTTCGAGCTGCCCGAGGGCGGCGGGGATCCGCTCGAGGAGAACGTGCGCATTCAGACCCGCGCCAACATGCGCATGCACACCCTCGACGTTACGGGCAAGCTGCTCGCCGACAGCATGGGGACTCCCATCAACGAGGGTGGCCAGCGCATGCTCTCGACGGTGATCGAGGCGACGGACGGCGGCTTTCCGAACGACGGCAAGTACTTCGTCAAGCTGACCGGACCCGAGAAGACGATCGAAAAATGGGCCGCGAGCTACTACGCGCTGCTCGAGAGTCTCTGAGCGGGACCTACCGGAAAGGGATTCCACGCGGTCGGGTGCCCTACGATCCGATACTACCCAGGGGACCGCGCCGCGGGACCCGTCTCCGATGAAGTTCCCCAGGGTCTCCCGTCTGATTCGCAAGCTCGGAGCCTGGGCCGATCCACGGCCCTGGACGCTCGAGGAATGGGTCGAGCGCCATCGCTCGCGCGTGATCGAGGACGTCCAGCGGGTGCTGCCGTTCATTCCCGAGGACGGCCTCTTCGTCGACGTCGGCGCAAACGTCGGGCTCTTCACCGAGTGCGTCCTCGAGCACCGGCCGCGGGCGCGGGCGCTCCTGTTCGAGCCGGTGCGGCGCTACTACGACGCGTGCGTCGACCGGCTGGGGGATCGTGAGAACGTGCGCATCGAGCAGCTGGCGCTGTCCGACAGCGACGAGGAGCGGCCGATCTTCAAGGCCAAGCACAACTACGGTGCGAACTCGGTCTTGCCCGAGATCATGTTTGACCGCCGCGAGAATTCCGAGGTGCGCGAGGACACGGTCGTCGAGGAAGAGACGATCCACTGCCGCGTGTTCTCGGACTACATGCGCGAGCAGGGCATCCGCGAGATCGACTTCATCAAGACGGACACCGAGGGGTTCGACTACGCCGTGCTGCGCGGGATGCTGCCCTGGCTGCGCGAGGCGCCGCGGCTGCCGGTCATCCTGTCCGAGCTGCTCGAGGAGGGCTACCACCCACGCTGGGACGAGCAACGCGCGGTGGTGGACGAGCTCTTTGGGCTCGGCTACGCACACGTCGACCTGTCGGCGATGAAGAAGGTCGACGACATCCTCTTCGTGCCTGAATCGAAGTGAGACCCGGTTGAAGCTCGCCGGGCTGCTTCAGAGCCGCTTCCTGCGTGACTCGACGACGCTGCAGGTCGGAGCGCTCTTCATCGCGTTTGGCAACTTCCTCGGTGCCGTCGCCCTGACGCACGTGCTCGGGGCGCAGAAGCAGGGACAGTTCTACCTCGCGATCTCGGTCTACTCGTTCTTCTGGTTCGCCCTCAACCTGGGGCTCTACCAGGTGGCGACGAGTCAGGTCGCCGCTGCCGTGTCGCGCAAGAACCTGGGCAAGGTCAGCGCGTGGCTCGCCTACTACCTCAAGGCGAACTTCGCCCTCGGGGTCCTGCTGCTGCTCCTCGGCTGGACCGCGCTGCCCGCGGTCACGGGAAAGCTCTTCGGCGACGCCGATCTCGGCTTCCTTGCAGCGGTCCTGGCGTGCACGCCGCTGGTCGAGCTGCCGCGGGTCGTCGCCTGCGCGGGGTTGCAGGGGACGCGGCGCATGCTCGCCCTGGCGCAGGTCGAGAACGGCATGGAGTTCGTGCGGATCTTCCTCGTCGTGATGGGGGCGCTGCTCACCAACTCCGCCACGGGCCCGATCGTGGGGATGCTGATCGCCTCGGGCGTCGGCTCGGTGCTCGCGGTCGAAGTCTACCGCCGCGAGCACCGCGCTCATCCCGAGCTCTTGCCGGGGCTCGGGGAGATCCTGCCGCGGATCCGCGAGGTCCCGCTGACCCATGGGCTGCGCCTCGGCATCAAGTACGGCCTCGTGCGCAATATCGACGCGTTCGGCGTGCAGATCCTGCCGTCACTGATCCTGGGCTATTTCGGGACACGCGCGTGGGTCGCCTACCTGCGAATCGCGCAACGGCTCGTCAACGTGGCCCGGATGTTCATGCAGGGGATCAGCCGGACCGCCCTGCCCACGTTCAGCGAGATCGTCGGAAGCAGGGATCTGCCGCGCCTGCGGCGCGCCTATTGGAAGGCGACTCTGCTGTCCGGCTCGCTGGTCTCCACCGGCGTCCTGGTCACGCTGCCCCTCGTGCCGCTGTTGATCGAGGCCGTGTTCCCGCGCGACTACCAGGATCCGGTATGGACGATCGTCAAGATCCTCGTGCCGGGAGTGCTCGTGGTGTCGTTCTCGGTCGCCAACGACACCTTTTATCTCGTGACCAACACGCTGCGTGTCGGGATCCTGTTCTCGATCTTGGGCATTTTCGTGAACACGGCGGTGGTGGCGGTGTTGACGTGGCTCGACCCGACCGTGGGCGCGGCGTGGGGGTTGTGCTTCACGTTCCTGTGGAGCCTCGTTCACGTCGCCTACGCGGGCCTCTGGTTGAGACGCAACGCGAAAGCGTAGGTACGGTACCGTACCCACGCTTTCGCGTTGCGCGGACGCCCCAAGACGAGAGTGTCACTGAGGCGCAAGAACGCCGCATGCGGAAACCGATAGGGATCCGCAAGTGCCCCACACTTCCCCGTCTCCCCTTCGAGGGGTCCTCATGGACCTCGACGGAACTCTGTACGAGCAACCGCCGCTGCGTGCGCGCATGGTCGTCGAGTTGGGGCTGGCCGCCGTTCGTTCCGGACCGCGTGAAGGGCGTCGGCTCGCGCGTGTGCTCGGGGCGTTCCGTCAGGTGCGTGAAGAGTTGCGCGAGCTCGGCCAGCCGTCGGAGTTGTTGGGGGAGCTCCAGTACAGCGAGACGGCGCGCCGCATCGACGAGGAAGTGGAGCACGTCGAGGTGACCGTCGCGGAGTGGATCCACGAGCGGCCGCTTCGCCACCTTCGCAAGACCTTGCGTCGTGGCCTCCCGGAGCTGCTCGAGGGGCTCGCTGCGCGCGGCCTCTTGCTCGGCGTCTTTTCGGACTACCCCGCGAGCGCGAAGCTGAAGGCGCTGGGACTCGAGCGGTTCTTCGAGCTGCGACTCGATGCGGCCGAGCCCGACGTCAACGCGTTCAAGCCGCATCCGCGCGGCTTCCTCGTGGCGTGCGAGCGTTGGGGAGTCGAGCCGCAGGACGTTCTTTACGTCGGCGACCGCGAGGAAGTCGACGGGGAAGGAGCACGCCGCGCGGGCATGCCCTTCGCAATTTTTTCCAAACGGAGCGGTCCCGGCAGAGTGCGGACTTGCTCGGAACTCGAGGAGGTCATCCTTGCAGCCTGCAATTGAGCTGAGGACCAACCCCTTTCTCCCGTATGCGCAGATCGCCCGTGTCGATCACTGGTTCAAGAACGCGTTCATGCTGCTTGGCGTGTTGCTCGCGTTCTTCTACAGGCCGGAGCTCTTCGGGCCGGGCAGTGCCGGGCAGCTCGTCAGCGCGTTCTTCGCGACGTGCATCATCGCTTCGAGCAACTACGTCCTGAACGAGATCCTGGACGCGCCGCTCGACCGGCTCCATCCGACCAAGCGTGACCGGCCCGCGGCGAACGGTGACGTTCGGCCTTGGCTGGGGCTCCTGGAGTGGGGCGCGCTCGGGCTGATCGGGATCCAGTGGGCGTTCGCGATCAACGGCCCGTTCGGAGCGTCGGCGCTGGCCTTGTGGGTCATGGGCTGCCTCTACAACATCCCGCCCGTGCGCACCAAGGAGGTGCCGTACCTCGACGTCGTCTCGGAGTCGATCAACAACCCGATCCGGCTCTTGCTCGGCTGGTTCGCACTCGTGCCGGACCGCATGCCGCCGATGTCGCTGTCGCTTTCGTACTGGATGGTCGGGGCGTTCTTCATGGCGACCAAGCGCTTCGCCGAGTACCGCACGATCGACGACCCGAAGCTCGCGGCCAGCTACCGGCGCTCGTTCCGCGCGTACGACGAAGCGAAGCTCCTGGCGAGCATGGTGTTCTACGTCGCCGCGGGCACGCTCTTCGCCGGCGTCTTCATCGTGCGCTACAAGCTCGAGCTCGTCCTCTGCGTGCCCTTCGTCGCCGGCTTCTTCGGCTACTACGTGCGCCTTGGCCTTCAGCCCGAGAGCCCGGTGCAAACCCCGGAGAAGCTGTACCGACAGCGCGGCTTCGTCGCGTTCGCGGTGGTCACGACGGTGCTGTTCGTCGTGCTGATGTGCCTGGAGATTCCCGGGCTGTACACCCTGTTCAACGTCGACGCAACCTCATTCGAACCGCTGTGGCGAATCGGTCATTAGGGGTGCCGGAGCACCCGGCCGAGGCGCGGCGGCCGCGGCGATCGACTTGGATCGTCCTGGGCGCGTACATGTTCGTCGCGCTGATGCTCTCGTTCACGAGCGGCGCGCTCGAGAGCGACTTCGCGGCGTTCCAAGACGAACCCTCGCACCTGGTCAGCGGGCTGCTCATCCGCGACTGGCTCGCGTCCGGCGCGAGCGTGCACCCGATGCGCTTCGCCGAGGAGTACTACCTGCACTACCCGAAGGTGGCGATCGGCCAGTGGCCGCCCGCCTTCCATCTGTTGCTCGGCGTGTGGATGCTGTTTTTCGGCGCATCCCAGGCGTCGGTGCTGACTCTACAGAGCCTGCTCGCCGCCTTGTTGGGGCTGATCGTGTTCCGCGTCACGCGCAAGAGCTGCGGCGAGAAGACGGCGGCTTGTGCCGGGCTCCTGGTGCTCCTGCTCGGTCCGGTCCAAGCGTTCGGGCACATGGCGATGACCGAGCTGTTCCTGACTGTCTCGTGCATGCTGGCCGTTCTTGCGTTCGGGCGCTTCGTCGAGACGGGGAGGGGCCGCTGGTCCCTCGCGTTCGGGCTCCTGGCCGGGCTCGCGATCATGACGAAGGGCAACGCGCTGGCGCTCGCCCTCGTCCCCGGATCGGTGATCGTGGCGACGCGCCGCTGGGATCTGCTCAAGCGCCCCGCGCTGTGGGGCTCCGCGCTGGTCGTCGGCCTGGTGTGCGGGCCGTGGTACGCGCTGACCCTGAACATCGCGCGCGGATCCTGGGCGGGCGGTGCGAGCCCGAACCTCGACTTCTCGATGCAGGCGATTCCGTTCTACGCCTCGGAATGGGTCGCGCTCGGCGGTTGGCTCGTCGGTCTGGCGGCGGTCTTCGGGCTCGCGCGTCGCGGTGGCAGTGATCCGGTTTGGACGGCGATCGCCGTGTGGCCGCTGTGCCTCTTGTTCCTGCACGGGGTGCTGCCGTCCAGTTTCGACGAGCGGCACATGATCCTGATCGCGCCCTCGTTCGCGTGCGGGTTCGCCGCGACGGCGGCTGACTTGGCGCAGCGGGCGCCGCGCTGGCGGCAACTGTCGCTCGCGCCCGCCGTGCTGTTCCTCGCGTTCGGGCTCGAGGCGTTCGAGAAGCCGCGCAAGGACGTCAGCGGCTACGGTACGGCAGCGCGCGCCCTGGTGGGGGACCCGAGCCTGATGCTCTCGCCGTTCCTGATCGCTTCGGACTCGTTCGGCGAGGGGGCGTTCGTCGCCGGCGTCGCGCTGGCCGAAGAGCGCCCTGGGCACGTCGTGCTGCGCGCGACCAAGGTGCTCGGCACGAGCGACTGGATCGGGCGCAACTACGTCTCGACGTTCGCGAGCGCGGACGAAATGGACGCTTGGCTGGAACAGGTACCCGTGGGGATCGTCGCGTTCGACGACTCGACGCAAACCCACCACTGGTACGAGCACCAGGACCTCCTGCGCGAAGTCGTCGACTCCGACCCCGAGCGCTGGGTCCCCGTCGGCGAGTTCGACGTCGTCCGCGAGGGCGTCTCGTACCCGGGCGCGCTGAAGCTCTATCGGCAGGCGCGGCACGAGATGCGGCTGCCGGCGCAGTTGAAGCTGGGACGCGTTCTGGGCAGACAGCTGCCCGGATTCTAGTCGCCGATTCCACGGTTCGTCACGGCTTCCGTAGAGTGAGCGGGTCGTGCAGGCGTTCGTGCAGCTCTTCGGTGGAAGCGAGGGCAACCTGTGCCTGGGCTTGCCGATCGTGCGTTTCGACCGGGACATTCAGTTCACCGGAGCGGATGGCGCCGCCACCCGGCGGCCCGATCTCACGCAGCTCCCCCAGATCGGCGCGTTCGCTCCCGGATCGACGTGGAACTTCCAGTTCTGGTTCCGCGACATCGACCCGTACTTCACTTCGAACACGACCGACGCCGTCACCCTGTCGCAGCCGTCGACCGAGGACATCGCGGTCCCGTTCACCGTAGGTGGCACGGCCACCGCCGACGTCGACTACCACTTCGAGTCCCCGAACCCGCTCCTGATCGCCGCCGGTCAATCTTCTGCCGGGCTCGTCATCAGCGTCGCCGAGGACGGGCAGACGGAGAGCGACGAGACCGTGATTCTGCGCCTGCAGGATCCGACGAACGCCGTTCTGGGCACCGCTTCCGAGTTCACCCTGACGATTGTCGACGATGATTGATCTCCGCTGCGCCCTCGTCCTCGTTCTGGCCCCTCCGGTGGCCGCCCAGTGCAGCTACGAGCTGTTGTCGCCCGGCGTTCAGCAGGCGTGGAGCGAGTTTGGGCGAGCGACCGCAGTCTCTGGCGACTGGGCGTTCGTGGGCTCGCCCAGGCGCGATGGCCCCCTCGTCGACTCCGGTGCCGTGTTCGTGTTTCAGAGGCGCGCAGCCGGGTGGGTCGAGGGTCAGCAGCTCTTTCCGAACAATCCGACTGTCGTGAACTACTTCGGAGCCGCGGTGGCGATCGAAGGCGACCGCGCGGTCATCGGAGCCCCGCGTCCAGGCGACGGCGGTAGTGCATTCGTCTTCGAGCGGCAGGGCAGTGCGTGGGTCGAGATCGCACGGCTCGGCGCATCCGACGCCACCGGACAATTTGGCTCCACCGTGGCGCTGGCCGGGGACCGGATCCTCGTCGGCGCTCCGGCGTCGAACGACGGTCCATTAGCCGGAGCAGGAGCGGTGTACGTCTTCGAGGCCCAAGGTGGTTCCTGGGTCGAAGTGCAGAAGCTCGTGTCGCCGACCTCCGAAGCGGGCGGCGAGTTCGGGTACAGCGTCGACGCCGAAGGCGACGACGCGGTCGTCGGGGCACCGATGGAGGACCTCTTGGGCGTGAACCGCGCGGGTCGCGCCTACGTCTTCACGCACGACGGCGCTGCGTATCAGCTCGACGCCGAGCTGACGGAGGCGGTGCCGCAGGTTTCCGATCTCTTCGGAACCGCGCTCGGGATCTCCGAGGGAACGATCGCCATCGGCTCCCCGAACCCTTCGAGCGGCTTCGATGGGGGCTCTCTCTCGGTCTTCGGGCGAGTGTTGGGTACGTGGAGACAGACGTCGACGCTGGCGACCGGCCGCCACGTGGGCAGCACGGTCGCTATCCACGGCGACCGAATCGTGTCGGACACCGGTCCCTTTCAGGTCCCGCACTTCTTCGAGCACGGCCTGTTGGGTTGGGTCGATCAGGGCCTGCTCGCCGGCGGCTACGACAATCCATGGTCCATTGCGCTCAGTGCCGAGACGGCTCTGACGGGACGCATCAATGCCGTCGCGTCCAGCATCTCGGGCGTTCGTTTCATCGAAGTGTCCGAGCCGCTGGGCACGCCGTACTGCTCGCCCGCTCCGAATTCCACCGGCGCGCCCGGGCGGCTCTCGGTGTCGGGCTGTAGGTGTGTGCAGCTGGACGATTTCACGCTGCACGCAGAGGGCTTGCCGCTCGGCCAATTCGGCTACTTCCTCACCTCGCGGACGCAAGGATCGTCGCCGCTCGGTGGTGCCAGCCAAGGACGGCTTTGTCTCGGCCTTCCGCTCTTGCGCTTCGACGACGACTTGCTGTCGTCGGGGAGCACGGGCAGCGTGCAGTTCTCTCCACACCTGTTCCTGTTCCCGGAGAACACCTTCCTGCAGCCTGGCGACACGTGGAACTTTCAGTTCTGGGTTCGCGACACCAACCCCAACGCGACCTCGAACACGACCGAAGGCGTCTGCGTGACCTGGGCGACTTTTGGTGATCCGTCCGTCCAGTTCCCGGTGACGTTGATGGACAGCGGTGAACAAGCGTCGGCGCTCGAAGTTCTCGTGTTGCTCTCCCAGCCTTCGAGCGTCGAGGTCCGTGTGCCGTTCGTGGTCACGGGGACGGCGACCGCGAACATCGATTACCGCATCGAGACGGCGAGCCCCCTCGTGATTCCGCCGGACGCGCAGTTTGGCGTCTTGCGGGTGATCGTGGCGGCCGACACCGAGGTCGAGGGCGATGAGCACGTCACGATCCGGCTCGAGGCTCCAGTCGGGGCGGTGCTCGGGAGCGCCGCGGAGTTCACACTCACGATCCTCGATGACGACTGACGGTCGCCAGGCGAAATCCCTGGAACACAGCACCCCCCGCGCCGTATAGAGGGGGCGATGTCCGCTCCCCTCAAAGCGTGCCACTGCTGTGGTCTCGTGCAGCACATGCCGGCGTTGCAGATGGATCGGATGGCTCGCTGTGGGCGCTGCGGTGTGGTGATCCTGCACCCGCGTCGGCGCGCGGACAGCAACGGGCGGTCGGCGTCCGCGGCGCTCGCCGCACTCATCCTTTACCCGCTTGCGATCACGCTGCCGATCATGCATCTCGAACGTTTCGGTCACAAGACGGAAGCGAGCATCTGGTCGGGGACGCTGGGGCTGCTCGAGGACGGCGATCTCGCGATCGGCATGATCGTCCTCGTGTGCTCGATCGTCATTCCGATCCTCAAGCTCGCCGGCCTGCTCGCGATCACGGTCGGGCGCACGTACCTGTCGCGGCGCCGCAAGGCTCTGACGTACCGTTTGATCGAATGGACGGGACGATGGGGGATGCTCGACGTCCTACTCATCGCGGTGATCGTCGCGTGGGTGAAGGTCGGTGATCTCGTCGACGTGCGGCCGGGCCCGGCGGCGTGGACTTTCGCGACGGTCGTCGTCTTGAGCCTGTTCGCCAGTGCGTGGTTCGACCCGCACGCCGTGTGGGAGCTCGAGGAACCGCAGCGTGGAGGGCGTGCATGACCGCGACGATCGAGCCGAACTCCCTGCCGACCGCGCAGGTCGTTCCCGTGAAGCGTTCCTGGGCGTGGCTCTTGCCGGTGCTCGCGATCGCGCTCGCGGGCTTCCTCACGTTGCGCTTGTTCGGCGGCACCGGCCGTCGCATCGTCGTGCGCGTCGAGGAGGGCCACGGCATCAAACAGGGCGCGGCACTGCGCTTCCGCGGCATCGACGTGGGACGCGTCGAGGAGCTGCGGCTCGCGACCGACCTGTCCGAGGTCGAGCTCTTCGTGCGCCTCGAGAAAGGCGCCGAGTCGCTGGCGCGCAGCGGCAGTCGCTTCTGGGTCGTGCGACCGAAGATCTCGCTGGACAGCGTGCAGGGGGTGGACACCGTGGTGGGCGCGCGCTACCTGTCGGTCCTGCCCGGCCCCGCCGACGCGCGGCGCCAGGACGAGTTCGTCGGGCTGATCGAGGCGCCCGTGATCGAGCGCGTCGAACCGGGTGGCCTCGAGATCACCCTCGAGTCCCCCGAGCGCTACAGCCTCGCGCCCGGCGCGCCGCTCTTCTACCGCCAGATCCAAGTCGGGACGGTGCTCTCGGTCGGCCTCTCGACCGACGCGACCGGTGTCGAGGTGCGCGCCTACGTGCGGCCGGCCTACGTGCAGCTCGTGCGCGAGAAGACACGCTTCTTCGAGGTCGGTGGCGTCGAGGTCGACCTGACGCTGATGGGCGGGTTGAAGATCGACATGGAGTCGCTGCGCTCGCTGATCGTGGGCGGCATCGCACTCGTGACTCCCCCCGAACCCGGCGACGTCGTCTCGACCGGCCACCGTTTCGTCCTGCACGGCGGGGCGGAGGAAGAGTGGCTGACCTGGCAACCGGCGCTGCCCGTGGGCAGCGCGCTCTTGCCCCCCGGCACGCGCATCCCACCCGCGCTGCGTGCGAGCCTGACGTGGCAGCGCGGCCGCTTGATCAAGCGCGAGGGCGAGCGCCAGGGTTGGGTGTTGCCGGTCGCGGGTGGACTGATCGGTCCGGCGAATCTGTTGCACCCCGAGGAGGAGGCGCGCGAGGGCACGTTTGCGGTCGCTGGCGAGACGTTCGCGCTGACCGGGGCGCCGGTTTGGGAGGCGAATGGTCTCGCGCGCGTCGAGCTGGCGGTTGCCGCGGGCGGGCGCTGGGACGAAGCGGCGAGCCGCCCGCTCGGCGAGGTCGAGGATTGTCTCGTGTTCTGCGATCCGGCCGCCCCGCCGCGCGCGCTGTCGTCGGCGCGGTTGGAGGTGCTTGAAGAAGGCGGGTGGGCGGTCGATCCGGCGCTCGCGTTCGATCCGACCTGGCATGGTGGATGCGTGTTGGCGCGCGGGGACGGGAGCTTGGTGGGGATGTTGTTGGTCGGCGCGGATGGGGCGCGAGTGGCGCCCTTGAGGCACTAGTGGTGTGATTCACTCTTGTGCGGCATTTTGGTCGGCCCGTACCCGCCCGCTGCTGCGTTGCGCCTCCTCCGAGACTTGCAGCGAAGTCGCGTCGTCGCTGCGCCTTGCAGCGAACGCGTACGCACCGACCAAAATG
>JAAELL010000431.1 GCA_024226735.1 bacterium | reverse complement strand
GCTGCAAGGCGCAGCGACGACGCGACTTCGCTGCAAGTCTCGCAGGAGGCGCAACGCAGCAGCGGGCGGGTACGGGCCGACCAAAATGCCGCACAAGAGTGAATCACACCACTAGATCGCTCATCTTCGCACCTGGCGCGCTAAACGCCGGCGAAGTGTCTCGACGCCACTTCTTTCGTATTTCTTCGCGCGGACGGTCCTACCGCCGCGCCGTGCGCCGCCGGCGCTTCTTCCTGGTCATCTTCTGCCGCTCCTCCGGCGTCATCTCCGCCGGGATCCAGCCGGCGGGCGGCTCCTTGCCCTGCATCTCCAACAGGAAGCGCGAGAGGTGGCACTGCACGCGCGTGCCGAACTTGGCGCGCTCGTTGCACCAGGTCAGCTGCAGGTTGCGCTGGGCGCGCGTGACCCCGACGTAGCCGAGGCGGCGCTCCTCCTCGATCGAGCCGTCCGCGACGGCGCGCGCGTGGGGGAGCAGGCCCTCCTCCATGCCGACCAGGTACACGCGCGGAAACTCGAGCCCCTTCGAGGCGTGCAGGGTCATCAGCGTGACGGCGAGGCGCTTCTCGCCCGGCTCGTCGCGCGAGTCGTCGGCCGTCAGGCTCAGGTTGTTGAGGAAGCCCGAGAGCGTCGGGCGCTTGCGCTTGCGCACGTAGTTCTCGGCGAAGTTGAGCACCTCGACGACGCCCGCCCAGCGCTGCTCGCGCGTCTGCTCGTCGGGGTACAGGCGGTCGACCTCGCCGCGGTAGGCGACCTCCTTCAGGAGGCGCTCGATCAGCGCGACGAGCTCCTTGCCGGGCTTGAACTTCTTGCCGAGCGCCTCGAGCCGTTCGCGCAGGCGCTGGACGGCGTCGACTGCCTCGCGCTTGATCTTCTCGATCTCGTCCGCGCGGTCGAAGGCCTCGCCGGCGGAGATTCCGTGCTCGGTCGCGAACGCGAGCACGCGGTCGATCGTCGTCTTGCCGACGCCGCGCGGCGGGCAGTTGACGATGCGCAGGAGGGAGCTCTCGTCGAGCGGGTTGGCGATGACGCGCAGGTACGCCATCACGTCGCGCACCTCCTTGCGGTCGAAGAAGCTCATGCCGCCGACGAGAACGTAGGGCACCTCCTTCATCCGCAGCTCGGCCTCGAACGTGCGCGCCTGGATCGCCGACCTGAACAGGATCGCGAAGTCGTCGTAGTGCGCGCCCGCCTCGACCAGCTGCTTGATCTCGCGCACGATGTACTCCGCCTCGTAGTCCTCGTCGCGCATCATGATCACCTGCACCGGGTCGCCGAGGCCGGCGGTCGAGCGCAGGGACTTGTCGTGGCGCTTGGGATTCTTGGCGATCAAGCGGTTGGCGGCGCCGAGGATCGACTCGGTCGAGCGGTAGTTCGTCTCGAGCCGCACGGTCTCGGCCCCCGGCCAGTCGCGGTCGTAGCCGAGGATCTTGCTGACGTCCGCGCCGCGCCAGCCGTAGATCGACTGGTCGTCGTCGCCGACGACGCACAGGTTCTTGTGCTCGCCCGCGATCTGAACGAGCAGGTCGTACTGGGGGGCGTTGGTGTCCTGGTACTCGTCGACGAGCACGTAGCGGTAGCGGTCGCGGTAGAGCTTGCGGATGCGGGCGTTGTCCCTCAGCAGCGCGACCGCCTTGAGCAGGAGGTCGTCGAAGTCGACCCGCCGCGACCGGTCGAGCACGCCCTGGTAGCGCTGCCAGGCCCGTGCGACGAGCTCGTCCAGGTCGTCCCCGGGGCGCGCCAGGACCTGCTCGGGCGTCAGCCCGCGGCTCTTCAGGAGCGAGATCTTGCCCTGCAGCACGTTCGGTTTGATGCGCGACTCCGCGATGTGCAGCTCGCGCAGCGCGGACTTGAGGATCGCGAGCTGATCGCTCGAGTCGCAAATCGTGAAGCCCTGCGGCCAGCCGAGCGTCTTCTTGTGCGTGCGCAACAGCTCGAGGCAGAAGGCGTGGAAGGTCCCGATCGTCAGGCCCTCGCTGCGCTTCTGTCCGACGAGCTTGGCGATGCGCTCGCGCATCTCGTTCGCCGCCTTGTTGGTGAAGGTGACGGCCAGGACCGCCTCCGGCTCGACCTTCTTGGCCAGCAGGTGGGCGATGCGGTAGGTGATGACGCGCGTCTTGCCCGTGCCGGCGCCCGCGAGCACGAGGACCGGGCCCTCGGTCGTCTCGACGGCGTGTCGTTGCTCGGGATTGAGGGCGTCGAGGAGCTTGCTCATAGTGTCTGGCGCGACGAAACGAGCGCGGGAGCATAGCGAAACCTGGGTAGGGTACCGCCAAGAATTGCCGCGGTACCGTACCGACATTTCGCGTTGGAATCGGGCGCGCGCGACGGATAATGCAGCGGTGTCCAACTCGCCCTCCACGACCCAACCCCGCACGGCCCAACCCCGCACGGCCCAACCCCGCGCCGCGATCGTCGTCGGCGCCAGCTCCGGGATCGGTGCGGCGCTCGTCCGCCAGCTCGCCGCCGACGGCTACGATGTCTGCGCGATCGCGCGCCGGGCCGACAAGCTGTCCGAGCTCGAGCCGCCTGCTGGCGCGGGTGGCCGCATCGTCACGCGCGCGCACGACGTCACCGACACCGCGGCGATCCCCGAGCTGTTCGAGGAGATCGTGCGCGAGCTCGGCGGCGGGCTCGACCTGATCGTCTACGCGGCCGGCATCATGCCCGCGGTCGGGCCCGAGGAATACGACACCGAGAAGGACCTGTCACAACTCGAGGTCAACCTCGGCGGCTGCATCGCCTGGTGCAACGAGGCGGCGCGGCTGTTCCGGACCCAGCGCCGCGGCACGATCGTGGGCATCGGCTCGATCGCCGGTGACCGCGGCCGCAAGGGCAGCCCCGCGTACGCGACCACGAAGGCGGGGATGGCGACCTACCTCGAGGCCCTGCGCAACCGGCTCGCCGAGGCGCGCGTGCACGTGCTCACGGTCAAGCCCGGCTTCGTCGACACCGACATGACGCGCGGGATGGACGGGCTGTTTTGGCTGATCAGCGCCGATGACGCGGCGCGCACGATCTTGAAGGCCGCGCACAATCGCTTCTGGAGCACGCGCTACGTGCCCCTGCGCTGGTGGGCGGTCGGCACCGTGATCCGAGCGATTCCCTCGTTCCTGTTCCGCCGGCTCAACATCTGACGATGGGTGCGGAAGGCAACGGGCGCGGGCCGCGGTCCTCGTACGAGTACGTCGAGGGCTGGGGCATGGCCGTCGGCGCCCACGCGCGCGTGCTGCGGCCGCGCTCGGCCGAGGAGGTCGCCCGGGCCTTCGCCACGGCGCGCGGCGAGGGGACCAGCATCGGCCTGCGCGGCAGCGGGTGCAGCTACGGCGACGCGAGCGTCAACGCGGGTGGGCACGTGCTGGACGTGACGCGCATGAACCGCGTGCTCGCCTTCGACCCCGAGACCGGCGTGGCGGACCTCGAGTCGGGCGTGACGATCGAGCAGCTCTGGAAGCACATCCTGCCCCTCGGCTTCTGGCCGAAGGTCGTCTCCGGGACCATGTTTCCGACCGTCGCGGGCGCGACGGCGATGAACATCCACGGCAAGAACAACTTCAAGGTCGGCACCTTCGGCGACTGCGTCCAGGAGTTCGACATCGTGCTCCCGTCGGGCGAGCTGCGCACGTGCAGCCGGACGAGCGAGCCCGACCTCTTCCACGCCGCGATCGGTGGCTTCGGGATGCTCGGCTGCATGACCCGCGTGCGCCTGGAGACGAAGCGGGTGCACTCCGGCGAGATCGAGGTGCGCGGCGTCTCGGCGCACGATCTGGCGGAGATGATGCAGGTCTTCGAGGACGAGAAGGCGAGCGCCGACTACCTCGTCGGTTGGATCGACTGCTTCGGCGCGGAGGAGAACGCCGGGCGCGGGCTCGTGCACGTCGCGCGCTACCTCGCGCCGGGGGACGATCCGCAGCCCGAGAAGACGCTGCGCGTCGCTCACCAGGAGCTGCCCGCGAACATCCTCGGGGTGATCCCCAAGAGCGAGATGTGGCGCTTCCTGCGGCTGTTCAACAACGACCTCGGTTGGCGTTTCGTGTGCGGCGTCAAGCACCAGCTCGGGCGGCTCGAGGGGATGCGCGGCTGGTACCGCCAGCCGCACGCGGCCTTCAACTTCCTCCTGGACTACGTCCCGAACTGGAAGTTCGCCTACGGCCGCACGGGGGGGCGTGGCCTCATCCAGTACCAGTCGTTCCTCCCGAAGGAGACCGCCCTCGACGCCTATCGTGAGATGCTGGCGCTGTGCCACGCGCGCGGCCACGTGTCGTACCTGGGCGTGCTGAAGCGCCACCGGCCGGATCCGTTCTGGATGACGCACGCGTGCGACGGATGGAGCCTCGCGCTCGACTTCAAGGTCACGCCCGAGAACCGCGCGAGTCTGTGGGAGACGTGCGACGAGCTGACGCGCATCGTGCTCGACGCGGGGGGCAAGTTCTACTTCGCGAAGGACCTGGTGCTCGGGCACCTGGCGATGCTGCGCGCGTTTCCGACCGAGCAGCGCGAGGCGTTCCTGGCGCTGAAGCGCCGGCTCGATCCGGACGCGCTCCTGCAGACGAACCTGTGGCGGCGGGTGTTCGCGCCGGACGAGTGCCTCACCGCGCGGCCTTGAGGCCCTGGCGCACGTACTGCAGCTGGCCGACGCCGGATTCGGCGTCCTCGCGCGTGTCGATGTTGCGCGCCATCGCGCGGAAGGCGTCGATCGCGGCATCGAATCGGGCGGGCCCCTCGGGGTCGCCAGCCTGCTCGAGGGCGATCCCGAGGTAGCCGATCGAGATGGCGACGATGAGGTGCTGGGGCTCGCCCGTGCGCTCCTGTTCCGCCGCGAACGCCTCGGCATGTTCGAGCGCCGCGCGCATGTCGGCAACGGCTGCGTCGGCTCGGCCCAGGTGCAGGGCGTGGATCCCGCGTGCCCAGTGCGCGACCGCGAAGGGGAAGGGGCCCTTTTTCAGCGTCCGGCGCCACTTCAGGCAGTCCTCGGCGAGCTCGTGTCCGAGCTCGAAGTGACGGCGCTCGTGCTGGAGACCGTCGCCTGGCCAGCAGTCGGCCAGCGTTGCGGCGAGGTTGTAAGAGAGGACGTCGGCAGCCTCGACGCAATCGGTCCGGGTGTCGTCGGTCCGCGCCGCCTCCCCGGCGCCGAGGGCCTCCGCGATCGCGGCTCGTCCGAGCTCGGCCAAGCCGTCGAGGTCCTTGTCCGGCCAGTCGTCGCGACACGCGGCCCTGAACCCGGCGCGCGCGAGCTCGAGCCGCTCGTCCGGGTCCGTCGTGCGCCACCAGAGTTGGAGGAGCCCGTCGGCGCCGTCGAGCGCCAGGGTGCGCCGGCTGAGCTCTGCCCGTTCCTCGCTCCTGTCCATGGACGCGAGCCTAACCGGCGGCCTATGGTGTTCGCCCCCTCGATCCATGAGAGAGTGGCGCCAAGAGAGAGAGAGACTTGTTCCAAGCCATCGACAGCCCCTACCTCGTCCCGTTCGACTCCTCGTTTCGCCTCACGAACGCGCCGGCGGACCCCGGCGATGCCGATCCGGGGAAGAAGACCTGTAGGAAGCGCCGCAAGGCGGCGATCGAGCGCCTCTCCGAGCTGCAGGACATCCTGTACGCCCACGACCACCAACCGATCCTGCTCGTCTTCCAGGCGATGGACGCGGCCGGCAAGGACGGGACGATCAAGGCCGTGATGAGCGGGGTCAACCCGACGGGCTGCCAGGTCTCGTCGTTCAAACAGCCGTCGGCGGAGGAGCTCGACCACGATTTCCTGTGGCGCACCACGCGCCGTCTACCCGAGCGCGGCCGCATCGGGATCTTCAACCGCAGCTACTACGAGGAGGTGCTCGTCGTGCGCGTGCATCCCGAGTACCTCGGCGGCCAGAACCTGCCGGACGAGGTGCCCCCGGGCGAGCTGTGGCAGCAGCGCTTCGAGTCGATCAACGCCCACGAAGAGCACCTCGCCCGCAACGGGACCGTCATCCTCAAGTTCTGGCTCAACGTCTCGAGGGAGGAGCAGCGTCTGCGCTTCTTGTCGCGACTCGACGAGCCCGAGAAGAACTGGAAGTTCTCGGCCGGCGACGTGCGCGAGCGCGGCCACTGGGACGCCTACATGCAAGCCTACGAGGAGGCGCTGCGCGCGACGTCGCGCCCGTGGGCGCCGTGGTACGCGATCCCCGCCGACGACAAGCCGTTCATGCGCATGACGGTGGCCGAGCTCGTCGTCGCCAGCCTCGATCGGCTCGATTTGCAATACCCGAAGGTCGATGAGACCGAGCGCGCTCGCTTCGACGAGATGCGGGCGCTGCTCGAGAGCGGCGAGGCGTGAGCGCGCTACGCGAGCGGCACACGTTCTTCGTGACCTGCGCGCCGGGGCTCGAGCCGGTGCTGTTCGAGGAGGCGAAGGCGCTCGCGCTGCCGAAGCTCGAGCGCCAGATCGGCGGCGTGCGCTTCGAAGGCACGCTCATCGATGCTTGGCGCGCGAACCTCTGGCTGCGCACGGCGGTGCGCGTGCTCCTGCGGATTCAGCGCTTCGAGGCGCGGCACGCCGACGCGCTGCTCGAGAATGCGATGGCCGTCGAGTGGGAGCGCTGGCTCGCGCCCGAGGGTTTCTTGTGGATCGACGCGCAGTCGCGCGACTCGGCGCTCGACCATACGCGCTTCATCGAGCAGTGCGTCAAGGATGCGATCTGCGACCGCTTTCGCGCCAGCACCGGTGTGCGCCCCTCGGTGCGCAAGGAGGCTCCCGACCTGCGCGTGCACGTGCACGTCTCGCGCGACCGGGTGACGCTGTCCCTCGACACGTCGGACGATTCGCTGCACAAGCGCGGCTGGCGCGCGGCGCAGGGGCGCGCACCGGTGTCGGAGACGCTCGCGGCGGCGATGGTGATGTTCTCGGGTTGGAACCAGCGCGCGCCGCTCGTCGATCCGTTCTGCGGGTCGGGGACGATCCTGGTCGAGGCGGCTCTGCTGGCGGCGAACGCCGCACCGGGCCTCTACCGGCCGCGGTTCGGCTTCGAGAGCTGGCTCGTGCACGACGCGGCGGCGTTCGCGAAGCTCAAGGACGAGGCAGCCGCCTTGCGCCGTGAGCTACCGCGCAAGCTGCGCCTCGTGGGCCTCGACGTCGACCCCGCGCGGATCGACGACGCGCGCGCCAATCTCGCCGCGACAGGGTTCGACGACAGGGTGGAGCTCGAGGTCTCGAACGCGACCGAGTTTGCGCCGCTTCCGGGCTGGAATGCGTGGATCGTGACCAACCCGCCGTACGGCGAGCGGATCGGTGAGGCAGCCGAGACCGAGGAGCTGTACCGCGCCTTCGGCGGACAGCTGCGCGAGCATTGCGCCGGCTATCGGCTCGCCTTGCTCGCGGGGTCACCGGAGCACGCGAAGGCACTCGGCATGGGCGGCTTGAAGCGTCACACGGTCGTGCACGGAGGGGCAGAGCGCGTCCTCGCGACGGGCGAGATCAGGTGATCGGTCGCAGCCGTTCGCCTTCGATCTGCGCGTCAGTTTCGGGCATACTGCGCCCGCGTCTTTGCGCGGTCGTCGTGTCCGCGCCGCGTCCGTGGTTCTCTGGTCGACCTGCCAGTCGCTGTCCCTGTGCAATCATGACGGTCTCACGAATCCTCATCGCCCTCGCTCTAGCGACAACCGCCGCCGCGCAAACGTACTCGGTCACCGGGCCGGGCGGGCTCGTTCCGCCCAACGGTTCGATGTCGACCGGGGGAACCTACCCGGACCTGATTCCGACGGACAACTTCTTCTCGTCCACACTCGTTCTCCCCGACGGGGCGTCGACGATCGATTCGGTCAAGCTGACCGGACTCTCGCACACCTATGCCGGCGATCTGACGATCGTGCTGTACGACCCGAGCGGGGTCGGGCACGTCGTCGTCAACCGCGTCTGCTCGAGCTGCGACTACGACGGCGACTTCGAGATCGTCGAGTCGGGTGCTCCCAACGTGTTCGATCCGATCGACGCCGGTTGCGTCGGCATGATGATCCCGAGCGGTGTGTACGATCAGTTCTTCGGAGCGAACTGCGGCCAGTGGACCGACGGCAGCGACGGCGTCTTCAACACTCCGATGTCCGGGATCCCCGTGGTGGATGGAGGCACGTACGAGCTGCGGATCTTCGACTGGCTGGGCGGCGACATGGGCTCGCTCGTCGAGTGGGGGCTGTGCGGTCAGGTCAGCTGTCCGATTCCGGCGACGACCCCCTTCGCGGCGGATGGGCCGGGCGGACTCGTTCCGCCGATCGGCACGGCGTCCGCGGGAGGGACGTATCCGACTCTGACTCCGACCGGCAACTTCTTCTCGTCCACGCTCGTCTTGCCCACGACGGCGGAGACGATCGATGCGGTCAAGCTGAACGACTTCGGGCACACCTGGGCGTCCGATGTCACGGTCGTGCTCTACGCTCCGGACGGTACCGGACACGTCCTCATCAACCGCGTCTGCACCTCGTGCAACTTCGGCGCGGACTACGAGATCGTCGAGTCGGGTGCTCCCAACACGTTCGATGCGTTCGACACGATCTGCGTCGGGGACACGGTCATCGACGGCGGTGTCTACGACCAGTTCTTCGGTCTCGCCAGCTGCGGATCGTGGACGGACGGCAGCGACAACGTCTTCAACACGCCGCTGTCGGCGGTTCCTGTGACCCCCGGGGGCACGTACGAGCTGCGCATCTTCGACTGGGGCGGTGGCGATGCGGGCGCGCTCGCCGGTTGGGAGCTGTGTGGCACCGGCGGCCTGGTCGGCACGAGCTACTGCGGCCCCGCGGTCCCCAACGCGGCGGGCGAGAGCGGCAAGATCTACGCCGCGGGCAGCGCGCTGGTCCTCGCCAACGACGTCTGCCTGAACGTGATCTGCTTGCCACCGGGCGAGTTCGGCTTCTTCCTCGCAGGCCCCGGAACAGGGACCTTTGCGCCGCCAGCGAGCTGCGGCGTCTTCTGCCTCGGAGGCGGCGACACGGGTCTGCTCGGGCGCTTCAACGCTCCGAACCAGGTCTTCGTGGTCGCCCCGGACGGGACGGGGTCCTTGTGCATCGACCTGACCGCGATTCCGATCGCCGGCGTGGGCCCCGACGGACCATTCACGTACGCCATCCAACCGGGTGACACGTGGAACTTCCAGAGCTGGTACCGCGACTCGGGCTGTCCGGTGAACAACAACTTCACGGACGCGGTCACGGTCCTCTTCGAGTGAAGGGGGCCGGCGGGATCGCGACCGGCGTTCATCGCCGTGGGGTGTTAGGCCCAGGAGATCTTGACCGGCCCGACAGGACTCGCCATCCGCTTCTTGTAGGTACGGCACGCAGCTCGAGGTGCTCGCCTGGTGTGTGAATGACGACGCACCTCCACCTGCTCGGCGCATCTCTCCAGGTTCGTCTCTTCGAACACGAGTTGACGTTGACGATCGGGGACGACGATTGAGGCCGTGCGGGGCTTCTGCCTCGGGATCGGAGCAGAAACAACGGAGGGGACGCGCGGGTGCTCTCGGGGGACAGAGAGCGATGCGCTGCGCGCGAACGCTTCAGCTAGTGGTGTGAGTCACTCTTGTGCGGCATTTTGGTCGGCCCGTACCCGCCCGCTGCTGCGTTGCGCCTCCTCCGAGACTTGCAGCGAAGTCGCGTCGTCGCTGCGCCTTGCAGCGAACGCGTACGCACCGACCAAAAT
>JAAELL010000430.1 GCA_024226735.1 bacterium | reverse complement strand
GCTCTTCTTCTGCCTTTGGCTTTCGTTCGGGCACGGGCACGCAAGCGGGCACGTTCACGAACGAAAGCCAAAGGCAGAAGAAGAGCAACGGCACAAGAAAGGGAACGGGGCCGCAGCCCCCCCCACTACCCCTCCGAAATCTGCCCCCCACACGACGACCCACTCCCCGCCGTGCACCCAAAACAATGCCGCCGCGTCACGACCCGCCGCCCCGCCAACGGCTCGAGATCGAACTCCCTCAAATGCCCCGGCACCCCACGGCCCACCGTCAGATCGAGCATCTGATTGAAATCACAATCGTAGAGCGCCCCGTCCCAACCCACCGACAGCGTCGTCCGACACATCACCCCATCCGCCGCAACCGGATTGAACGCATCGACGAGCCGCTGCATGTAGTCGTCCAGATTCCCGGAAGACTCGAGCCACTCCAGATAGCGGCTGATCGGCATGTTCGTGATCGTGAACAGCGCGTTGAAGTCGACGCCGTGCAGGCGCTTCATCTCGCGTTTCCAATCCGCCTCGAGCGACTCCTGCCCCGCGGGAAGAAAAGCGCCGACGGGATTGGTGACGAGCACGAGCTCGAGGCCCGAGCCCTCGCGGCCGTAGCCGACGGCGTTCAGCCGTTTCAGGGCCTCGATCGACGCTTCGTGGACGCCGGCGCCGCGCTGCTTGTCCGTTCCGAGTGCTCGGTAATGGGGTAGCGAGCAGACGACCTCGACCTGGTTGTCGGCGAAGAACGCGGGGAGGTGCTCGAAGGGGGGCGAGAGCAGGATGGTCAGGTTGCAGCGGTCGATGACGCGGCGCTCGAGTCGACGTGATTCGGTGACGAGGTACTCGAACTGCGGGCACAGCTCGGGGGCGCCGCCGGTGATGTCGACCGTCGGGATGTCGGTCTCGGAGAGCACGCGCATCGCGAGCTCGGCGGTCGCGCGGGTCATGACCTCTTCGCGGTCCGGTCCGGCGTCGACGTGGCAGTGCGAGCACGTCTGGTTGCAGACCCGACCCACGTTGACCTGGAAGACCTCGATGCCGCTCGCGCGCAGGGGAAAGCGCTCGGCACGTTCGAGGTGGCGGTCGAAGTCGCCGCCGGAGAGGTCCGTCACGGCGGTTCGTCGGAGCAGCGCGAGCTGTTCGGACGGCTCGGCGAGCGCGGCGCCGGCGCGGTGCAGCGACGGGCGCGGGGCCTGGAGCCGCAGCGTCGCGCTCGCCTGGGCCAGCGCTTCGTCGTTCTCGGCCATCGAGCTCACATGCCGAGCTTGTCGGCGACCTTCCGCATCTGCATTCCGTGCACGAGGGCGGCGCCGCCCTTGATCGCCGACGCGACGTGCACGACTTCAGTGAGCTGCTCGACGTCACATCCCTTGCCAAGCGCGTCCTGGGTGTACGCGTCGATGCAGTACGGGCACTGGACGGCGTGCGCGACGCCAAGCGCGATCAGCGACTTCTCGCGCGCCGACAGGGCGCCGTCCTGGAACACGGCGCCGTACCAGGCGAAGAACTTCTCCCCGAGATCCCCGGCGTGCTCGGAGATCGAGTGGAAATGCTTGAGGTCGGCCGGTTCGTAGTAGTTGTCCATCTTTGGGCCTCAGCAGCCCGAGGTGGGACTCATGGCTCGCCCGAAGCCGAGAGGATCGCGCATGGCCCGGATGCTTGCAAGCTTGGCAGGGCCGTACGACCTGGGGCACGAGATGTGACCAAACGTCCGCAACCTCGACCGGCTTGGAGCGGTCGAGGCTGCGTGCAGACCATTCGCGTACTGGGTGCCTCCCTGGTGGGAGCATCGGCCGAGCTCGTCACCGTCGAGGCCCAGTTCGAGGGTCGCGAGCGGTCGGGGACCGACGTCCTGCTCACCGGACTGCCCGATCCGGTGCTGCGCGAGAGCCGCGGGCGGCTCCTCTGCACCCTGCGCTCGAACGGGCTGGCGCTCGGTTCCGGGCGGCTCTTCCTCAACCTCGTTCCCGCGGCGCGCCCGAAGTCGGGGGCGGTGCTCGAGCTTGCGCTCGTGCTCGCGGCGGCGGCCGCCGGTGGGCACGTCGCGGCTCGCCGACTGCGCGACACGCTGTTCCTCGGCGAGGTCGGAATCGACGGGACCCTCTACCCCGTGCGCGGCGGCATCGCGGCGGCGCTGGCCGCACGCGCCGCGCGGGTGCGACGCATCGTCGCCCCGCGCGCGACGTGCGACGAATGCGCGGCGCTGCCCGAGCTCGAGGTGTTCGCCGCCGACCACGTGCGCGACGTCCTCGCCGATGTCGCCGGAGGGACCGCGCTCGCGCGCATCGAGCCCGGCGCGGAGCTCGCTCCCCCGGCCCCCTCCGCGGACGGAGGCCTCGCGGAGGTGCGCGGACAAGCGGTCGGCAAACACGCGCTCGCGGTCGCGGCGGCGGGCGGTCACGGGTTGCTGTTCATCGGTCCACCCGGCGCAGGCAAGTCGATGCTCGCGCGACGACTCGCGCGCCTTCTGACACCGCCGCCGCTGGAGGAGCGGCTCGAGATCACCAGCGTCCTCTCCAGCGCCGGTCGTTGGCCCGGGGGACTCGTGCACGAGCGCCCGTTCCGCGCGCCGCACCACACGACCAGCTTCGCGGGACTCGTCGGCGGCGGGCCCGACGTATCGCCGGGCGAGGTGTCGCTCGCGCACCGCGGCGTGCTGTTCCTCGACGAGCTCCCCGAGTTCCGGCGCGAGGCGCTCGAGGCGCTGCGCCAGCCGCTCGAGGACGGCAGCGTCTCGATCGGCCGTGCCGGTAGGCAGGTCGAGCTCCCCGCGCGGTTCCAGCTCGTGTGCGCGATGAACCCTTGTCCGTGCGGCTACCGCGGGCACGGGCGCGTGCCGTGCACGTGTCCGCCGAGCTCGGTCGCGCGCTACCGGCGGCGCATCTCGGGCCCGCTCCTCGACCGCGTCGACCTGCGCATCGAGCTCTGCGCTCCGGACGTCGACGTGCTGACGGAGGCCCCCTCCAGCGCCGAGGACGAGGTCGCGTTGGCGGCCCGCATCGCGCGCGCGCGCGTGCGTCAGCTCGAACGTGAACAGGCCGCCGAGAACGCGCGGCTGAGCGGCGACGAGCTCGACCGTGTCGCGCCGCTGGCGGAGGATGCACGGGAGCTCCTGCGCCGGGCCAGTGCGAGACAGGTCCTCTCGGCGCGCGCGCTCCAGTCGCTGCGGAGCGTCGCCCGCACGCTCGCCGACCTCGAGGAGGACGACGCCGTCGTGGCGTGCCATCTCGCGCAGGCACTTGCCCTGCGCGCGCCGATCTGAGGCCCGCTATTCGTGCCGGAGAGCTTCGACGGGGTCCATGTGCGCGGCACGCCACGCCGGATAGAGGCCGAAGACGACGCCGACCCCGACGCTGATCAGGAAGGCGAAGATGGGAGCCGCTGGGCGCACGATCGTGTTCAAGTCCGCGAAGTGCTCGACCACCTTCGGGATCGCGAGGCCGAGGAGCACGCCGGCGACACCGCCGCAGCCGGAGAGAACGATCGTTTCGACCAGGAACTGGCTGACGATGTGGCGACGCTTCGCGCCGAGCGCGCGCCGGATACCGATCTCGCGCGTGCGCTCGGTCACGGTCGCGAGCATGACGTTCATGATCCCGATCCCGCCGACGAGCAGACTGATCCCGGCGATGCTCGAGAGCACGATCTGAAAGATGCGCTTGGTCTCCTCGAGTCGCAGGAGGAGCTCGAGGGGAACGATCACCTCGTAGTCCTTCTTGTCGTGGTTGCGCTTGAGCATCTCGCGGCACGCGTCCGCGACGAACGGTACGTTCTCGGCCTCGTCGACCTCGACGATGATCTCGTGCAGCTGGACCTCGGTGATCTCCTGGCTGCCGCTGCGCACGATCGCCTGGCGCTCGCCGAAGCGGCTGCGTCCAGTCGCGAGCGGCATGAAAACCTCGCCGCCCGCCTCGACGCTCGGGTCCTGGACGACGCTGCCGATCGGCACGCGCGGCCACATGACGCCAACGACCTCGAAGTACTCCGGCCCGACCTTGACGCGCTTGCCCGCCGCGGATTCGAACGGGAAGAGGAAGCGCGCGACCTCGTAGCCGAGCACGCACACGCTCGCGTCGCTCTGCTCGTCGCCCCAGGTGAGAAAGCGCCCCTCGAGCATTTCGCGGCCGGTCACTGCGACGTACCCCGGCGGCGTCGCGAGCACGCGTGGCGAGCAGACCTTGTCCTCGAAGCGCACCTCGACCGGCGCCTGCAGCGCGGGCACGACGCGCGTGACACCGGGGAAGGTGACGCGCAGCCGCTCCTCGTCGGCGCGGGTCAGCCCGTAGCTGACGACGCGCGTCTCTTGGTTCGAGACGCGGTCTTCGGGCGGCTTGACGCTACGCAGGATGACGTTCTGGCTGCCGAGCTTCTGGATCTGCTCGAGCGCCTCCTCCTGGCCGCCCTCGCCGACCGCGAGCATCGCGATCACGCTCGAGACGCCGAAGAGCACGCCGAGCGTCGTGAGGAAACTCCGCAGCTTGTGCAAGAGCAGGCTCTGCACGCCCAGGCGCAGCGTCTTGACGAAGCGCAAGTTCATGACCCGTCCACGCTCCGGTTGTCGTACACCTCGTCGATCTTGCCATCCCGAAGCCGCAGGACCTTCTCGCAGCGCTCCCCCACCGACGGCTCGTGGGTGACGAGCAGGATCGTCTTACCCTCGGCGTGCAGCTCGTCGAACAGCTCGAGGATCTCGTCGGCGGTCTTGCTGTCGAGGTTGCCGGTCGCCTCGTCCGCGAGGATGAGCGCCGGGTCGTTGATCAACGAACGCGCGATCGCGACACGCTGCTGCTGGCCGCCCGACAGCTCGGTCGGCCGGTGGTCGAGCCGGTCGCCCAGCCCCACGCGCGCCGCGAGCGCGACGGCGCGTTCCTCGATCCCGTCGGGCTGCTCATCTTGATAGAGCACCGGCACGAGGATGTTCTCGAGCACGTTGAGCTGCGGGATCAGGTTGTACGACTGGAAGATGAAGCCGAGCGATTGGCCACGCAGCTCCGAGAGCTCGTCGTCGTCGAGGTCCGCGATCTCCGTGCCGCGCACCGAGTACGAGCCGCTCGATGGCCGGTCGATGCACGCGAGGATGTTGAGCAGCGTCGACTTGCCGCTGCCCGAGCTCCCCATGATCCCCCAGTACTCGCCCTGGCGAAACTGAAACGTGAGCTGGTCGAGCGCGCGCACCTCGACCTGCCCCATCTGATAGACGCGCGTGACGTCGCGTAGATCAGCGACGACCTCGGACGCTTGGCGAGCTTGCGTCATCGGTGTGATCGAACCGGCGTCCAGCGACCCGTCCACTACTCGGAGTCTCGATTGCCGCCGCGCTGGCCGCGGTCGCCGCCGCCCGGGCGCTGCTGCTTGTTGCCCCCGGGACGCTCGCCGCCCTTGGGCCGTCCAGTTTGGCCGCCGCCCTCGCGGTACTTCTGCATCAGGGCATCGCGCTCTTCCTGGCTCATGTTCTTGAGGCGCTCGCGCATTGCCGCCTGGCCCTTGCCCTTCTCCGCATCCCCCGCGGCGTTCATGCGGTTCGCGGCCGGACCGCCGGCCTGGCCACGGCCCGGAGCACCGCGTCCACCTGGCGTGGGAGGCACGATCGTGTCCGCGTCCGGCTGCCAGCCCGGAAGCCCGTCGCCGCCCTGATCCTCGCTCGAGGCCTCGCGCGGCTCGAACGACGCGGGCGGCGCGAGCAGGACGACTTCGCCCTCCTCGAGCCCGCTGTCGATCGCGACCCACTTGTTGTTGTCGAGTCCGGGCTCCACGACGCGCACCTCGACCTCGTCCTCCCCGCGCACGAAGCACACGGCGTCGTTGCCGTCGAGGAACACGCATTGGCGCGGGACGTAGATCACGTCCTCGAGGTCGTCGATCAGGATCTCGATGTTGCACGACATGCCCGGACGCATCTCCGGCGTGCCTTCGGTGATGACGATCTCCGCCGGGTAGAGGCGCTGGTTCGGATCGGTCATCCACCCGCCCGTCTCGGGCAGCATCGCGACGTAGTCGACGCGCGCCTCGAACGTCTGGCCGGGCAGCGCGTCGATCTGCACGAGGCAGCGCTGGCCCGCGCCGACCTTCTTGAGCTTCGTCTCGTGCAGGCTCGCCTCGGCGACCATGCCGCCCGCGCGCGGGATCGTCGCGATCTCCTGGTTGCGCCGGACCTCGGTGCCCTCCTTGATCGGGTCGCCGTTGCCCCAGCGGCTACGCTCGCGGCCGTGGACGAGGATGCCGCTCTCGGGCGCGTAGATCTTGGCTTTCGAGATCTGCTCCCTGTACTTGTCGAGCTGCTCCTGCTCGCGCGAGAGCTGGTATTTGGCCGCCTCGCGCTCGGACTCGAAGTCAGCGAGGCGCGCGATCGCCTGCTTCTCCACCTTCTGCACGTCGCGCCGCTTCGTTTCGACGTCGGCCTGCAGCTCCGACTCGCGGCGCTTGAAGCTGAACGTCTCGAGTAGCGCGAGCTCGCGTTCGGCTTGGCGCAGCTCGATCTCGCGGCGCCGCATCGTCAGCTTGTCCTGCTTGACCTCGTTGTCCTGCGCGAAGCCCTTCTTGGCGAGCTCCTCGGTCCACTTGTGCTCCTCGGTCGCGCGCGCCAGCTCCTCCTCCGAGAGCGCGATCTTCTCGCGCGCCGCCTCGAGCTCGTGGGTCTTCTCGCCCTCCTCGGCGCGGTACTTGTCCAGGTCGAGGATCGCGAACTCGAGCGCGAGCTCCGCTTCGGCGATGTCGGTCTGGTTCTGGATGACCTGGATCTCGTACTGTTCCTTGGCCTTGACGAAGTCGGCCTCGGCCTTCTTGACGTCGATCTCCTGCGTCACGCGCCGCTCGTCCAGCTCGGAGACGTCGATCTCGGCCACGAGCGCGCCAACTTCGATCGGCCCCTGTTCGGCGAGGTAGATGATCACGGCGTCACGGTCGATCTCGCACTTCAGGCTGATCGAGTTCTTGGCCTCGAGGTTGCCGCGCACGACTTCGCTGATGCGCAGCGGGCCGCGCTGGACCGGAGCACCGGCGATCGCTTCGACCTTGTCCTTGGCGAACCAGCCCCCCGGACCGGCCCCGTAGCCGACCGCCGCGAGGCCGGTGAAAGCGATGAGGAAGAAGATCGATCCGCCGCGCTTTTTCTTGGCCATGTTCAGTCTTCGATCAGTCGCTGCAGGAGTTCTGCGTCGGTCTGGATGCCCCCGTCGTCGACGCGCAACACCTCGAGCTGGAGGAACAGCTCGAGGCGCGCGAGCGTGAAGTCGATCAGAGCGCTCGTCTTCGTGTTCTGGGCGTCGACGAGAGCCTCTTGGGCCTCGAGGACGTCACGCGTACTCGCTCGACCGGCTTGGAGGTTGAGGCTCGCCGACTCGACCCGGCGCTGAGCCAGCTGCTCGGCGCCGACCTGAATAATGTAGCTGTCGCGCGTGTTCCGCGCCGCGCGGATCGCCTGGCGCACGTCGGCCTGAATCGAATCGGCGCGCTCCTCGGTCGAGCGCTCCGCCGCCTGGAAGGCGATCAGGCTGCGGCGGTAAGCATTGCGTTCGGCGACGCGGTCGATCGGCAGGTCGAGGTTCAGCGACGTCGACCAGCTGGAGAAGTCGGAGCGGAAGTCGGTCGGACGGCCCTCGCGGGAGGCCGAATCGACCGACGCCGAAAGGCTCAGACCCGCACGCAGCGCGTCCTCCGCGATCAGCACCTGGCGCTCCGCGTCCTCGAGGGTGTCGAGGGTCGTCAGGAAATCGAGCCGCGATCCCAGCGCGAAGTCGACGGCTCTCTCTTGATCGATCCGATCGAGCAACTCTTCCTCACTCGAGAGCCGCTCGAACTCGTCCGGGTCGAGCGAGACCTCGGTCCCGATCGGCAGACCCAGGAAGAGGTTGAACGCATCGCGCTGGTTCTCGAGGGAACCGCGCAACCCGATGAGGCGATTCTGGGACCGCAGCTCGTCCTGCTCGGCCTGGTCCGCCTCGATGTCCGAGAGGCGCCCCGCCTCGACGAGCGCCTGGTTGCGCTCGCGCAGCTTGACGAGGTTCTCGTAGTTCTGCTCCTCGTTCTCGAGCTCGTTGATCGACTGCAGCAGGTTGTACACCTCGCCTGCGACGTCGACGGCGAACGTGCGCCGGAAGCGTTCGAAGTCGCGGACCTCGTAGACGAGATCGCGCTCGGCCTGCGTCAGGTTCTCCTTCGTGATCAGCTCGCCCGCGCCGCGCAGGAGCGGCTGGGTGATGCTGAGCCCGAGGTCGCCGATCGCGTCCCAACCGTCGCCGGTCGCGAGCCCCCGAAACAGGTCGAGGCCGATGTCCGCCATGATCGTCGCCCCCGAGCCGAGCAGACGCGTCACGCCGCCCGTGCTGTCGACCCCGGCCCTGCCGGCGTCGTCGAACGTTCCGCTGGAGGAGCCCAGGATCGACGCGAATCCCCGGTTCTGGAAGTCCCAACGCTCGAGCGTCACGTCGAGCGCCACGCGGTAGAGGCCTTCCTTGGTCGACTGATAGGAGCGATTGTTCTCGGCCGCGATCTGGAGGCACTCGACGAGCGAGAGCGGCTCGTCGGCCGTCCACTCGCCGCGCAGGATGCGCTGGCGCAAGCTGCCCTGGGGCGGATCGATGTTGAATCCCGCGGGCTCCGCGAAGAGCTGCATGCGCCGCTCGTCGAGCAGTGCATAGACCTCTTTGTCCGCGCTCTGGCGGTATTCTTCAGGGGTCATGCACGCGCCCAGCAACAGCGCGGAGAGCAGCGCCGCCGGCGTGGGTGCGCAACGGGGGAGGAGGTTCGTTCGCACTCCGAGCGGGGAGGTTGTCGCAGAACGCTGGAGGGGCTCCACGATTCGAGGAGGAATGATACGCACGGCCTGGGGTCGCCACCAGTGAAGTCGACGCGCGACCTGGTGCGGATGCACCAGTTACGCAGGATTCACCGTGACTCGTTCGACGCGACGGCGGCGTCGACGGGCGCCGCGCTCTCCGCCGGAGTCCATTCCAGGAGCAGCTGCTCGTACTCGAGAGCCTCGATGCGCCGCGCGCGACGGGCCCCATCGCGCCACTGAAAGGCCATCAGCTCCTCCCCGCGGAACACGTAGCGCCCCGCGACCGTGCCGTCGGCGCGCAAGAGCTCCGCGGTGCGAAGGCGAGCCTGGGCACCGCCTGTCACGAACGCGAGGCCGTAGGGATCGCCATCGAGGCGATGTAGCGTCCGGCACTCGACCGACCGCGTCAGCGGATCGATGACGGTCGCCTCGCTCAGCCTGTCGCCCCCGCGCAGCCGTTCGATCAGTGCAAGCGGCGCGAGCGGTCGATTCTCTGTTGCGAGCCGCCCGTGCACGTGCCCACGCGACCCCCAGGCGAGCGTGCGGATCGCGCGACCGTCCGGCTCGACGTCGACGAGCCAGCAGCGTCCCGGCGCGAGCGCCCCACGGAGCTCGCGGAACACGAGCCGCTCGCGCGGCTCCCCCTCGTCCACGACGACGGTCTCGTCGTGCAGGATGCGCACGAAGCCGTCCCGAAAGAGAACGTCGCGCTCGAGCAGGACACCGCGCTCGCCCTCGAGCCGGCGCCAGGCGATGAGCGCCTCGGGCCGATAGAGGCCCGAAGCGCCCTTCGCATCGTCGCGCGGCCCCTCGATCACGAAGTACTCGACGCGGAGCGCCTCAGCGCGCTCCGAGCCGCCTCGAAGTCGATCGTCATCGGCGCCGACAGCATCCGGGGAGAGGATGCGCGGGGGAAGGGAGAACGCAGCACCGGCAAGAACGAGAACGAGAGTGAGGAGGGACATCGCAGTCTCGATATCGACCTGTCCACCCAGCTCCTTGAGTGGCCTCTCGAGAGGCCGGCTCAGTCGTGCTCGCTCAGGCCGCGCTGTGCCGCGGCGGCGCCCAGCACGAGCAAGGCGCTGACGAGCAGAAACGGCACCCAGGCGGGCACGGCGAGCCGCTGCGCCGCGTCGACCCAGAACAGGTGGCGGAAGCCCCGGTCGCGCTCGTGTGACGGGGAGAGGCGCCTGGCGTCGTCGAGGAAGAAGAGCTGGCGCACCGGGAACTCCTCGTCCAGAGTCGCGAACCGCGCGTGGTTGGCCGCGCGGTGGCGGAGGATGCGCCAATGGGCCCAGGGCGCCGCGAAGCGCCAGTCCCATTGAATCTGATTGAAGCGCGCGGCCTCCATGTCGGCAGCACCGACTCCAGCCTCGTTCGGCCACTCGATGCGTGCCGCCCGAACGGCCAGATCCTGATGCGTCATGTGGTCGACCAGGACACCCGCCACCTGAACGACGAAACCGAGCACGGCGAGCGTACCCGCGCAGACGATGCGCACGCGACGCTCGCCCTGTACGTCGAGTGCGAGCACGGAGCCGATCCAGAGAAACGGCAGCGCGGGCAGCAGGTAGCGCGGACCATACGTCCAGGCGCCGTGCCAGCCTGCCATGTACGCGGCGGGCACGATCGAAGCGAGGAGGACTCCGCCACACGCCAGCCGCCAAGCGCGCTCGCCGAGCTCGAGGCTGCGCAGGATGCCGAGCGGCAGCAGCAGAACGAGCGGAGCCATCCACAGCAAGCCGCGCCCCGGCGACACGAGCAGCCCAGCGAGGCCCGGCGCGAGCGAGCTCGCGAAAAAGCCGCCGCCCTCGAGCGCCGGCGCGTACCCGGCGTCGAGCGGATCTCCGAAGCGCCAACCGTTGGTCGCGAGGAAGACGAGCCCGCACACGCCGAGCGGCGCGAGCAGGCACGCGAGTGCGCGCCACTTGCCGACGCCCTCGGCGAGGACCGCATGGTGGCGCGACTGGGCGAGGCGCTTGCGTCCCCCCCACAGGATCGCCTCCGCGAGCGCGATCAGGACCAGCCCGGCCGGCAGCGTCGAGACGCGCGTCAAGACCGCGAAGCCCACCGCGGCGCCGATCCAGACCGGCTCGCGCAGGTTCGGCCGCTCGAGGCGATCGAAGCGCTCGCGCATCGAGAGGATCAGGTGGAACGCGAGGAACAGGAAGAACGTCGCCTGCACGTCGGACAGGGTCGAGCGCGCCTGCGGCCAGGCGAACGTGGTCAGGCCGTAGGCGAGTCCCGCGCCCCATGCAAGGACGCGTCCGATCCCCATGCGGCGCGAGACGAGCACGATCAAGAGGCCCGTCAATGCCGTCAGGAGCGAGTTGCGCCAGCCGACCAGCGCGTGGGCGAAGTACTCCGAGCTCGATTGTCCGTAGAAACCCACGGCGTCGTGCTTGACCGAGAGGTCGGCGAACACGAAATCGAGGAGCCGCCCGACGAAGTAGAGCGGCAACGCTCCCGCCGTGTAGCCGACGCCGAACCAGGCGTAGTCGTTGTCCGCGCGGGCGCCAGAACCTGGGCGCACCGGCGTCGCACCGACCGGGAGCGAGCGCGTGTACGCGACGATCCGGTCCGCTTCCGGTGTACCGCCGAGCGCGAAGCCACCGTCGCGCGCCAGCGCACTCGTCGTCTGGAACGCGATCTCGCCGTCGGGGTTGTCCGACAGGCCGCTGAACGTCGCGGTGTAGACGGCGAGCAGCAGGAACAGGACCGAACGCGCGAGCAGCCGGTCGTGGTGCCGCACGGACGAGCGGCGGATGAACGGACTCATCGGTCTCCCCCTCGCGGGTCCCAGCGATAGAGCGCGACCGATCCCTCGACGTGAATCCGCTCGCAGCCCAGGCGCTGCAGGCGACCGTCGATGCCCCGGAACGTCCCCTCCGCTCCACCGCGTAACGTCTTCACTCGGTCGCGCTCCTCCACGACGAACACGATCGGCCGGCCGGCGCGCTCGAACGCGATCGTCATCCGCGGATCCCAGGAGCTGCGGTCGCGGTAGAGCTTCTGGATGCCCTCGTGCCGCGTGGCCCAGAGTCCACTCGCCCGCGAGAGATCGCCCCGGCGGTCACACCACATGGAGAGATCTGCGAAGAGCGCGGCGAAGTGCGGGGTGAACGTGCCTCCGAAACGCCCTGAGTCGATCGCGACCGAACGCGCGAGGATCGCGTCCTCCGCGCGCAGCGTCGGTGCTGTGCGCAGCCACGCGTAGGCCCGGCCAAGCTCCTCCTGCGCCTCACTCGTCGGCGTGACGACGCCGTCCGCGTCGGCGACCGGAAGCGGCGTGCGCGCGAGCGCGACGTGCGCGCGCAGCGCGTGACCCGTCGCGTGCAGCCCGCCGACGAGCGTGAGCACGCAGACGGCGATGCGCGCCTTCCGTACGAGGTCGCCACCGCGGGTCTGCGCGAAAGCGCCGGCGGCCAGGACGCCGAGCGGCAGGCTCGCGAGCCGCAGGAGCGCCGGTCCGTCGAGCGGGTCGACACCGCCCGCGAGCACGAGCGCGCAGGGCACGAGCACGCCACACCACGCGAGCCGGACGAGGATCGAGTGGTCGTGCGCCCCCTCCTCTGCTCGCGGCACCCGGAACGCGAACACCGCCAAGGCGAACGGCAGCAGCCCCGGCAGGAAAGCGGCGAGCGGGCCGCCACGCACGCCGTGCGGTCGGACGGGCTCGCTCGCCAGACCGAAGCGCAAGGCGAGCCACGCTCCGGGCGCGGCGGCGAGGGCGCAGCCAAGCACGACTCGGGCGCGCGCGCCACCCGGCACGGGCCCCACGATGCTCGCACACAGGATCGCCGCCAGCACAGCGATCCCTAGCGGTGGAGAGAGGGCGAGCGCGATTCCCGCGTGGAGCGCGCACGCGAGGGGCCAGGGGCGCTTGCCGTGGCGCAGCGCATGCGCGGCACACAACAGGGCCGCCGCGCAAGCCGTGAGCGCGGGCGCGAGCGGGCCCGGATGGAAGAACGCGCCGAGCCCGTACCACACTTCGCCGCCCACACCCGGCGCGAGCCGCGCGAGGTCCTCCGACCAGCGCAGGCGCGCACCGTCGAACGGCAGGCGCAGCCCGCTGTGCGCGTTCCACGCGAACAGCGCGAGGAGCGGCGCGCAGAACGTTCGCTTGCCGTCCCGCCACAGGGGAGCGGCAAGGAGATAGAGGACGACCGGCAGCAGCGCGAGCGAGACGGTTCCGATCCAGGCCATCGCCCGCGAAGCCGACAGGCCGAAGCCGGCACTGACCGTCGCGACGAGCGCGTCGTAGCCCGGGTGCGCGGGCAGGCCCTCGCCCGCGAGCCACGGGTTCTCCGCGGGCAGCCCGCGGCGCAACGCGTCGGCGACGCCCGCGTGCCAGGCCGCGCCGTCGGGCAAAAGGCGCGGGGCGGAGCCGAACGCCAGCGCGAGCGTCGCGACGATTGCCGCGGACACGAAAGCGCAGCCGATGACCGCCCATGCCGCCCGCCCGAGCGGCTCGTGCGCGACGCGCTTGCGCGGCGTGACGAGCTGCAGAAGGGCGGTGATCCCGAGCACGAACACGAACGCGCGGCGCATCGGCATCCAGGTTCCGAGCCCGGCGAACAGCGCCGCCGCGAGCGGCAGCGAGAGCGTCGCCGACAGCACGGTCAGCTTGAGCGCCGAGGGTTCGGTGGGCGTGGCACGCAGCAAGAGCGGCCAAGCCAGCCCCAGGAGGAGGGCGAAACCCGCGGTCCAGGGCAGCAGCGCAGCCGGCAGGGCACCGAGCGCCACGGCGATTCCGAGCAGCGCGGCGAGACCTGAGAGCGCGCTGACCTTCATCGTACGATCCGTAGCCACGAGCGCGCGCTCGCCTGTTCTTCACGAGCAATCCCGAGCCACTCGGCCACGGTCGGCACGAGGTCCGCATGGTCGGCGCGCGCCTCGAAAATGCGCCGCCCCGTCAGGCTGCGCGGGTGGCGCAGGAGCAGGGGCACGCGCCGCAGGGCGACGCGCGACGGCTCCGGGAGCGGTGCCCCCTGGTCGAGTCGATCGGTCGCGCCGCGCCGCGCGTCGCCCTCTTCGAACAAGAGGAGTCCCGAGGAGCCCGTGACGATCACCGCGATGTCCTCCCATGCACCACGCGTCTCGGCGTGGCCGCGCAGGTGCGCGAGGAACGTGGCGCAGCGCGCCTGGGACTCGGCGAGCTCGGCGTCGTAGAGACCGATGACGTGGCGCCGGTCGGCGCTCGCGAGCTCCTCGCCACTCGCCCGTGACGCCTCGCTCCCGTCGACGTCACCGGTGTACTCGGGATCGACGAATGCGCGCGCGAAGTCGATCGGCTGTCCGTCGCGCAGCGCGGAGTGCGGCTCGAACGGAAAGCTCGGACCCTCGAGGTGCAGCCACACGCACGTGCTGCGCGTGAAGTCCTGCCCCTCGACCCAGCTCGCGGCTGCCGCGACGGCCTCGGCGTCGGAGGCGGTCTGCTCGAGGTGCGCGAACCCTCGCCCCCACCCCGCGCCGAGGTGCCCGCGCGGGCGTGCGACGAAGCCGGCCACGAGGAAGTCGGCGGCGCCCAGAATCTCCGCGAGCGGCTGCTCGTCGTCGTGGATCGCAGCGAGGTCCGCGCCGCGCGCCTCGGGGGGCCGACCGACGTGCATGCTGGCGAGCGCGACGTCGGTCCGACCCGCGGCGGCGAAGGCGTTCGCGAACACGACGCCTTGCGCCGCGAGGTCGTCGAACGCGAGACCGCGGTCGCCGGTGCGATCCGGATCCGTCGACTCGAACCACGTCGTGTCGCGGCCGTAGCCCAGGATCGTCGTGTGGTCCGCTCGCCAGCCGGCGACGGTGACGACGACCAGGTGCCGGGGCGGCTCCCCGGCCGGTCTCCGGACCCCACACGCGCACAGCGCCAGGCCGAAGCCAGCGGTCGCGAGCGCCAGGAGCGCGCCCCCTCTCATTCGAAGGACGCCCAACCGGGCAGCTCCGAGCCAATGTCCCACAGCGGTCGAACCCACAGCTGGAAGACTACGGTGACGAGCACCACGAGGAGAACGTTGAACCAGATCCCCGCCCGCAGCATTTTCGGGACGGGCACCAGGTGGCTCGAGAAGACGACCGCATTGGGCGGGGTCGCGACCGGCATCATGAACGCCGCCGAAGCCGCGATCGTGGCGGGCACCATCACCAGGAGGGGATGGACGCCGGCGGCGACGGCCGCCGAGGCCACGACGGGCAAGAGGACGGCCGTCGTCGCGGTGTTGGAGGTGACCTCGGTCAGCAGGCTCATGAAGAGCGCCACTCCGGCGACGAGGACCCAGCTGGAGGAGCCGCTGAACAGCGGCGAGAGCACGCCCCCCAGCACGCGGTCGAGCTCGGTCACGCGGAAGCCCTCGGCGATACAGAAGCCGCTGCCGAGCAGGAGCAGCACGTCCCACGGCAGTCGCGAAGCGGTGCGCCAGTCCATCAGGTACACGCCGCGCGCACGGTCGACGGGAATCAGGAAGCATGCGAGCGCCATCAGTCCCGAGACCGTCGAGTCGGAGATGAACTTCTTGTTGCTGGCGTAGGCGGCGGCATCGACCGCGCGCTCGCCGAGAAAGATCCGCGACCAGCCAGGGATGCGCAACGAGCCGATCGCGATGTCGGAGCGCGTCACCCACAGAATCGCCGTCGCTGCGAAGACGACTGACATCATGACCTCGGCCCGCGACATCTTGCCGAGCTTGCTGCGCTCCTCGCGGATCACGTCCATCCCCTGTCCCCCGCCGGAGCGCACGGGGCAGACGAAGCGTGTCATCAACAGCCAGCCGAGCGGCACGAACAGCACCACGAGCGGGACCCAGCCGAGGAACCAGATCCCGAACCCGAGCTTGGGTCCGTCAGGGAAGCGCCCCTCGAACTGGCCGAGGAACACCTGGTTCGGCGCCGTGCCGACCGGCGTGCCCATGCCTCCGACCGATGCGGAGTACGCGATCCCCAGGAGCAGGCACAGCCCGAAGTTCGAGGGCTCCTTGCTCTGGCCCTCGACGCGCTCCAGCACCGCGAGCGCGATCGGCAGCATCAACAGGGTCGTCGCCGTGTTGTTGATCCACAGCGACAGGAACGCGGCCGCCGCCATGAACCCGAGCACGAGCCCGCGCTTCGACGTCCCCACGCGCGAGATCGTCCACAGCGCCATGCGGCGATGCACGCCCCAGCGCTCGAGGCCCAACGCGATGATGAACGCACCGATGAAGAGCATCACGAGATCGCTCATGTACTTCGGCGCGGCCTGACCGGCCGAGAGCACGCCCAGCATCGGAAACAGCACCGCGGGTAGGAGCGATGCGGCACCGATCGGAATCGCGACGGTGATCCAGAGCGATGCGGTCAGCGCGGTCGTCGCGGCCACGGCGCGCTGCGGACCGTCGAGCGGCAGGACGAACAGCGGCCAGCGGTCCGGCCACAGCGGCGGCGACGGCCACCCGAGCAGCAGTACGAACAAGAGCATGCCGACCGCGAGGCCGGCGCTGCGCGCGAGTGGGGTTCCGCGCTCGGTCCGCTCGACGTCCATCGCGCTCATCCGCCCGGGTCCGACGCGGCGGCCTGGAGCCACGCGAGGTAGCGCGGCTCGACCCGAGCGGGGGCGAGGCTCACGCACTCGGGAACATCGTACGGGTGCAGCTCGGCGACGCGCGCCTCGATCCGCTCGAGGCGGTCGGCCCTCGACTTGATCACCACGAGCACCTCCCCGTCCTCGTGGATCTCCCCCTCCCACCGGTAGACACTCGTGAGGCCGGGTAGAAAGCCGACGCAGGCCGCGAGGCGCTCGTCGACGAGCGCCCGCGCGAGGCCGCGGGCACAGTCCGCGTCGGGGGCCGTGACCAGGACGACGCGCGCCTCCGCGCCGCCGATCTCCTGCTCTGCGCTCATGGGACCGCTCATGGGTGAAGTCTACGGGCGTGAAGGAGCCGCATCACCTCCGTAGAATGAGTGGCCGATCACGAAGCTGCACCTATGGGTCTCCTCGACAAGCTCGTTCTAGCCACACTCCCGGCCATCCCCCGCCCCATCATGCGCCGCTTCGCTGCGCGCTACATCGCCGGCGAGACAGTCGACGAAGCGCTCGAGCACCTCGCCAGCCTCGCCGCGCGCGGACACCCGGGCGTCATCGACATCCTCGGCGAGGACGTCGAGTCCGAGGCCGAGGCGCGCGCGGCCCTCGCGGGCTACAGGGATGCCGCCGACCGGGTCGCGCGCCAGAAGCTCGATGCGTACGTGTCGATCAAGCCGACCCATTTCGGCCTGCGGCTCTCGCCTGACCTTGCGCACGAGCTGTACTCCGAGCTGCTCGAGCGCTGCCGTGAACTCGGCCAGTTCGCGCGGGTCGAGATGGAGGACCACACGACGATCGACGCGACGCTCGCCCTTTTTGCAAGACTGCGCGAACGCTTCGACAACGTCGGCATCGTGCTGCAATCGCGGCTCCTGAGAACGCTGGACGACATCGACGCGCTGGGTGAAGTGGCGTCCGACGTGCGCATGGTCAAAGGCATTTACCTCGAACCGCCGGAGATCGCCCACACCGATGCGCAGGCGATCCGCGACGCCTTCCTCGCGTGCACCGAGCGCCTCTTCCAACGTGGGCATACCGTCGCCCTCGCGACGCACGACGAGCACCTGGCGGGACGCCTCTTGCGCCTCGCCGCCGACCGTGGCGTCGATGCATCGCGGCATTACTTCGAGGTCCTGCTCGGGGTCCAGGAACCCCTGTGGAACCGCTGGCGACAGTCGGGCAACACGGTGCGCGTCTACGTCCCGTACGGCCTACACTGGCGCGCGTACTCGCAACGAAGGATGAAGAAGAACCCGGAGATCCTGCGCCACGTGATGCGCGGGATGCTGCCCTGGTGATGCGAGCGACGCTGGACCGAGCGCTCTACTTGCCGAGCGCCAAGCGCCGCGCGAGGATCTCGCTGAGCATGCCCGTCGCCAGGATCTTGTCCTGCGTCAGCTTGTACTCGTAGGGCACACGGTACCACGTGATCTGGTGCCCCTCGAGGACCGCGTAACTGGCGCGGTTGTCCGTGTCGCGCGGCTGACCGGTCGAGCCGACGTTGATGAAGAACCTCTGCCCCTCGGGCAGCGGCATCGTCAGCTCCTCCCGACCCTCGAGGCCGGTGAAGCGCAGGTCCTCGGTGTGCATGCCCGGGTGGTGCGTGTGTCCGCCGACGGCGATGCCCTCGAACGAGTCGAAGATCGCGCGCAGCTTGCCGGGATTGAGGAAGCCGTCGGTCGAGAGCACGTACTCGCGTACGGGGTCGCGCGTCGAGCCGTGCACGAACGTGAAGCGCCCCTCCTTGTGGGTCAGCGGCAACTCCTTCAACCAGCGCCAGCGTCCCTTCTTCTCCGAGGAGCTGTACCAGCTCGGACGCATCCGCTCGCGGGTGTACTCGATCGCTCCGCGCGCGTGCGGGTTGAAATCCGAGGCGTCGTGGAAGAGCGCCTCGTCGTGGTTGCCCATCAGGCAGACCTCGGCGTGGCCGCGAACGAGATCGACGCAGTGCTCGGGGTCCGGACCGTAGCCCACGATGTCGCCGAGGCAGTAGAGCTTGTTCACTCCGATCGAGCGGATGTGCGCGAAGACAGCGTCGAGCGCTTCGCGGTTGGAGTGCAGATCCGAGATGACGGCGACCTTCATCCTTGGCGTTCCGATGTACTAGGCTTGCCGCTTCTGCTGTTGTCGAATCCCGCAACGCCAGCAGCGACGACGCGAGCACAAACATCCTCTCGCTGGCCGCGGATCGTCGCGCCGGAGGCCTTCACGTGGCCGCCACCGCCAAAGCCTCGCGCCAGCTCATTCACATTATAGTCCGTCTTGCTCCTTGCCGAGAGTTTGCAAATACCCTTCTCGATCTCGCGCACGAGTAGCACCACCTCCACGGTTTCCACGGACCGCAACAGATCGAGCACGTCGTCGGTCTCCAAGTCCATGGCCCGGCCGTCGGCTGCGAGGGGAAGGTCGACGAGTGCCAGCCGGCCGTCCGCATGGTAGTGCAGCCGGTCGAGGACGCGCCCCACGAGCCGCGGGTGGTCCTCGGAACGGCGCTGGTAGATCGTGGCGAACAGGTCCGCGGGATGGACGCCGGATTCGACGAGCTCGCCGGCGACGCGGAACGACTCCGCATCCGTGTTGCTGTACTTGAACCAGCCGGTGTCCGTCACGAGCGAAGTGAAGACGCCGCGCGCCGCGACCTCGTCGAGCGCCACGCCGAGCGCGCCGGCGATGCGGTACACGAGCAGGCCGGTCGCCGCGGCGGAGACGTCGTGAAATGCCGCGTCCCACCAGGCCTCCGGGGGCAGGACGTGGTGGTCGACGACCAGCTTGAGCGAGTCGGCTTCCGCGAATCGATTCGCGAGCGCCCCTGTGCGCGAGAGCTCGCTGCAGTCCAACAGCACGACGAGGTCGTGCTCGGGCAGCGCGCCGCCGTCGTCGACGCCGTAGTCGCACTCGCGTGACAGGTAGTCGAACTGTCCCTCCGGCGGGTCGGGGTTGAGGATCCGCACGTGCTTGCCGAGGGCGGTCAGCACACGGCTCAAAGCGGCCTGAGCCCCGATGCAGTCCCCGTCCGGGCGCTCGTGCCCCGTGAGCACGACGCGCCGTGCCCCGCGCAGCGCGTCGAGGGCCTCGCGCTGGGCATCGGTGAGCCCGGTTCCTTGTCCGTTCTTGTCCATCTCGCGTTCCGCCACTGTAGCGGTCTCTTCAGGGCGCCGCACCCCAGGTTCCGCCGGCGCCGATCGGTGCCCCCCCTTCTTGAATGCGAATTCTCCCGTCGACCCAGACACGCAAGACCGGAATTCGGTCGGTCGTGAGCGCGTGGAGCACCTTTTCGAGATCGCTCGAATCGAGATCGAACTGAACGAAGTCGGCGCACTGTCCGGGCGCGAGCCGCCCGCAGTCGTCCATCCCCAGCGCAAGCGCCGCACCCCGGGTCGCCGCTCGCCAGACAGCGGCCGCGGAGAGCTCCGGATGGGCCGCGCGCAGGAGCACCATCTCGCGTCGCATGTCGACATCGGCGTTGCTCGCCGCCGAATCGGTGCCGAGCGCGAGTCGCACGCCGGCCGCGACGTACCGCTCGAGCGGAAAGCGCTCGCGCGCGAAGAAGGCGTGGCTGCCGGGACAGTGCACGACGCTCGCGCCAGAGCGCGCGATGCGCGCCGGATCGTCCGGCTCGGGGTAGTTGCCATGGACGAGCGACGTGCGCAGTCCGAGCAGTCCTGCGCGCTCGATCGCGTCGAGTCCGCTGACGCCCGGCGAAGGACCGAGCCGGTCGGCCAGCGGCCCGGTGCCGTCGCGCAGCCAGTCGACCTCGGCGCGCGTCTCGGCCCAGTGCACCGTCACCGCGAGCGCATGCTCGTCCGCGAGCTGGGCGAGGGAGCGGAACAGAGCCGGGCTGACGGTGAACGGCGCGTGCGCAGAGAGGCCGTCGCAAAAGAGCTCGCTCGCCTCGAACGCGTCGCGCCGCACGGCATCGAGGGCGCCTTGCGTCCGCCCGGGATCGTGGGCGTCGAGGGCTTCGCGGTACCGCACGACGCGCAGGCCCGACGCCCGCAGAACGGAGGCGCCCGCGCTGGGGCTGCCCGCATCGATGTCGCCGACGGCGGTTGTCCCCGTCGCGAGCATGCGCCCGGCCCCCGCGCGCACTCCGCGCTCGCGCTCGTCGCCCCCCAGCGAACGGCGCGCTTCGATCACGCGCCCGACCCATGCGCCGAAACCGCCGCTGGCCGGGACGCGTCCCTGCAGCGCGTGAAGCTCGAGGTGCGAGTGCGCGTTGACCAGGCCGGGGGCGAGCGTGCAACGCCCCAAGTCAGTGAGCTCGACGCCCGTGTCTCGGGCGCGCGCGCGGACCGCCTGGGCATCGGGGCAGACCTCCTCGATCCGGCCTCCGCGGACCACGATTCCCGCATCCGCCAGCAGCTCGCGCTCGTCGACGAGGACGGCGCTTGCCCTGTACAGAACACAGGCGGGTGAGGTTCGGGTCATCGGCAGGTCGGTCGGCGGTCGCTCCGCAGTCACTGTACGGGGCACGGTGGAGTCTTTTGGTCCGCCGTCCCCCGTTCTACAAGGGAAGCGGGCACCGCATCGCAACGCGGCGCCCGCTCGTGGGTCGAGGCGAGTCTACTGCAGGTCCGCGCTGACCCGCAGGTTCGTCACGCCCGCGATCGAGGAGTACAGGGTCGCCCCCGGCGTGTCGCTCGCCGCGGGGTCGAACGTCCCGTCGAACACGACGACGAAGCGGATCATGTCGACCGCCGGGCTGAGACCGTTGAGCTGCTCGGGATGATCGACCCAGGGGGTCACCGAGCCCGGGATGATCTGCGGGTCATCGAGATCGATGCCGCAGCCATCGTTCAGCGAACCGATCGAGCGCGCGCCTTGGAAACGGACGACGATCGGGGCGGCCGATTCACCGGGCGCGAGGTCGTGACCGAGCAGCTTGCCGAACTGGTCCTCGAACGGGACCGGGAACAGGCTGTTCGTGCCGCGGAACGGAATCAGCTGCGGCGGGACCGAGGGATCGGGCTGCCAGAGAACGGTCATGTTCCAGCCCTGATCGGCCGGCAACGTTCCCGTGTCGCCCGCGAACTCGATCTGGAAGAAGCTGCCTTCGGGACGGATCCAGCACGAGCTCGAGCCCATGAAGGAGTCGGGCCGGTCGCGCGACTTCGGGAAGCCCATCGGCTGCGCGCTGACCCAACCGACCGAGTTGTTCGCCATCTCGTACGGCAGGATCGACGGCGCGAGGGCCGTGGCCATCACCGACTCGGGTCCCTTCGAGAAGTCCTCGATGCGCACGAGGCCGGTGCCGCCCTCGCCGCCGAGCGAACCGCTGAACACCGTCGTGCCGCCCATGCCACCGGAGACATCGAGCCGCCCGGGGTTGTCGGCGAGCGCGACGACCAGCGCCTGCAGCTTGATCGCTCCACCGGAGCCACCGCCGCCGGGCATCGCGAAGCGATCGAAGTCGTCGGCGACCATCGAGTTGGTCGCGCTTCCGCCGTTGCCGCCCGAGGCGTCGATCACGCCGTCGACCTGCATCCGCTTGCCCGAAACCATGTGCAGCGCACCGCCCCCCGAACCGCCCATCGCGCCGGAGTGGTCGTGCCACGAACGGTAGATCGACTGCGGGCCGATGCAGGGGAACAGCGTCGACGGCGGCGTGTACCCGCTGGCGCGCGTGAAGTACTGGTGGTTGCCGCCACCACCCCCACCGGCTCCGCCGCGCAGGTAACCCTCTTGCCAGTTCAAGACGCGCCGCACGTAGCCCTCGTTGGTCGAGCTGGGCGGAGCCAGGTTGAGCTGGCCCGCGTCACCGCCGGGCGTCGCGGCCGGGAAGTTGAGATCGTTCGGAGCGGTCGGCCCCGGGAACTCGGTCATCGGCATGTCCGACATCGGAACGCCCATGCCACCGTCCGTCGCGTACGCACCCCCGGAGCCGACGCCGCCGACCATGAGGCTGCGGCAGCGGAACTCGGCGAAGATCGGGTCGAACACGATGTCGGAGCTCGCACCGTGCGGGAACGCTGCGTTCGAGGTGAAGGGCGCGAACGGCATGTCGGTCGGATACTGAACGCCGCCTTCCCCCTCGCCGCGGCTCGCGGTGCGGCCCACGCCCTGTCCCGGGCGCCCCATCGTGTCGGCGCCGGGGTTGGCGATCGCGTCGCTCTCGGGGTCGGTGTTCGTCAGCGCCAGCATCTGCGGGTTGGGCGAGTGGTCGAAGCGGTCCGCCCCGTACCCCCCATCGCCGCCGCCCGCGGGACTCGGCAGGCGCGGCACGGTCATCTCCGGCATCGCGACCGTAGACTCGTGCGCCTCGGGCGTCGTGCCCGAGAGGTCGACGAGCCCACCGTCGGCGATCAAGATCGACCCGCGGCTGTAGAGGCGCGCGGGGTTGTCGCCCTCGACGCGCAGTACCGCGCCCGCTTCGACGATGAGCGAGGCGAACTCGAACGCGCCGTCGCTGATCGTGATCGCGGTCGGGAACTGTCCGCCCGCGTCAGGGTTGCCGAGCAGGTCCGACGTGCGACCCGGCAGCGGGAAGTCCTGGCTGTCGGTGTTCAATACGACCGTCTCGCCGGCGCGCACGTGCAGGTCTCCGAGGCGGCCCGAGCCGCCGCCGATCGCCGGCTGCACGCGTCCGGTGCCCCAGCGCGCTCCGCTGCGCGCCAAGTCCTCGTTCGCCCGGTTGAGGAACGTCTCGATGATGTCGACGGTTCCCGAGACGACCGTCTCCGTCACGGCGGTGCGCGGCCCGCCGCCGTTCGCCGCGAGCACGGGGTTGCCGGCGAGGTCGATCACCGACTCGGGCACGGTCATGACGAGCCGCCGCACCTGCGCGGGGTTCGTTCCGGCCGGCGGCAGAGGCACGAGGGGCGTGAAGACCGCGAGCGTCTCGAGCGCCTCGATGTCGACCGACACGCTCCACGTCCCGGCGACCGCGAGGCGGTCGTTCAGCGTCGCCGGATCGCCGTCGACGTCGATCTCGACGCGCAGGAAGGGTGACTGCCCAGTCGCGGGGTTGACGACGCTCGCGACGTTCATCACGTCACCGAAGACGAAGTCGATCGCCGTGCCGCGCCAGACGTCGGTGAGCTCCGGCGTGATCGTGACGAGCTGGTCCTCGAGGATCGTCGTGGGATTGCCCGACGGGTCGTACGCGGTGACGACGTCGACGAAGCGCTCGACGCCCGGATCGCCGGGCACGAGGTCCTGGATGCCTTCGCTCGTGACGATCGTGCAGTCGAGGCGCGACAGGTTGGGGTTGCCCTGCGTGCTCGTGATGAACGGTCCCGGATCCTGCTGGTTCTGGCCGGGGATGAGGATCACGTACGCGCGGTTGGGCTCGAGCCCGAAGATGGGGTTCCCCGCATCATCGAAGCTCAGGGACGGCCGGAAGATCACGCGCCGGCGATCGTTCGGATCGAGGAAGTACGTTCCCGTCGGGCTGGTCCCGTTCGAGACATCGATGACCCGGAAGGTGTTCGAGCTGACGCTGGCGAGGTCGACCGGCTGCGAGAAGCGAACCGCGACGTCGGTGTTCTGGAATGCGTTGACGATCGCGCACGCCACCTGGGCTCCCCCCGCGCCGCTCGTGCACCCGAGGTTGCACGACTCGACGAACATGTCGGTCCCGACCGCCTGTGAAACGGCTCCAGGGGACGACGACGCGGTGAGGGAAGTGGAGGAAAGAGCGGATCCCGCGGACGGCAAACCGTCGGAGCACCCGGTCAATCCGCTAACGAGGAGCGAGACGAGGGCAGTGGCCCGGAGGCAGGGATGGGACATGAGGCGAATCTCCGTAGGGAAGCACCAGGGTTCAGTCGACTGGAGGCAGGACTACGTGTCGCGTTGTGCTTATCTTACACGATTCCGATCGATGTCGCACCGATCGCGCGTGGGCAGGCTCCCCCAAGACCAGACCGCCGCACCCGGACGAGGTCCGGGCGCGGCGGCCTTGGAATGTCGCCCGCCGCAAGAGTGCCGGGCCGACCGAGAGCGGCGCTACTCCAGCGTCGCCTCGATGCGCAGGTTCGTGATCCCGTTGACCGCGGTCAGCAAGGTGAGACCAGGCGGGTTCGGCTCGGTCGTTCCCTGCGTCGTGCCGTCGAAGACGATGACGTAGCGAACCACGTTCGGCTTGATCGGGTGCAGGTTCAGCTTGGACGGGTGGTCGACCCACGGGGTGACCGATCCGGTGACGATCGGCTGGACGGGGTCACTGATGTCGACGTCGCAGAGGTTGGCGATCGTGCCGTCGAGACGCGCGCCCTGGAAGCGCACGACGATCGGCGCACCGGACTCACCCATCATCAGATCGTGACCGATGTTGTTTCCGAACATGTCCTCGAACGACTCGTTCACCGAGAGCGGGTTCGGGAAGCCACGGTACGGCACGACGATCTCCGTCGGGCCCGGCTGCCACAGGACGTCCATGTTCCAGGCCTGCTCCTCGGGCAGCGTCCCCGCGTCCTCCTGCAGCGTGATCGCGAAGAAGTTGCCGTCGGGCAGGATCCAGCACGACGAGGAAGCCGTCATCGAACCGGGCCGCTCGCGTGCGTTGGCCCATCCGTTCGGCGCGACGCTGAGCCATCCGAGCGAGTTGTCCGCCGGCTCGAACGGCAGGATGCTGGGCGCGAGCGCCGCCGCACTGATCTGCTCGGGACCGACGTTGGCGTCTTCGACGCGGATCAGGCCGGTGCCGCCGGCGCCGCCCGTAGTCGTGTCGTCGACGATGAACGTCGTGCCGCCGTCACCACCGGAGACGTTGATGCGGCCGGCACCACTGCCGAGTGCCACGACGAGGCCCTGCAAACGGACCGAGCCGCCGGAGCCGCCGCCGCCGGGCATGGCGAAGCGACCGTAGTCGTCGGCGACCTGCGAGTTCCGCGCGCTGCCACCGTTGCCGCCGGTCGCATCGATGACGCCGTCGATCTGCATGCGCTTGCCGGAGGTGATGTGGATGCCGCCACCGCCGGAACCGCCGCTCGCGCCAGAGTGGTCGTGCCACGCGCGGTAGATCGACTGCGGGCTGATGCAGGGGAACGTCGTCGTCGGCGGAGCGTAGCCACTGGCGCGCGTCCAGTACTGGTGGGTGCCGCCGCCACCGCCGCCGGAGCCGCCGTTGAGAAAGCCTGCCTGCCAGCGCAGCACGCGGCGGATGTAGCCGGCGTTGGTGGGGTTCGGCGCGTTCAGGCCAATCTGGCTCGAGTCACCGCCGGGCGTCGGCGACGGGTTGTTCGAGTTGTTCGGCGCGGTCGGGCCCGGGAACTCGGTCGTCGGGATGAACGAGCCGGGGATGCCCGGAGCGCCGTCCGTCGCGTAGCCACCGCCCGAGCCGACGCCGCCGACCATCGCGCTGCGGCAGCGCAGCTCAGCGAACACCGGGTCGAACACGATGTCGGAGCTCGCGCCGTGCGGGAACGAGACGTTCTCGGTGAACGGCGCGAACGGCATGTCGACCGGATACTGGATGCCGCCGCGTCCCTCGGCCTCGTCCACGAGGCGCGCGACACCGGACCCGTTGCGTCCCCGAGTGTCCGCGCCGACGTTCTCGATCGCGTTACTCTCGGGGTCGGTGTTGGTCAGCGCCAGCATCTGCGGGTTCATCGAGTGGTCGAAGCGGTCCGAGCCGAAACCACCGCGACCCGCGTTCGGGGCGAGGGGGAAGACGTCGTCGAGCGTCATGCCCATCGGCACGGCGTCGAGCGCCTCCTGCTCGGGCATCGGCCGCGTCGACTCGTGCTGCTCGGGCGTGATGCCCGAAACGTCGATGAAGCCACCGTTCTCGATCGTCAGCGGGCCACGGCAATAAACGCGCGCGGGGTTGATGCCCTCGAGGCGCACCGTGCCGCCGCTCTTGATGAAGACCGAGGCGAACTCGAAGACACCGTCGGTGACGGTGATCGTCGTCGGGAACTCGCCGGTCATCGCGTCCGGGTTGCCGATGATGTTGATCTCGTCGAACCCGATCGGGAAGTCCTGGCTGTCGGTGTTGAGAACGAGCGTCTCGCCAGCGCCGACGACCAGGTCGCCGAGGCGTCCGGAGCCGCCGCCCTGGCCGTGCTGCAGGAGGCCGCCGCCCCAGAACGCGCCGCTGCGCGCTCCGTCCTCACTCGAGTTCGGGTCGGGCGAGGAGAACGTGAAGTCCTCGGGACCGTCGGGCAGCGTGACGTCCATGGCCGCGATCACAACCGGAATGAACGCCAGCGTGCCGCCACCGTTCTCGGGCAGGGTCGGTTGGCCGACGAGGTCCGAGACCGTCTCGGGAATCACGACGACGACGCGCCGCGGCAGCGCCGCGTTGCCGCCCGCCGAGGGGATCGGCAGCGAGGGGCTGAAGCAGAGGTAGGTCTCGAGCCGCTCGAGGTCGACGTCGAACTCGTACGTACCCGAGATCTGCACGCGGTCGTCGGTCGTCGGCACGAGCCCGTCGGTATCGAAGAAGACCCGGATGAACGGAGCCGTTCCGGACGACGGATTGACCATCGTCGCGACGTTCATGATGTCGTCGAAGCGGAAGACGATGTCCGACAGGGACGAGACGTCTGCCAGCTCGGGGTCCGGTGCGCGCGTGACCGTCTGGTAGCTCAGATCGGACGTGCCGGGCACGAGCGGGCACGGGTGCGTGAATTCGCCACCGGGCACGTGGATCGCCGCGAAGAGCTCGACGACGGGCGGGCCGGGCACGGGATCGACGACCCCCTCGGTCGTGACGATCGTGCACTGCAGCCGGCTCTGGTTCTTGCGCCCCTCGGTGCTGCGGATGAACGGCGGGTCGTCGCCCTGCGACTCACCCGGAATCGTGATCTCGTACGAGGTGTTCGGGTCGAAGCCAAAGACCGGGTTGCCGTTCTCGTCGAACGTCAGCGCCGGACGGAAGATCAGGCGCTTGCTGCTCGTCGGGTCGAGGAAGAACTGGCCGACCGGCGAGGTGCCGTTCGCCACGTTCACGACCCGGAACGAGCTCGAGTTGACCGTGAACAGGTCGATCGGCTCGGAGAACAGGACCGAGATCTCCTGGTTCTGGAACGTGTTGATGATCGAGCAGAAGACCTGCTCACCACCCTCCCCATCGGTGCAGCCCAGGGAGCACGAGGTGACGTACATGTCGCCGCCGAACTCACCGGCCTCGTTGCCGTTACCGCTACCCGAGCACGCCGAGAGGCCGAGGACGAGGGACAGGCCGGTCGCCAGGGCGAGGGACCGTCGGGTTCCAGATGCCGAGGATCGAATGGGGCTCATGGAGATCGCGTTGGCTGGGGTGAGGTTGTGCCCGCCTGGGGGCGTGAACGGCGGAAGATCAGCCTACACCGTCACTTCGGTCCGCCGGCTGGCGTCCCGGTCGAGGGGGGAGAAAGGGGGGGTAGCTCCACTGGGAGGGCGCGCAGCACTATAGTGCCGATCGGCGCATGGGTACCAGACTATTCTAGCGCTGGGGCCCTCCCAGGGGGCGTCCCTCGAGCTCCTTGAGGGTGCCTCGCCGTGGCCCGGATGTTGCGAACACCCCCGGGCCGCGGGACGGGGCAAGCTCACTCGTCCACAAATCGCGTGCCACGCCCTATCCTGTCGCGCTCTGACCAGCCAGCGACGCCACGACGACGACCATGACCGCCAAGTCACGCCCCCATCACCGCCCCCAATCGCTCACGCGACGTGCGCCATCGCACGCCCTGTGGATCGCAGTGACCTGCCTGCTCACGGGCGCCTCGCCCTCGTGCTCCCAGGACGCGACCGAGGACGAGCCCGAGAAGCTAGTGGTCGGGGGGGTCGAGAGGGACGCGAGCGGGATCCCGCTCGACCGCGAGCGCGCCCCGGTCGGCGACGAGGCCCGCCAGGAAATCGCGAATCTGATCGAGTCGCTCAAGCCCCTCGACCCGACCCTGACCAGCAACCACCACGACCGGCGCTTCATCAAGAACCAGAAGTGGGTCAAGCGGCTAATGCGCGGCGACACCGAGATCGGGGCCGCGGCGCTGCACGCGTTCACCGGGTACCCGGGCGAAGAGTACGACGTGCGCCGGGCGCTCCTGATCGTCGGGGGGCACGCGGCTCCCGAGGCGGCCCGGCCGCTGCTCGAGAAAGTGATGGTCACCTACGGCTACTACCGGGTCAGCGACCGCACCGAAGCCGCGCTGGTTCTGGCGGAGACGTCACCGGAGCACTACCTCGAGCTCGCCGAGCCGCTCCTGCGCCGACGCGGGCGCGCCGAGGAGACGGGGGTCCCCGACGAATTCCTCGCGCGCGGCTACGCCGAGGCGTGCGCGCGCACGGAGCACTCACCGGTCGACGTGCTCGCGGACGTCCTGACCAACCTCGCGATGGAGGACGCCGCCCGGCACTTCGCAGCGAAGGAGCTCGGTCGCTACCCGGGCGACGAGCTCGGCGAGGCCGCGCTGCGCACGACGCTCGTCGAGTCGACGGGCAACGGGTACGTGCGTCGCATGGCGGCCCAGGCGCTGCGCGACACGATGCGCGGCGAGCGCGGGCGCGTCCTCTTCCAGGAGGTCGCCGAGCGCGAGGTCGACGGGCACTTCCGCAGCTTCCTCGAAGACCTCCTCAACGCCAACTACCGTTGATCACTGACTCGCACGCGCACGTCTTCTGGTCGACGTTCGACACCGACCGACACGAAGTTCTCGATCGCGCCCGCGCCGAAGGCGTGTCGCGGATGGTGATGGTCGGCACGGACCTCGTCACGTCCGAGCAGTGCTTCGAGCTCTGCGCCGACCAGCCGGGCCTCTACCCAACCGCCGGAATCCACCCCCACGACGCCTCGGACTCGACCGAGTCCGCGCGCGAGGCGATCGAGGCGATGTGCCGGCGCGACGCGTGCGTCGCCGTCGGGGAGACAGGACTCGATTACTTCAAGGAGTACTCGCCGCGGGAGGCGCAGCTCGAGAGCTTCCACTGGCACCTCGCCCTCGCGCGCGAGCTCGACAAGCCCGTGATCGTGCACTGCCGCGACGCGCACGAGGACACCGCGCGCGCGATCGGCGAGTACCCGGGCGTGCGCGGTGTGATGCACTGCTACACGATGGGCCCGGACGAGCTCCCGCCCTACCTCGCGGCGGGCTTGTGCATCTCGTTCTCCGGCGTCGTCACGTACGCCAAGAACGACGCCAACCGTGCGGCCGCGCGCGAGGTCCCGAGCGAGTCACTGCTCGTGGAGACCGACTGCCCTTTCCTCGCCCCCCAGGGCCACCGCGGCAAGCGCAACGAGCCCGCCCTCGTTCGCCGCGTCGTCGAGCAGCTCAGCACCGTGCGCGGCACGAGCTTCGAAGAGACCGCCCACCTGACGAGCGCCAACGCCGACACCCTGTTCGCCCTCTCCCGACAAGACGCCCCCTGATCGCGCCGCGCCTGACGTCCCCGCCCTGACGTCCCCGCCGAACGCCCGGCCTCGCCCGCGGGGCCCAAGCCCCCGCACCGCGACCGCACCGTCAGGTGCGGTGCCATGGATAGCCGTGCGAAGCTTCAAGCTTCGCATTCGTGGATTGGGGGCTCCGCGCCCCCAATCCACGAAACCGGCGGTGCCATGGATAGCGCGCGAAGCCTCTGGCTTCGCTTTCGGGGGATCGTGGGCTCCGCCCCCCATCCCCCGAAACCGCGAGGACCGCGCCCCCCAAAGAGGAGGCGCGGTCCAAGGAAACCAGACGGGGAGTCAGGCGATTGCCGGAACCCCCATCGTTCCGCTGGCGGGAGCCAGAATCAGTTACCGACCATCGTCCAGATGTTGGTGTCGTTGGCGGTGAAGCCCATGACGGCGAAGGCGACGGCCTCCTCCATGCTGTCGGCGACGGTGTTGTCGTAGGCAGCGCCGAACGTCGGGACCGAGCCCAGACCTTCGTAGGACTGGTCGCGGTTGTCGAAGGAAGCGATGTCGCCCTCTTGGTTGATGAAGAACGTGCGGTTGCCCGTCTTCTCGGCGTCGACCGGCCATGCGTAGGCGGCCCACATGATCTCACAGTTCGCGCTGGCCCACGTGCCGATGTCGCCGGCCTTCGTGCCGCCCGCGGGATCTTCACCGAGGCCCGGCGTGCCGCCGGCACCCGTGACGTCGGGAAGGTAGACCTTGAAGTAGTAGCCCTGACGTTCGACGACGCCGTCGGTGCCGTCAGAGGCGACGTTGCCGAAGGCGCTCGCGAGGAACGGCGGGTCGAGGATGTCGTCGTCGGTCGTACTGGCCGCGGGGCCGGTGCCGTCGAAGATACGCATACGGACGGTGCCGGAAAGCTCGCCGAAGAAACCGTACTCGCCACCGCCGTCACCATCGGTATCGATGGACGACGAGGCTTGGAACTGCTGCTGCGCAGCCGCGATCGAGCGGAGCGTAGCGATAGCGGCGTTCTCGTTGGCCGAGATACGCGCACTCATGAGTTTGGGGATGGCGACCGCCGCAATGATCGCAATGATGGCTACAACGATCATCAGCTCGATGAGCGTAAAACCAGCGTTCCGTTTCCTAATCATCTGTCTCCTACGTTCGGCACCGCGAGGTGCTGTTTGTTGACTGCCCTGACTCCCTGTTGGCTCGCGGATGCGAACCCGGAATGGTCTGTGGTACTGAAGGAGGTCTCCTGGTGAAGACCGACTGTCGGCCGCGGCCAGGAGTGTTCCCAGAGCGCCACGAATTCCAGCCGAAGAGATGTATCGGTGAGAGTCCGGTGCGAGCTTGAGGTCGGCACTGGAATTCCCGTGATAGGGCCGCGATCTCCGCTTGAATCACCAACCGACGACCGGGCCCCCCGAAGCCGCGTCGCGGCTCGGGGGGGGCCCGAACAAGCGTGGCGGGCAACGCGGCCCGCGGCCGGTCACTGTCCGCCGGAGAGCTTGCCGACCATGTCCAGGATCGGGGCGAAGATGGCGAGCACGACGCCGCCGACGATCACCCCCATGAAGGTGATGAGGAGCGGTTCGATCAGGCTCGTCAGCGCCTTGACTTGCGCCTTCACTTGGCTGTCGTAGAACTCCGCGATCTTCTCGAGCAGCGTCTCGAGCGCACCGGTGCGTTCACCGATCGCGATCATGCGCACCACCATCGGCGGGAAGACCGGTGCGTCACCGAGCGGCTCGGAAAGCAAGTTGCCGTTACGGACGCTGTCGCGCGACTCGCGCACGGCCTTTTGAACGACGCCATTGCCGGCCGTGTCCGCGACGATGTCGAGCGTCGACATGATCGGAACACCGGAGCGGATCAGCGTCGCGAACGTGCGGCTGAAGCGCGCGAGGCACACCTTGGAGAACAGCGCTCCGAAGACGGGCAGCTTGAGCATCGTCGCGTCCCAGAGGTAGGTGCCCTTCTCGGTGTTCTTGAACATGACGAGTCCGATCGCAGCGATGATCGAGCCGACGGCGATCATCGCGACGTTGCCGCGCATGAAGTCCGAGATGGTCAAGACGAACTGCGTGATCGCGGGCAGCTCGGCATCGAGCGACTCGAACACCTCCTTGAAGGTCGGCACGACGCCGATCATCAGGAAGGCCGTGATACCGAGCACGAGGACCATCGAGATGACGGGGTAGGTCATCGCCGCCTTGATCTCGCGCGTCAGCTCCGCCGACGCCTCTTGGTAGTCCGCGAGGCGGTTGAGGATGATGTCCATCTGACCGGAGATCTCACCCGCCTTCACCATGCTGATGTAGAGGAAGTTGAAGATCTTCGGGCACGACTCCATCGCAGCCGAGAGGTCAGATCCGCCGCGCACCTCGTTGACGAGCTTGTCGCACGCGGCCTTCATCCCGGGGCTCTCGGCCTGGTGGCCGAGCACCTCCAATGACTCGAGCAGCGAGAGGCCAGCGCCGACCATCGTCGCGAGTTGGCGCGTGAAGATGACGAGCTCGCCCCTCTTGGCGCGCGCGCGAACATCGCCGCGCGCGTTGGTCGTCTTGACCTTCTTCGTCTTGCCCTTCGAGCCGGACTGGCTCAGTCGCATCACGACCAAGTTCTGCTTGCGCAGCTCGGCCACGGCCTCGGCCTTGGAAGCGGCCGAGATGTTGCCTTCGACGGTCTGACCGCTAGGCCCTTTCGCCGCGTACTTGAAGTTGATCACGTTCCCTGTCTCCGTGTGGGGCTAGTAGCGGTCAGTCGTCCAGAGTGATTCGAAGCACTTCCTCAACTGAGGTCACACCCCGGATGGCGTTGAGGATTCCGACCCTTCGCAGGGTGACCATCCCCTCTTCCAAAGCCTGTTCCTTCATTGCGTCGACCGGCGAGCCCTCGACGACCATGCGCTTCAGGCGGTGCGACATGGCAAGCGTCTCCAGAACGGGGAAACGGCCGCGGTAGCCGCCACTGCAACGCGCACAACCGTCGAGGTTGGCCTCGAAGAGCTCGAGGCCCTCGAAGTCCGCGTCCTTGAAGCCGATATCCATGAGCTTCTCGACGGGCGGATCATCCACCGGCAGCTTGCACTGCGGGCACAACCGACGCCCGAGTCTCTGGGCGCAGATGCACAAGAGCGAGCTCGACACCATGAAGGGATCGATGCCCATGTCGACCAAACGCGTGATCGTGCTGGCCGCGTCGTTCGTGTGTAGCGTCGAGAGCACCAGGTGACCGGTGAGCGCCGCCTTGACGGCGATGTCGGCGGTCTCCTTGTCGCGGATCTCGCCGACCAGGACGATGTCGGGGTCCTGACGCAGGATCGAACGCAGCGCTCCAGCGAACGTCATGCCGCGCTTGGGGTTGACCGGGACCTGGTTGATCCCGTCCATGCGGTATTCGACCGGGTCCTCGACCGTCGTGACGTTGACCTCGGGCGAGGCGACCTCCTGCACGCAGGAGTAGAGCGTCGTCGACTTACCCGATCCCGTCGGGCCAGTGACCAGCATCATCCCGTAGGGCTGCTCGATCGCGTGCGTGATGTCCTTGTACGCCTGCGGCTCGTAGCCCATGCTCTCGAGCTTGAAGGCCATCGAGCCCGTGTCGAGGATACGGATCACAGCCTTCTCGCCGCCGACGACGGGCAGGATCGACAGGCGGAAGTCGATAGAGCGTCCCTCGAAGCGGATCTGGAACTTGCCGTCCTGCGGGCGGTTGCGCTCGGCGATGTCGAGCTTGGCCAGGATCTTCAGGCGCGAGTTCAGCGCGTTCAGAAGCGACTTCGGCGGCGTCATGATGCGACTCATCGTGCCGTCGATACGCAGACGCACGGTGATGTGCTTCTCGCACGGCTCGACGTGGATGTCGCTCGCCTTCTCCTTCAGCGCCCGCAAGAGGATCAAGTTGGCGAGCTTCACCGCGGGCGCGTCGTCGCCACCTGTGTTCGCCTTCTCGATGTCCTGCGTCTCGTCGCGCTCCTCCCGGACCTCGAGGGTATCCTTGCCATTGACCTCGGCCATGAGGTCGGACACTTGCTGGGCACCCGCGTCGAACTCGGTGTCGATCGCTGCGCGCACCATCTGCGCATGCGCGAAGACCGTGCGCACGTGGCACTCGGACATCCGCTTGAGGTCATCGAGCAGAATGACATCAAACGGGTCCGAGACGGCGATCGTCAGGACGTTGCCGTTCTTGGTGATCGGCAGGATACCGCGCTCGCGGCACGTCTCCTCGGGAATGCTGTCGACGGCGGAGCGGTCGGGCATGACGCTCAAGAGGTCGATCGGCGCGACTCCGGCGGAGCGCCCCATCACCTCCATCAGCGACGACTCCTCGATCGTCCCCTGCTTGAGGAGCGCATCGAGGATGTCGCCCCCCTCTTTGCGGGCGCTTTCCCATTGGTCATTGGTGATCAGCCCCTCCTCCACGAGGAGCCGTTTGACCTTGACCGAGACGCGCACCATCAGGCAGCCCTCACAGCGCGACGAAGCTCGGTCGGATCACTGACGACCGACTCGGCGTCGGCCAGGCGGACCTGACCCGTGTTGACCAGGTGCGAGAGTGACTGAACCATCGTCACCATGCCCGCGCGTCCACCCGTCTGGATCTGCGAGTAGATCTGGTGCGTCTTGCCGTCGCGGATCAGCGCGCGGATGCCGGGCGTCGTCAGCATCACTTCGGCCGCAAGCACGCGACCGCGCTCGTCCGCGGCGGGGAGCAGCTTCTGGCTGAACACCGCCTCGAGCGAGAACGACAGCATCGTCCGCACCTGCGACTGCTGGTGCGGTGGGAAGACGTCGACGATCCGGTTCACCGTTTGAACGGCGTCGGAGGTGTGCAGCGTACCGAAGGTCAAGTGACCGGTTTCCGCTAGCGTCAACGCCGCCTCGATCGTCTCGTGGTCCCGCAGCTCACCGACGAGGACGATGTCGGGGTCCTGACGGAGCACGCTGCGCAGCGCGTTGTTGAAGCCCTTCGTGTCGCCGCCCACTTCCCGCTGCGTCACCATGCAGTTCTTGTGCGCGTGCGTGAATTCGACCGGGTCCTCGATCGTGACGATGTGCTCTTGCCGGGCCTGGTTGATGTAGTCGATCATCGCGGCGAGCGACGTCGACTTGCCGGATCCGGTCGCCCCCGTGACGAGAACGAGCCCGGCGTGCAGGCCGCAGATCTTGTGGCACACCTCGAGCGGCATCCCGAGCTGTTCGAAGCTCGGAATCGCGCTCGGGATCGCACGCAGAACGCAGGCGACCGAGCCCTGCTGGTAGAAGCAGTTCACGCGGAAGCGCCCGTAGCCCTCGAGCCCAAACGAGCAATCCAGCTCGAGATCGCGGTCGAGCCGCGCGATCTGATCCGAATGCAGCACGCTCGTCGCGAGCCGACGGGTGTCCTCCGGATTCAACGGATGGTGTTCGACGGCGAGCAGGACGCCGTCGACGCGGACACGCGGGGGGCTCCCCACGGAGATGTGGAGGTCGGATCCACCCTGGCGCACCATTAGCGCCAGGAGTTCTTCCATGGTGATCATTGGGACTCCAGCTGAGGATCTGGGACGACCCGAACATCGGTCCGAGACGGCCATGGACCTGAGCCCGATGGGACTTCTTGCTGGAGAGAGGCAGCCCGACGGCCTTGCAAGCCCGTAAGGCCCGGCGATTCAGGCGGCTGAGCCCGCCACGAATCCGTCGGTACAAACCGCGACACTT
>JAAELL010000429.1 GCA_024226735.1 bacterium | reverse complement strand
GCCTCCGCTCCCGGAACCGCCCCGGACCGAGCCCTGGGGGCCTCCAGGGGCCTTCCTGTGCCGGTCTCTCCCTTCACTGGTCTCCTGGGGCGGCCTCGAACCCGGCCCTGATTCACCCACTAAAGGTGTCGGAGAGCCTCATTTCCCTGTCGTTGCTATCCATCTCGAATGCCTGAAGGTAGTAGTGCACGAACCTCTCATGCCCACCAGGAGGAGTCGGCGCTCCAGGCTCAGTAGGCGAGATACTGTAGCTGCAATGATCGAATTCCGTCTTCCGGTACGTACCTTGAACGATAAAGCCCTTCTTCCCTGGGCCACAGATATCTGAAACGCGGTTACCGTCACTGAGCGTAAACTTCCACTTGATTCGGAAGAAACCACAATCCTCCTTAGTGCAATCATCATGGCAACGGCTGAGCATGCCCGTTGTATCAACGAACCGAAGGGGGTTGCTCCTAACTATCTGACTAAGCGATGCCCCATCCCGATAGCCTATCGGGTCTCGCTGCAACCTGTGCGCACCACGAAATCTCGGTCACAAACGGCACCCGTTCGAGCGGACAATCAGCGCCTCCTGACTTCGAGATAACCAAGTTCAATGAGGGCGTTCGGTACCGCCCTGCGGTCGATCATAGCCTGCCGCGGCCGATCCAGGGCGACGGTGTCGCCGAACTCGAGCTCGCGACGAGCGTCCGCCTCGCAGCGCGCGTAGACCGCGAGGAAGCGCTCCCGTTCTTGCGCCTCGATTGGTTCGCGTGCTTCCCAGAGCGCATCCGGCGTCGGCCCGCGCGGACCACGGACGTGCACGCACGCGTTCGCTTGCAAGCGCGCGGCTTCGACGTCGCCACTGGTCCAAGCAGCGGCGCGTCCCGCCGCCGCCGCGATCCGCGCGGCGCGGTTCTTCAGGGACCCGCCGCCCGCTTCGCACGAGCCGTTGTAGCTGGGCGTGTATGGCGGTGAGTAGAGCGCCAGCACTGCGTGCGCTGCGCACAGCTCACGCGTCGCTTCCGCCACGTAGCCTGGCCCGTTGTCCATCTTGACCACCAGCGGCGCGCCGTGCTCGGCGAACAAGTGCTCGAGCGCCAGCACCACCTCTATCGCCTTCTCGCCCGAGGACGGCCGCGCGAGGAGCTGGCTGTAGCTCGCCAGGTCGCGCACAAGCCCGAGCTTCCCGACTTCGCCGTCCACCAGGCACGGCGTGTTCGTGAAGTCCGCCGCCCACACTGATCCCGGCGTCGTCCAGCGCAGTGCGTGCATGCTCCAGCGGCGGCGCCGCCGCAAGCAGTAGCTCCGCCGCGCCCGCAGCTCCTCGAGCTCCCGCCGCGCGATCTCCGGGAAGAGCCGCTGCAGCTCGGGGATCCCGATCCCCGTGCCTTCCTGCTCCAGCGCTCCGAGCACCGCGCTGCGCTCTGCACGATCCGCGTGCCGAGGACGTCGCCCACGCGGCGTCGGCGCCGCGCCCTGATCGCGCTGCACCCACGATCGCACCGTCGTGCGCGCGACTCCGATGCGGCGCGAGACTTCCTGCTGCGTCATCCCCCGTTCTTCGACCCGCTGCACACACTCGACAAGAGAGCGGCGCACGAGTTCCTCCCTCGTGCGCCGCTCCTTCTGTTCCCTGAGCCCACGCCGACGCGGCTTCGGACTCGGTGTCTCGGGGCGCGTCAGCGCGCGCAGCCGCGCGTGGTGCCGCTCCTCCGCTTGCTCGACCGCTTGGAGCTCCTCCCGGACCGAGCCGGCTTCTTTCCCCACGGCGGTTCAGGCTCGCGCAACACGTGCGGCATCACCAGCGCGAGCTCGGTGCGCACGCGCGCGATGTCCAGCTCGTCACGCAGGTACTCGTTCTCGCTCTGCAGCCGCTCGAGCTCGCTCGGATCCACCTCGCGCACCTTGCGCTTGCGGCCCGACACCTGCGAGATCAGTCCGTCGAGCGCGGCCTGCAAAGCGCGAGCACGCAGGTCGTTGAAGTGCGTCCGGGAGAGATGCAGCTCCTCGCACGCCTCGGCGACCGGAGTGTCCCCCGAGAGTGTCTTCAGGATCGCCCGCAGGCGCTCCTTCTCGCGGCTCGGGCCTTCGAGCCCATCGACATGACCCGACTTGAAGGGCGGTCTTCCAATTCGCATCTCACGCCTCCTTTGCGCTGGCCGTCTTCGCATCCGAGGAGCGCGCCACGGGCGGGGCAGGTTTGCCCAGATCCTCCAGCACCTTCTCCACTCGGGCCTTCTTGCGACGCGTGCGCGTCGTCTTCGTCTTGCGCTTCTTCGACGGGGACGCCGACTCCTCTCGCGGCAGCCCGAAGGCCCGCTGCGACGCGCGGTACAAGGACTGGTAGCGCGCAAGCTCCTGCTCGACGTCGTCGAGCTGACGCTGCACGTGCTCCAGCTCGGCCTCGAGCGAGCGTCTGCGCCCGCGTGGCCGTCGCTCGAGCGCTTCGATCATGCCCTCGATCGCGCGCCGCTCCAGCACGTAGTAGCGCGCTACGGCGACGTCCAGTGCCTCGGCGGCTTCGCTCGTCGAGCGCAGGCCGCCCAGCGTCTCGAGGATGACTGCCGCTGCGCGGCGCGCTTCTTTCGATCCCTTCGGAGTGCGGCCGTTCGAAGCGCTCACGACGCACCTCCGATCTCCTCGATGTCGTCGCCCTCGGCGTCGCCGTCGAGGCCCTTCTGCAGACGCTCGAGCAGCTCGTCCAGCGGCGAGGTACCGGGCGGCGCCGGCTCCTCAGGCTCCTCCGTGCCGCAGATGCCTACGGGCTCTGCGCTCTCGGACACGGTCTCGGGCAAGCCCGTCTCCGTCTCCTCCTGCGCTCGCTGACCGGGCGCGCCGAGATCCACTTCCTCGCGTGAGCCGTCGCCTTTCACGAGCACCACGCGCTCGCCTTCGGCGTGCAGGGAGATGTTCGCGTCGCCGACTCGACCCGTCAGGTAGAAGGGCTTTCGCGCCTCACCGCTTCGCGCCAGGTCGAGCGCATTTGCGGCGACGCGTTTGGCGAGCACCTCGCGCACCTCCTTGGCCGACTCGAAGTAGCGGTCGGCGGGCACGAGGCCGTCGATCCCTCGGTGCGTGCGTTGGAAGTTGTAGTAGTCGATGAAGAGCGCGATCCGTCTGCGCGCATCGTCCAGCCCGCGGAAGATCGCGTCGCGCGCGCAGTCGCGCCACAGAGTGCCCCAGAAGCGTTCGATCTTGCCCAAGGTCTGCGGCCGGCGCGGTCTCGCGACGATCTGGCGCACGCCCTTGCGGCGGCAGAGCTTGGTGAACTCGCTCACTCCGCGCCAGGTGTGGTACTGGGTACCGTTGTCGGTGAGGATCTCCGTCGGCGCGCCGAAGTTCGCGATCGCCGAGCTGAAGACCTCGCGCACCAGCGCGCCCGAACTCGAAGCGTGCAGCCCGAAGCCGACGATGAAGCGGCTGTAGTCGTCCATGAAGGCGACCAGGTACAGCCGACGTCCCTCGCGCTTGAGGGTGAAGGTGAAGAGGTCTGTCTGCCACAGCTCGTTCGGGCGCGTGCGCTCGAAGCGCCGCACCTTGGGCGGGTGTGGGACCGTCGGCGTGTCCTCGACGACCCAGCCCTCCTCCTCGAGCACGCGACCGATCGCGCCGGGGCTCGCGCCGTAGCCTTCGCTGCGCATCAGGACGTCGGAGATGCGCTGCTCGCCCCAGTCAGGGTGCGCCTGCTTGAGCAGGAGAATCGCGCGGCGGGTCGCCTCGGGCAGTCGGCTGCCGCGCGGGGCGCCGCGCTTGCGATCGGCCAGGCCCGCAGGGCCCTCCTCCTCGAAGCGCTGCTTCCACTTGTAGAGCGTGTGCTGGGACACGCCGACCATCTCGGCGAACTCGCGCGCCGAGAGCTTGGAGCGGATCCACGTGTCTAGGATCAGGAGCCGCTGTTGGGGCGTTGTGCGCAAGCGGCCCATGGCGTCGGTCTTGCGAGCGCGGCGGCGAGTGCGGCTCTTCGGACGCGGACGCCAGGTGAACTGCGCGTCGTCGAAGGGGTCCGGGTCGGGCGCGGAAGGCCCAGACGGCGAACGGGAGTGACCGCCTGCCTCCCCGGTGTGCCCGACGTCGGCGCCGATCTCGGCTTCGCCTCGGTCGGCGTCGCCGTCGGGCACACCGGGGGGCGGGCTGGCACTCCCGCCGCCGGGGTGGGCTACGCGCCCGTCATGCTCGTAGGGATCGGGGAGGTCTTTGGGGTCGCGGACGAACGGGTCGTCGTGCATCGCTCCAGCTTTCTCCGGCGTGGTGCCGGGGGCTTGGAGGCGCTGCTTTGTCCGGTCGAGTTACGCGATCTGTGACGAAGATTACGGTGACGGGCACACGACATGACGCTGTTGGCCGAGGACTTGCCGCCCGGTGAGTTCGGCTACTTCATCGTCGGCTCGGGTCAGCAACAGTTCGTGCCGCCCGGCACCCAGGGCACTATCTGCATCGCTGGGGGTGCCCTGGGTCGCTTTCTCCAAGCGGGCCAGATCATTCAGGGTCCCGCGGGGAGCATCGCCGTCGATCTCACGTCGCTGCCATTGTCTCCAGCGCACGCGGTTCAACCTGGAGAGACCTGGAACTTCCAGTGCTGGTTCCGCGACCTCGGGTCGAGCAACTTCACGGATGCCGTCAGCGTGACGTTCTTGTAGCGACTGCAGGTCAACGAGGACGAGCACCGTCGCAGTGCGTCACAACCCGCACCTCGACCTGCTTCCCCATCACGGCTGCAACCCGCATCAGGATGCCCAGCGGGGCTCCGGAGTACTCCTCGCGCTCGACGCGGCAGATGACCGATGCCCCGGTACCGACGCGCTCGGCGAGCTGGCGTTGGGACATGCCGGCGTCCTGCCGGAGCCCGAGCGCCAGCTCAGCGATCGTGGCGCTGACCCGAGCCTCCTCCAGCTTGGCGACGGCCTTCGGATCGGTGAAGAAGCGCTCGCGCAGTTCACCGAGGCCAACCTCGGACCTGTACTCCCTCGGTGCGCCCTCGAACCGCCGCTTGCGCTCCGACGACGTCCTGATCGCCAACAACCGCCCCTTCCCGACGCAGTCCGTCACGCCACCGACGAGGACGACGGAGCCGAGCCCGAACCGGAAGTAGAACACCGCGTACACGACTCCCCCATGACGGAGCCGCAGCTCGTTCAGGCCGTCGGCGAAGTGAACTTCGTCCGTCTGCCGGATCGAGTGCCAGCGGGTGACCAGGCGCTCCAGACGAACCAGGACCTTGGCCCGGGCACGGGGTGGCAAGCAGTCCATCCAGTCGACCAGGGGTGCCGAGCCATCGCCCTTGCGGTACAGCACCATGCGCACGCCGCTGTCGTTCCCGTCGTGCACACCCACGACCGTGATGTCGCTCTGCTCCGCCCCAACAGCAAGTCGAATACGCGAATCCAGAACGTGACGCGCACGTCACCACGTAGCACCCGTCAGCGGACGCTCCCGGACCTCACCGCACGCCAGCGGACGTCCACGGACAAGCGAGCCTCTTGCGCGAGCCCCAATCCATCGCCCGATCGGCAACCGCTCTATTGCGTCGTATTTGCGTCGCCGAAGCATCCGTCCCTGGACGCTACCGGACTCCAGCGGACGCTACCGGACAACACGTTCCTCGCAATGGTAGGGAAGGGGGGACTCGAACCCCCACGGGCCTACGGCCCTTCGGATTTTAAGTCCGATG
>JAAELL010000428.1 GCA_024226735.1 bacterium | reverse complement strand
CGCGACACGGTACTTCGTCTTGTAGGTCGGAGGGACTCGCGATTTCATCCTCGCAGTGTGCCCGGCAGCGCCGGCCGGGACTCAAGGGCGACCCTGGCTGGCTCCTGAGCTGGTCGCGGGCCTCGATTCACGCACCAACGCGGTGGGTAGCCACCACTCCGCCGACAGCGTTGCCGTAGACCATGTTCCCGTCGAGTCGTCGTAGATGTCGACTGCGTCGGAGTTGCCGGGGGGGCCTTGTCCGCCCGCGAACATCGCCTTGGTGCCGACGGTGGTTGCGGCGAGGCCATGCCGCCCCTCCGACAACGTCTCCAAAGACCATTGCCCCGTCACTGGCGCGCCTCCGCACCGGACCACCCTCTTGGGTGAGGTCGACGCAGAGGCGCACCGAAAGACGAATCAACCAACCAACGAAACAGACTTGCAGAAGCCGTACTCGCGGCAAGTTGACAGGTCCATCCACATCACAGAAAGGTGACGCTGACCGCGTCCGTGAAGTTGCTCGTCTGCCCCGGGTTGTTGTCGCGGAACCAGCACTGAAAGTGCCACGTGTCGCCGGGAAGCACGGCGATCGGCGGGTTGACGGGAATGGACGTCAAGTCCACCTGGATGGAGCCCGTCGGCCCCTGGATGATCTGCGACGGCGAGTTGAAGCGGCCGATGTTGCCGGAGAGGCAGATGATCCCCTGACTGCCCGGCGGGTTGTTGAAGCCCTGCGTCTGGCCGGCGAGGAAGTGGCCGAACTCGCTCGGGGGGAGCTGGTCAGCGGTGAGGGTGAAGTCGTTGTGGCTCACGACCTGACAGCCGGAGGCCAGGATGGTGCCAGCCATGCTGGTGCTGTTCGGGGTCGCTGGGCTGCAATAGGCCGTTCCGTTAACTCCGACGTTGATCGCGGCCTGCACGGTCGGGGCGCTGTGCGTGCCGTCCGAAGCGGTCACCTCGCAAGTCACGTAGTCTCCCAGCGACCGGCGCGGGACGACGTCCGAGCGCGCGGCCGTCGTCACGTTACGGACGACGGTCGTTCCCACCTTCCAGACGTACTGATAGCGAACGATGTCGTAGTCGGGATCGTCCAGCACGGGGTCGTCGTTCTGTACACGGCAGATCAGTACGTCGTCCGTGCTCGGGCACTCGGGCGTGATCTGAACGGTAATGGGATTAGGCGGGCGGTTGACGATCCCGCCCGGCGTGGCGACGACCTCGAAGGGCAATTGCTGCACTGTTGTCGAGTTGATGTCGACTTCCAGAGTCCAGGCGCCGGTCATGTCCAGGTTGACGCCGAAGTCTTCCGACCCCTGGAGGTACAACCAGAAGTTGGGACCAAAACTGCCCGATTCGCTATGGCCGAGGGTCCCGTTCGGCCGGATCCAGCGCAGTTCCCAGTCGCTGTAGAATGGCAGGGTGCCTAGCGCGAAGAAAATGTAGAACGACTGAGAGCCTTGAACGAGTGTGCCTGTGCGAGGCCGGTCGTGCGGCCAGCCGCGGTAGCCGGGGGGAGGGGCGGTGGCGATGTTGAAGTAGTGCACGAACGGATCCGTGTTAATGGGCGGCTGATTGACCCACTCGCTGGGCCCGGCCCGGCACAGTCCCGCGTACGGCTCGATGAGCACGCTGTTGTCGTACGTCTCGAAGCCCAGGAAAGGCCCACGGCGGCAACTGCTCGAGCCGACCAGCCCTAGCTGCTGCCCGGCCTTCACGGTGTCACCGACCGACAAATGAATGCTGCCGTTCTTGAGGCGCAAGTACTTGCACTCCCGCCCGAAGCCGTGATCGATGTGGACGTAGTTGCCGGTCGTGGTGCACCCGGGGGAGTTGTCGGTCATGTCGGGCTCGCCGTCGAGCACAGCGACCACGGTGCCGTCCAAGACCGCGAAGACCGGAACGCCGATCTCTTGTTCACCGTACGTGCGAATGCGAGTTCTCAACTCGGTGTTGCCGTCGAGGGCCATCAAGGTGCAGTTCCAGTCCCCGCCAGGGGGCCCCGGGGGGGTCACATCGACGTACTGGGAGGGGAACAAGTCTTCGTACAGGTTCCCCGCCACGGGATAGAACGGGAACTTGTCCGGCGTCTGGGCACGGCTCGGACTCGCGCTCACGAACGCGCACAAGACGAACGCGGAGGCGGCGGCTCCGCGTGAGGGGGCCGAGAAAAGCGGGAATGTCTTCATGGCAGACTCCGGTTGGCAACAGGCTCCGATTGGGGAAGGGTCTCTGCGGGGCAGGGGCGTTCGGGGTGAGCCGGGTCGCGCGCAGCCGACCGCCCCGGCATTACTCAGCCCGAAAAGCGAGAGGAACGCCTATCACCAGAATCCCTATTCTGTTCCGTTTGTGCAGGCTCGGTGCACCAGCCGGGCGAGTCGTGGATAATCGCCGCATGGGCCAGGAGGCATCCAAGGGCGTGGTCACCCGGATCCTCGACTCACTACAGCGAGGCGAGGCCAAGGCGGCTGAGGAGCTCCTCCCCATCGTCTACGCGGAGCTGCGTAGGCAGGCCGGCAGATACATGGCCTCACTGGCCCCAGGGCAGACCCTGCAGTCGACCGCGCTCGTGCACGAGGCCTACCTCGAGCTCGTCGGCAAGGAGGATCCGGGATGGCAGAACCGGGCCCACTTCTACGGCGCCGCCGCGCGGGCCATGCGTGAGATCCTGATCGATCAGGCGCGCCGCAAGGCCAGCATGAAGCACGGCGGGCACCTGCATCGCATCGGCTGCGAGGGGATCGCCCAGCTGTCGAGCGAGGGGCCGACGTTCGACGTCTTGGCCATCGACGAGGCGCTTCGCGATCTCGAACGGGCGGATCCGCGCGCGGCGGAGCTCGTGATGCTGCGCTTCTTCGGAGGACTCAGCATGCCCGAGGCGGCGGAGATCCTGGGCGTGTCCACGGCGACCGCATTTCGAGAATGGCGCTTCGCCAAGGCCTGGCTGCAGAAGGAGCTTCGCGGGTCGGCCGACAGCGGCTGAAGAAGCGGGAATCCATGCGAGGGTCGTGGTTCGGTTTTGGGATGAGAGAATGGGCTCTCGCTCCCGGAACCCAGTGCTCCCCCTGAGAGGACCAAGAGAGGTACCGACCATGTTGAGCCCAGAGCAAGTCCAGCGCGTCAAGGAGCTCTTCCACCGGGCGGCTGACCTGCCGTCCGCCGAACGCGTGTCATTTGTGGAGCACCACTGCGCGGGCGAGGAAGCGCTCCGCGACACGCTGTGCAGCCTGCTGCAGGAGCTGGACGAAGACGCGACCTTCCTCGAGACATGGCCGTCGCTCGAAGGCGAGGGCGACGAGCGAGCGACCCCCGGCGTTCCCGAACGAATCGGCCGCTACCGCATCCTGGAGAAGATCGGTGAGGGCGGTATGGGCGCGGTCTACCTCGCCGAGCAGGAAGAACCGGTGCACCGCAAGGTCGCCCTCAAGATCCTGCGCATGGGGATGAACAGCGCCCAGCTCGTCGCGCGCTTCGAGTCCGAGCGGCAGGCGCTGGCCCTGATGGACCATCCGAGCGTCGCGCACTGGTTCGACGCGGGCGCGACGGACACCGGTCGTCCTTACCTCGTGATGGAGTACGTGCCCGGCGAACCGATCACGCGCTACTGCGACGAGCGGCGCCTGCGCCTCGAAGAGCGCCTGGAGCTCTTCACGGTCGTCTGCGAGGCCCTCGACCACGCACATCGGAAGGGGATCATCCACCGCGACGTCAAGCCCTCGAACGTCCTGGTGATGGAGGCGGACGGACGTCCCGTACCGAAGGTCATCGACTTCGGCATCGCGCGCCTGACGGACGAGGACTCGGTCGCTCGCATGACCCTCACGCGGACCGGCCAGGTGGTGGGAACCCTCGAGTACATGAGCCCCGAGCAAGCCCAGCCGCAGGGCCACACGATCGACAGCCGCACCGACGTCTACTCCCTCGGGGGCCTGCTCTACGAGCTCTTGACGGGCTCCCTCCCGTTCGACTGGGAGGCGCTCCGGCACGAGCCCTTCTGGGAACAGCAGCGGACGCTGTGCGACGAGAAGCCGGAGCGTCCGAGCACGCGTCTCGCCCGCGCGGGAGAAGACCTCGATGTGTCGGCGCACAAGCGGCACACCAATGCGAACACGCTCGTGCGTCAGGTGCGTGGTGATCTCGACTGGATCGTGCTCAAGGCCCTGGAGACCGAGCCCGCGCGCCGCTACTCGTCGGCGGCGGAGCTGGCGCTGGACGTGCGGTGCTTCCTCGATGACAAGCCCGTGTTCGCTCGCAAGCCGAGCCGCGTCTACCACCTGCGCAAGCTCGTGCGGCGCAACCGCGCCGTGGTGGCTGCCGCCTGCGTCGCCATGCTGGCTCTGATCGGCGGGCTGGTGGTGACGACCATCGGGCTGCTGCGTGAGCAGCGCGCACGCGTTGATCTCGAATCGCAAGCGTACTTCAAGGACATCGCCGCCGCAGGCGCGGCGATCGAGGTGCACGACGTTGCGGAAGCGCGCCGTCGCCTCGAGGCGATCCCCAGACGATTCAGGCCGTACTGGGAGTGGCGTTACCTGGCCGGCGAGGTCGACCACAGCGAGCGAACGCTGAGAGCACATCGGGACGCCACCGTGGTCGCCTGGCACCCCAATGGCGCTGTCATCGCCTCCGCCAGCGACAGGATCCAGTTGTGGGATCCCGAGACGTATCAGCCCCGGGGAACACTGGACACGGAGATCGACAACTCCGGCTGGTCGCTCAATGGCGTGTGGAAGCAGGACCTCATCGTGCGCCTGCAGTTCTCGCGCGACGGCACGAGGCTGGCGTCGGTACGCGAGAGTATCAGCGTTGCCCAGCTACCCGTGGCGATCGTCGAGGTGTGGGACTGGGCTGGGGGTGACAGGGTCAGTGGCCCGCACGTGTTCCCGGCAGCGAAGGCTTCCTGGTCGACTCGACTCGGTCCGGACCTGCTGCGCGTCGCCTACCAGGACTATGATCTCGACATCGCTGTCCAAGAGATCGGCAGCGGCGAGCCGACCTTCACCTTCTCCCGTCACGAGCGCAAAGACGGAATGGACACGTACGCGAGCTTGGCGTGGGGGCCCGACGGCGAGCGGATCGCGTCTGTGTTCAATGGCACTCTCCGCATCTGGGAGGCGCACGGGGGCGAGCAGACCATCGATCAGATCGACGTTCCAGCGGTGCGGCTCGGTGCATCCTACGTGGCCTTTTCCCCCGGCGGCGATATCGTTGCCGCGAGCGACACGAGCGGCGACGTGCAGCTCTGGAACGCAAACGATGGCGAATGGCTGAGCAGCCTGGTTGGCCACGAGAACGTCGTCAACTGGATCGCATTCTCTCCGCTCGATGCTGAAGGTGGAGTCCACATCGCCACGGCCTCGCACGATCGCACCGTCCGGATCTGGGATGGCGCAGATCGGCGCCCTGGCGCAGCGCCCCTGGCCACGCTGCACGGGCACGAGAGCGGCACCAGTTGCGTGGCCTTCTCACCGAACGGTCACCGCGTCGTCAGCGCCGCCCTCCAGACCGGGTCCGCGCTGAAGGTGTGGGACGTCGGGCTGGCACAGAGCCAGCGGATCGGCGAGGGGCTCACGGGGGCGACGAGGATCGGCCCGGACGGTGAGACCTTCCTCAGCAATGGATGGCCTCCGTTCCCGACGCCCGAAAATGTGTATCCGGACCGGTACCCCCGGTTGGTTCACGCGGATCAGCCGTCGGACAGCCGGTACCTCGACCCCGGCCTCGACCGGACCCAAATGTTCAAGATCGCGATGAGCGCGGATGCAGCGCTGCTAGCGACTGGCAACCCCGACGGTGACCTCGCGTTCTGGGACGGCCGGTCCGGCGAGCAGATCGGAGAGGTCATCGAGACCGGGCCCTTCAGGCAAGCGATGGCCTTCGACCCGCGTGGCGCGCGGCTCGCGGCCGGCACGGGCGAAGGCCAGGTCGAGCTGTGGTCCACGAGCGAGCACAAGTTGGAGAAGGATCTCGGCTCGCTTCCCAGGGAAGTATCCGCGATGGCCTACAGTCGGGAGGGAGCTCTCCTGGCCGCGGGTGACTGGTGGGGAAACGTGGCCATCTGGAGCACCGACGATTGGACGCAGAAGTCGCTGCTCATCGACAACAGCAAGATCTTGAGGCTCGCGTTTCGTCCAGGGGGGCGTGTGCTCGCTGTCGCAGTTCAGCGCATTCGCAGAGATGGCTCGGCAGCCGTGCGGGAAAGGGCCATAGACCTCGTCCGCATCGACGTTGAGACGGGAACCGAAATCGGGCCACGCACCCGCATCGGCGCAACACACGAAACACACTGGGCTGTTGTGAGCCTCTCGTTCACCGATGACGGTTCGCGGCTCCTGTGCGCCGGATCGAGTGACGCCTTGATCCACCTGATCGACCCGGACACGGGCGACAAGATCCTCGCACTCAATGGCCCTCATCTCTACCGAGTGTCGGGCGCTAGGTTTCTCCAGCAACACAACGACCAGCTCGTCTCGGTCGATGTCTTCGGCAACGTTACTCGGTGGTACCCCGGCCGCGGAGATCGATTCGCCCATGGCCTGGACGTCACCGAACCTGCTCGCGCGCTCGTGGACGAGCTGCTGGAGGAGCACGGGGATCTCGAGATCGTCACCCGCAGGCTACGCGAGCACCCCGACTGCAAGGACCCCATCTTGCTCGACGCAGCCCTTCGGTATGCGTACGCGCCGGCAATGGCGAACACCTCACTTGATCACAGAATCCGCGAGCTCCGCGAGCGAATGGCCAGTGGGTATCCCTCTGCGCAGCAGCTCGGCATTACGGCGTGGGAAATCGTCGGCAAACCGGGGCGCAAGGGGGAGTGGTACGACAGCGCCGTGGAGATGGCGCGCGAAGCGACGCGCCTCAATCCGGAAGCACACGTACACCTGAGCACGCTCGGCGTCGCGCTCTACCGGGCCGGCCAGTTCGAGGAGGCCCTCGAGTTCCTGCAGCGCGCCGACAAGGGCAACCAACGAGAGGGTCAGCTCTACCACCGCGCCCTGGATCTCGCCTTCATCGCCCTCTGTCGCCACGCCCAGGGTGACACCGACGAGGCGCGCCGAGTGCTCGCCGAGGTGAAGGCACTGTGCGCGGACGAGAAGAACGCGGAGGCCCTAGGATTCCTGCGCGAGGCCACGGACAAGATCGTGGGAGAGTCATCAGTTAGTCACCGTTAGTCGTCGTCAGAGCGCCGCCGATCTACCTCGCGATTACGGCCTACCCCGCCGCCCCCGCCAGGTTCGGCAGCTTCGCGATCGCCGCCGCGTCCTCGTCGAACCCGAACCGCGAGTAGACGTTCGTCGTCAGCGTCGGGTTGCAGTGCCGGGCGAGCCGCTGCGTCTGCGCAACAGAGACGCCGGCTCGCGCCAAGTTCGTGATGAAGCCGACCCGCAAGGCGTGGAAGTCCACGTGGCCCGACTCGGTTTCGCGCTCGATACCGGCGGCTTCCAGGTCGCGGTCGAGCACCTCGGCGGCGCGGTATCCCTTGCTCGCTCCTCGGAGCACGGGCGCCGCAGGCAGGGCGTTGCGCAGTTGCGCAGGAACTCCCGCAGCACGCTAGCCACGTCTGGCTGGAGCGGGATGCTCGTGCTCTTGCGGTTCTTGGCGTGCCCGTGCGCCACGGTCACGACGGGGTTCTTGTCGTTCAGCACCAGGTCGGACCGGCGCAGGGAGAGCAACTCGCCGCGCCGCAGCCCGATCGTGAGCGCGAGCCGGTACATCAGTGACCTGGCCTCGCCGGTGAGCCCGCCACGAGTCGGCTGGGTGCGCGTGACGGTCACGAGGCGGAGCTGTTCCTCTTCGCTCAGCGCCCGCCTGCCGCTGTCGGAGTCGCCCTGGGCCTTGTCGAGCTGGAGCAGAGGGTCGCGCTTCAGACGGCCCTCGCGCAGGAGCCAGCGCGTCACGGAGCGGCACGCCTGCCTGAATGCGTTGCGGCTGGAGACCGAAAGTCCCCCATGGGTGAGTTTGGCGAGCGCCTGCAGGACCGGGCCCTCCTCGATGTCCGTGGTCAGAAGGAAATGGCACTCCCCCACCAGCACGCGCCGCGCCCGGTCTGCCTGCTGGCGCGCGTGCGCCGCCGTACCGCCCTTCGAGCGCAGGTAGACCTCAAACTGCCCGGGATCGGCGCCGCGGCCACCAACGCCGAGCACGTCGGCGAGACGGCGCGAGCGACCGACGTTGTCATCATCGTCGAGGAGCCGCAGCTTGATGAGCCGGCGGCGCGTCCGATCCGGCAGGGAGTCGATGTACCGCTGGAACTCTGGGTCGGGGCGGTCGCCTTCGGCGCGGAGAACGACCAGCCGCTCTAGTGCACGTTCCAGGTTCTCGCTCTGGCGCTTCTGCGGAAACGCCGCCACGCGCAGCGTGCGGACGCCGGGGATGGCGACGCTTGCGTACCAGCGGTCGCTGCCGTTCACGCGGTGGACCATCGGCTACCGCCCCTCGCCGGTCTTGGAAGTCGAACTCATCGGACTCCGTACATGCCTCGATCCCCGCGACGTAGCCAGTCGTTCCTGCGATAAGCGTCGGAGGTGCATTCCTTTGCTGATCGCCAACGTCGAGGGCGTCGAGCGCGATGTGCTCCCCCACTTGCGTGTCATTTGCGTCGGAGAATCCACGACGTGTACTAAGGGCGTCGTCATCGAAGCATCTCCCTTCGGATGCGCGGCCATAGCCGTTCCCACGCGGGTCGCGTCGGCGCGCCGTGCAGCAACCAAGCCCGGATTTCGGCCGCGATCCAACGGCGACTACGGGCACCGAGCTCGACAGGAGCCGGTAGCGCCTCGCGATGATCGAGGTCGTAGACCATCGTTCGCCCAACGCCGAGGACTTGTCCTACGCCGTCTGCGTCAAGGACCGCGCACGGCGCGTTGTGGGGCCACTTCCCGCGTCGCCGCCTGTGTGCCCGCGTGTCGCGTCGTCCATGCCGTCGGGCTCGTTCCCCGGACCTTGCGCCGAAGAGCCAACACGGCGCGACGTGTGCGGCCGATCTTCGATCACGATCGACTCTCCTCGATGCCGAGCGCAGCGAAGACCTGGCGCTGCACGTCCAGACGCGCGTCCTCGCCGACCGGACGGACGAAGGGAAACCGCGCCCCACTGCGCGTGTTCTTACTCGGATAGGAGAGGTACCGACGTCCGCCGGAGCTCACTCGCAACGTGATGCCGTCGAGCACGATCGTGTCGCTGATCACGATCTGCACGAAGCCGAGCAATCCGCGAGCATGGTCGCGCTCGAGCGCTTGCGAAAACGTGGCGTCGGTGACGTAGAGCGACTTCATCGTGCCACTTCGCCAGCTCTGCCCCGATCCTCGATGATGATCTCGTCTTCCGGCGGCTGCGGCGGGTGACAGCGCGCGCACACCCAGTTGTCGACGTGGCGTAGCCGCCACCACTTGCTCGAGCCGCAGGCGTGGCACCTCGTCCGGCCTTGACCGGCTGCGTTTCCGATGGGGACCGCGATGCCAGCTTCCTCATCACTCGGGTAGCCGACCTCTTCGCGCAACAGCGCCGACAGCGGCGACTCGGGCTCGCCGTACCGCGTGTAGCAGGACCAGAAGGCCCAGATGGGTCGAGGCCCGAAGAGGGCCTGGCTGACGTCGGATTTTTCCTTGGCGACGCGGATGGACTCTATCCACCGACCGAGGCTTTGATCGAAGTCCGCTTCGGGCGCGGCCCCGGTAACGACGCGCTCCATCGTGTCCGCGAGAGACTGCCCGAGCTCCTCCTGGCGCCACAGCGCCGATGAACTCCTACTCCCGACCCACCGTAGAAGGCGCGGCAGATCCTTGACCGGGAGCACGTGCTCGATCTCGGCGACGATCCGCTCATGGAATCGGACCGCCGCGCTCATGCCGACCACCCCAGGCGGCGATCCCGCTCTTCTCGAGTCTCGACATCGGAGCCCGGCGATGAGTCATCTGACAAAACCCCCTCGCACGTCCAGGTTGCATTGCTCCAGGCCGTTGCGGTTGATGAACTGAACGAACAGCCCCTTGGCCTCGGTGGTGAGTTCCAGGCGCACCGGCCTCGATTGACCGTCGCCGTCAATCCCCGGGCGAAGCGCGAAGAGGACTCGAAAGACGCCCTCGAGCTCGACCTCGAGCTCTTCGGGAATCTCCACGTCCGACCACTTGCGCGCAGTCCGGGGCGGGCAGGCCATCAGGAGTCGAGCAGCCAGGCCGTTGTCGAAGTACTCCGGTCGCAGGACCTTCCCCAAGATGCCGGGCTGGATTCCGCCCGTGACGCTCACCGCCGCCCGGGGCACCATGATCGTCTTCGGCTTGCCGGTCTTGCGGTCCACGGTGATGCTGCGCGCGCCGTGCATCTCCAGCCACTGCGGCACATCGCTGCCGCGACCGCCCTTGAACTGATTGAATCCCTGGAGCCAGCCAGCTAGCTCATCTCGAAAGAGCAGAAGACCGCGTGGCTGTTCGAGAAGGAGCGGCGCCAACGCCTCGATCGTGACGTCCGTACACACGTAGCGATTCTGCTTCGGCTCTTCCGGCTTCTCCGGTGGCGGGCTGTTTCCAGCTCTGCGCCGCCTTGAGCCTCGTGTGGCCCGCGACGATCTCCCCGTTCGGTTTCGCGACGATGGGCTGCTGCCAACCGAAGCGCCGGATCGAACTCGCTACGGGATCGACCGCGTGATCATTCAAACGCGGATTCGCGGGATTCGGGTGGAGCGCATCGAGCATCACCCACTCGACCGCGAGGTCGCTATCGGTCCGTGTCGTGTCCGAATCGATTCCTCCTCCGAGGACAGGGGCGACTTGGATGCGGTGCTTGGAGGTTCGCCGACTACTCTCACGCCGTCATCGACGGCAGATGATCACTGGCTGAACCGCTCCGCTGAGGATCCTGACGATCGTAAGCCCGTCCTTGTCCACGACCTTGCCGCACTCGGAGCAAGTCGGGACGACCTCGCGGAGCCCAAGGGACAGAATCCCGGGCGCGTCATGGGACGGCCCACCGCATGCTGGCTAGGCCAGTTGGAATCCGCATTACAGGGCCTCGAACGGGCGACCGCCGCATGAGGTGGAGAGGAAGCCACCCAGGTAAGCCCCTGTGTAGTCGAGGCTTAGGTTGGAACTCCCGGTATTCCCTCAGGCTCACGTCGTGAGGAGCCCGTCGCTCGCGAGCACGGGCACAAGAGATATCGCCAGCGGTCCGAGCGCCAGTGGACAATCGGGGAAGCCATGAAGCTGCCTGCCGTCGTTTGCGCCGTCGCTCTCGCCCACCCTTGTTCCGCCCAGGCCTTCTACATCGACACGGCTCCGCCGGGCTCGGCGGTCTCGCGCGTTGAACGCTTGGCCGTGAGAGGCGCTCAGCGCGCTTTCCGAGCACGAGCCAACTTCGGAGGCTGCCTGGAGCTCGCGCTCACTGACGTCCTCATCGAGGAATGCCAGTTCGCCGGGTCGGCTTTCGCCTCGGTCGGAGGCTTCCTTTGCCACTACGTGCGACTGACTCGGGTGCACGGTAAGCGTCCGGCCAACCCCATCTGGTGCCCCTGGCGGGTCGTCGGCACGCTGGGGCCATGAGCACCCGACCCAACCCCGACACGGCGAAGCGCATGCGCGCGCTCGTCGACGAACTCGAGGCTAGCGGCCTGAGCATCGCCGCCTTCGCACGCATGAATGGCGAGCCGCCATGGAGGCTGTACGAGTGGCGGCGTCGCCTCAAGCGGAAGGCCCCGGCCAGCGAGCCGACCTTCGTCCCTGTTCGGATCGTCGACGCGCCCAATCAGCCGGCGCCGCTCGAGATCGAGCTCGGTCGCCAGCGCAGGATCCTCGTCCCTCCCGGCTTCGACGAAGCCACGCTCCAACGCCTGGTCCAGGTGCTCGAAGCATGCTGAACCTACCGCCGAGTGTCCGCGTCTTCGTTGCCCGCGAGCCTGTCGACATGCGCAAGAGCTTCGACGGCCTGTCGGGACAGGTGATCGACGTGATCGATGAAGACCCGCAGTCCGGACATCTGTTCGTCTTCTTCAACAAGAGGCGCACGCACGTGAAGGCGCTGGTCTGGGATCGGTCGGGTTACTGGATCCTCTACAAGCGCCTGGAGAACGGTCGCTTCAACGTCTTCGACCGCGCCAACGAACGCACGAACAGCTTCGAGCTCACGGCCAGCGAGCTCGCCCTCTTACTGGATGGAATCGACCTTCGCGGATCGCGTCGACGACTCGCGCACGACGACCTGACAAGTGCTTGATCGTCGAACGACGATTGCTATCTTTCGTGCGTGGCCCCGCCGACCGACCTCGATAGCGCGATAGACCAGATCGACGCACTCGCGCGCGAGAACAAGATCTTGCGCGAAGAGAACGCGATCCTGCGCAAGGGCAAGTTCGGCCGCAGCACGGAGCGCATCGATCCCGGTCAGTTGACCTTGGCGATAGAGGGCTGGCTCGGCGAGACAGCGGCGCAGCCGGAGGAGCCTGCGTCCGTCGAGGTCCCTTCGCACAAGCGGCGCAAGAAGAAGAGCGGCGGTAATGGCCGCGGCGTCTTCCCCCCGCACCTACCGCGCAATGTATTCGAGCTCGACGGCGACGAAGTGCCGACCTGCTCGTGCTGCGCGAAGCCGATGAAGGCCATCGGCGAGGAAGCCACCGAGCGCGGGCACATCATCCCGGCGACGATGATCGTGAACCGGTACGTGCGCAAGAAATGGGCG
>JAAELL010000427.1 GCA_024226735.1 bacterium | reverse complement strand
GCGCGTCCGGCGGATCGAGCGCACCTGCACCCACGAGAACAGCGCGGATCTCCTGCGTGAGGACCTCGCCCGGTGGACCGAGCTCGGGTCGCGGGCGATCCGCGACCAGACGGCCGGCCGAACGCGCGCAGCCCCCGACCGCCGCTGGCGCCGAACGATCGCCGACATCGTTCGCGACGGCCAGCGAAGCGGCGAGTTCGCCGACATCGACGTCGACAAGTTCGCGATGTTGCTCGCTTCGTTGCTCGATGGAATCCTGCTCCAGCACATGTTGGAGGATCCGGAGGCCGCCTACGAGCGGGCGCGCGACATCTGCGTCCGGGTGGCGTGCCGCTACCTCGAGTTCCCACTGCCCGACGAGGAGAAAAAATGAGAACCGAAACAAAGGTGTTGGTCATTGGCGGCGGCGTGCAGGGGTGCAGCCTCCTCTACCACCTGACGAAGCTCGGATGGAGCGACGTCACGTTGGTGGAAGCGAACGAGCTGACCAGCGGCTCCACCTGGCACGCGGCAGGTCTCTGCACGCAGATGAACTCCAGCTGGAACATGATGGGGCTC
>JAAELL010000426.1 GCA_024226735.1 bacterium | reverse complement strand
GTGCCTCCTGTTGTTCGTGTGTTCAACATCGAACATCGGCAGGAACCAGGCACTTCGAGCCCTACTTCCTCGGTCTTAGATCCGCACGCTTCCCAAGATCGCTTGATCGAGGACTAGCCACGGGCCTCACTTCCACTCGGGAACGGCAGGCAGCCGCGGCGCGATCAGAGCCTGCAGCACCATCGCGGTCGAGTACGACTCGGTGCGCGGGAAGATGCGATCGTTCCAGCCGCCGTGCTCCTCGCGCGTGCGCCAGAGCACTTCGACCATGCGGTCGCGCCAGCGCTGGCGCTCGCCCTCGGGCAAGTACTCGATCGCGAGCGCGGCGTAGGTGTGGCCGAAGAAGAAGTAATACGGCGCGATACCGTACGGTGCCTTGTGCGTCCCCGTCTTGCTCTTGCGCTTCAGCAGCTCCTCCCAGCCGTCGAAGAAACCGGCGACCGCGCGCCGCAGCGCGTCGACATCGCTCTTTCCTGCCCGGAAGAGCGCGAGCTCCGCGGCCGCCGCGCGCGCCGACGACGAGGGCATGACCTCCTCGCCGCGACCCGAATACGCGTACGCGCCGCTCTCGTCGGAGCGCCCCTGCTGCAGCGCTTCGAGCGCCTTGTCGACCATCGCCGCGGGAACTTCGTGCCCATGCGCCTTGGCGCGGTAGAGCGCCAGTAGCGTCGACGCCGTCATGAATGGGCTGATCTTCTTGTCGCTCGCGTAATTCCAGCCGCCCTGCTCGGTCTGGTTCTTCTCGATGCACGCGAGCAGGTGCGGGATCATCTTGGTCGAAGCCGCGGCGAGCTTCTCGTCGAGCACGCCACGCTCTAGGCAGCGCAGGAGCAGGTGCAGGGCGTACGTGTGCCCCCAGCCGCGAACGTCGTAGCCGCGCTTGGGCCCGACCGCCATCTGCTCGTCGTTCTCCAACGTGTCGAGGATGAACGTCACGCCGCGCACGAGCGCCGACCGCCGAGCCTCGTCCTCGCCGAAACCCGGAACCTCGAGCAGCGTCTCGCACACGATCGCCGTGCCGCCGACGCGGTAGCCCGAAGGGATTATTCCGCGCTGGACGCGGTACACGCCCTCGTAGGGCCACTCGCTCCCACCGCCGCGCAGACCGGCGAGCCGCTCCCGCTCCTTCACCTGCCAGTCGGGGACCTGCTCGGGCTTGATCCGTCCGGCCCCCCTGTCCTTCTCGTAGTTCTCTTGGTTCGCGACGAGCAGCGCGACAGCAGTCTCGATCGCCTTGGCGACGGCCACGTCGTCGGGAGCCTTGGCAGGTGCGGATGCTTCGACCGCTCTGTCTTGACCCGCCGCGAGCGGGGCGAGAATGGCGAGCGTCAGGGAGCAGGTCGTTCGGGCAAGCGTCATGGATACCATCCTCTGAGGAGTAGAGCCGTCGGTCGACCGAGTGGTCGGGGCGCGCACCAGTTTGCCAACTACTCGAGAACGAGGTCGACCGTCACTGCGGAACCCATCGCGCCGGTCTCGACCGCCGCGGCCGCCTCGGCCCCGTCCGGGGCCGAGGCAACGAGCCGGTAGGAGCCCTTTGGCAGGGGGACGAACCACAGACCGGGCATCGCGGCGAGGGTCCCGCCGGGGTCCGACCAGACCAGCTCCTCGCCGCTCTCTCCGGCACGGAACACCTCGAGGGAGGCGTCGCTCCGCCTCTGGCCGTCCCGCGCGACGACGCGCACGGGCACCAAGGGGTCGGCACCAGGCCGGACGTCGAACCGCGCCGGAGTTCCGAGCTCGACCGGGACGCCAACGCGCGAGACGACCTCGCCCGCGCGCAGCACACTGTAAATGTACACACCGGGCAGGAGCTCGAAGGGCTCGCTCGGCAGACCTTCCCCTTCGGCGACGACGATCCCCTCGTCCCAACGCTCGCCCGGGGCGAGGCGCGCTTCGAGCCGGTAGGCGAGATCGCTGGCGGCCGGCTCCTCGGTTCCACTGGGCACCACGTGCGACGTTGGCGGCGCCGCCTCGTCGAAGAACAGGTCCGAACCTGCCTCGAGCGTGTGCTCCCCGAGCGAGAACACGCCGTGTCCGTACCAGATGACGGAGAAGGTGAACGTACTCGGCGGCACTTCGCCGCGGAACGTGCCGCTGACCCGGTCGGCGTTCGGTCCGATCTTCAGGCTGCCCCTCGCGTTGTGAACACCGTCCCAAGCGACCAGCATGCCGCGCCCGAGCTCCCCGCCCTCGGCGTCGCGCAGCGCGCCGGCGATGCGGGCACCCTCGGGGCGCGCTCGAACGACGAACGCGAACGGCCCATCGGCTACCGTGCGCTCGGTCGCCTTCGCGAGCGGCGAGCCCTCCTCGCCGGGCGGGAAGACGGCGACGTCGAAGAGCGCGTCAGGGTAGTCGAACACCGCGGGCGTGTTGCCGTCGGCTCCGACGGTGGCCCTGCGGTACCAGTGGTGGTCGCGCCTCCTGGCACGCTCGAAGACGACCGGAGAGCCGTGGAACGGCTCGCCGGTCTCGCGCCGGACCTCGACCGTCAGGGGCTCGCGCTCCGTCAACGCGGGATCCCAGACGCCGGTGTCCCTCGCCTCCCAGCTCCGTTCGAGCCAGGCGACGTGACTTGGTCTCCGAACGTCCTGCGCCCACAGGCGCACCAGCTCCGATGGAACGGCCTCGAGCTGGTAGGCGCCGCCAGCGTCCGCGGTCGCTAAGCGCGTGTAGCCTCCCAAGCGCGCGTCGTACCCGGGCACGGCTTCGTTCTGCGACGCAAACTCGAACTCCAATGGGTCGTACCAAACGCGCGCACCAGCCACGGGCTGGCCGTCCGCATCGCGGACGACGCCGCTCACGACCGTGCCGCGGCGGAGCGTGACGTCGCAATCCGCCGAGCGCTCTTCGCGCAGGAAACGCGTCGCGACCGCATCGAGAAAGCCGTCCGCGAGGACGCGCACGCGCAGATCGCGGTCGCGGATGCCGCGGCACGTGTAGCGTCCCTCTTCGTCGGTCCACGTCACCAGCGGCGCCTGCGTCTCGACCAGGGCCCCCTGGTTCGACTGCACGCGTCCGCCCTTGCGATCGATGGCGACGCGCGCCGCGGCGACCGGGTTGCCGCGCTCGTCGACGACGCGGCCGCGCACGATGCGCTCGTCGCCCTGCAGCTCGATCGTCAACCAATCGATGTCGGCCCGGCCGACCGTCTCCGACGTCAAGTGGAAGAGCGCCGAGGTCGTGCGCCCGTCGGCGACCACGCGCAAACCGACCATCCCGCGCGACGCGCTGTAGCCTCCGCCCTCCGGGTCGAAGTCGCCATCGCGGATCAGGACGTCGGCGCGCCCGTTCGCGTCCGTCGTCGCGCGCACCTCCAACGAGTCGGCTTTCGCGATGCACACGCGTGCCCCCTCCACGGGTGCGTCGCCATCCCCGACGACCCGCACCCGAAACGTCCGTCCTTCGATCGCGTCGATGACGATGGTGCCCGCGCTCTCCGCAGCGGGCGTACTCGGCTCGAGCAGCTCGCTCTCCGTAACCGGCTCGGGCGAGGAGGGTTCGGCGTGTCGGGCGGCCGGCTGTTCCGACGTCGCCATGACCGAGGACGGGCGCTCCTCCTCGCTCACGTGGTCGAGCCCCTCCGCCCGCACGACCAGGGTGTCCGCGTCGCCGTGCGTCCTCGACCAGAGCGCGATGAGGCCGGCCGAGGTCAGGACGAAGAACGCGACGAGACCGACGAGCTTGATGGCCCCGATCGGAATCGCGGCCGCTGCGACGGCGCGCGTCGCGCGCTCGGGCAGGAAGGGAGCGAGACCCGCCAACCAGCGCGAGCGATCTCCCTCGAACTCGCGGTCGAGGTCGGCACGCAACAGCTCGAGCCCGCGCCTCAGCCGCCAGCGCACCGTTCCGTCGGAGATCGAGAGCCGGCGACCAATCTCGACCGAGCTCTCCTCTTCCACGTAGCGCAGGGTCAAGGTCGAACGGAAGGGCTCCTCCAGCCCAACGAGCGCCTCCGCCACCTTGCGCAGCACGTCGGCCCGTGCGGCACTGTCCGCGGGGCTCTCGCCCACGCCTTCCGCGACGGTCCGCGCTTCGTAGTCCGCCCGGGTGCTCTCCTCGCGCCAGCGCCGGTGGGCTTGGCTGCGCAGCACCCGGCCCAGCCAGGCCCGCGAAGCCTTCGAGGGCAGCCGCGTCAAGGCAGTCAGCCAGGTGCGCTGAACGAGGTCTTCGGCGACGTTGGGGTCCACAACGAGCCGCCGGGCGAGGCGACGAATCCACTCGTCGTGAACGAGCAGATCGTCGATACGTGTGTGAGGAGAGGGGGAAGCTTGCATCTCTACAGAAGATCCACGCCACCGTTCGAGCGTTGGCGAGGTCTCGGGTTTTGGCCCGAATGCCCCACACTACCCCCGAAGGGGGTCGACTGGCGGCTCTTCCTTGCCGTCCGACCGAGCTAGAATCAGCGCGACCGATCTCGCTCAAAATGAGTCTCGCCGAGAAAATCGACAAGTCCCTCGAGAAGAAGTGGTGCACCCGCTTCCAGACGTCGCATCCGGACGGGGACGCGTACGACGGCGTCGTGACCGTCAACCACCGCAACCTCATCGTCCTGAGGAACTTGCAGCACTTCGAGTTCGACGGCGTCGTGATCCTGCCCAAGCGCGTGATCCGTGGGTACCGCGACTCGCGCTTCGAGCGCTGCCTCAACCGCGTCCTGCGCCACAACCAAGCGATTCGAGAGGCCCGGACGCCCGACTGGCTCGAGAGCTGCGACGACCTCGAGTCCCTGCTGAACGCGTTGGGCGATCGCGACATCTGGCCGATCGTCGAGATGCTCTACGAGGAGGAGGGTGAGATCGGGTCTGCGCTGTACATCGGCCCGATCGATTTCGTCGACGAGGACGGCTTCGGGCTCCAGTGCTACGACGCGGCCGGCAAGTGGGAGACGGTCTACGAGCTCGACTTCGAGGACGTCTTCAAGATCGAGTTCGGCGACTCCTACTCGAAGCATTTCAACAACTACATGCGCGACAAGAGCCCGCCGCCCGAGCTCGATTGATCGGGGGCCGTCTCGACTTGCCGGGGGCCGTTACGGAGCCGCCACACCACTTGACCTGACCGGGAATCCGGCCTCTCCGGCCAGCGGCCCAGGTGCGCTAGTGGTGTGTACCCGAAGTTCGTCACATATGTTCGGCGGCTTTCGTGTGGTGGCAAGGCGCCGGGTTCCGGGCGTAGCCTCTGTGCTACTCACGCCAGAGATAGATACTGTTTTGGGGCAACGCCGCCACCGCGCGAAAGAGGCCGAACATATGTGACGAACTTCGGGTACACACCACTAGGCGCCCGGCCCGCCGTTTGCAGGGTGGAGGCCATGAAGACACGCGCCGCCTCCCTGTTGCTGTTCGCAGTCCTCGCCCCGCACGCCGTCGCCCAAAGAGCACCCGAGGTGCGAGCCAGCAACCTCGCGGCCGAGGTGCGGGTCACGGACGGCGTCGCTACGACTCGACTCGCCCTGACGATCGCGAACGGAGGCAGGCGCGACGCGGAGGCGACATGGCTGCTGCCGCTGCCCGAGGGCTCGGTCGCCGACGACTTCCGCATGATCGTGAATGGCGTCGAGACGACGGGCGAAGTGCTCGGAGCCGAGCGCGCCCGCAGCGTCTACGAGGGCATCGTCCGTGCCCGCCGCGACCCGGGCCTGCTCGAGTACGTCGGTCGCGGGTGCTTGCGCGCACGGCTGTTCCCGATCCCGGCGCACGGCGAGATCGAAGTCCGGGTCACCTACCGCGAGATCCTGCCCGAGGTCGGTGGCGTCCGGCGCTGGTCCTTCCCGTTGGGCGCAGCGGGCCTCGGCGGGCGCGCGCCGGAATCCGCGGAGCTCGACCTCTCGATCGAGTCGCGGCGCGCATTGCGCAACGTGTTCTCCCCGACCCGTGGACTGCAGGTCGTGAAGACGAGCGACCACGCCGCACGCGCCTCGTTCGAGGGACGCGGCGCCGGTGAGCTCGAGGTCTTCTACGGTCTCTCCGACCGCGAGTTCGGCCTGGACCTGTTGACGACGCGCGCCGCGGACGAGACCGAGGGGACCTTCCTGATGCTGATCTCGCCCAAGCGTTCCGTCGACGCGACGCGGATCGCGAACCGCGCGATCACGTTCGTGCTCGACACGTCCGGCTCGATGGCGGGCGAGAAGATCACCCAGGCCCGTGCCGCCCTGCGCTATTTTCTGCACTCCCTGCGCGCCGGCGACCACTTCAACGTCGTCACGTTCGCGACCGAAGCGCAGCCGTTCTTCCCCGGTCTGCTCCCCGCGAACGCGGACAACATCGCGGCGGCCCTCGAGCGTGCAGGGACCCTGAGGGCCACGGGTGGAACGAATATCGACGGGGCACTCGCGGCGAGCCTGCGCGCCGACGTGCCGTCGGACCTGGTTCCGATCGTCGTCTTTCTCACCGACGGACTGCCGACGGTGCAGGAGAAGCATCCCGACGTGATCCTCGATCACGCGCGCACCTGGAACACTGCCGCGAGCCGCCTGTTCGTGTTCGGCGTGGGCAACGACGTCAACACGCGGCTGCTCGATACGCTCGCCCAGCAGGGCGGTGGAACGCGCAGCTACGTGCGCCCCGGACAGGACATCGAGGTCGAGACAAGCGCGCTCTTCGCGAAGCTCTCGCGCCCGGTACTCACGAACCTGAAGCTCGCGGTCGAGGGCGTCGAGCTGTCGCGCATCGTTCCGCGCAAGCTGCCCGACCTGTTCCACGGTGGACGGATCACCGTCCTCGGCCGCTACCGGGGCGACGGCCCGCGCGCGATCCGTCTCTCCGGCCACGTCGCCGGAGAGGAGCAGGAGTTCGTCTACGAAGGGAGCTTCGCGCGCAAGGCGCAGGACAGCTACGACTTCGTCCCGAGCCTGTGGGCCGAGCGCCGGGTCGCGCTGCTCCTGGACGAGATGCGCCTGCACGGCAAGTCCCCGGAGCTCGAGGACGAGGTGCGGCGCCTGGGACGCAAGCACCAGATCGTCACGCCCTACACCTCGCACCTGATCGTCGAAGAGGGCCTCGCCGTGCGTCGTCCGCGCAGCGGCGGGCACTCGCCCGGGGGCACCTACGTCGGGCCCGGTGACTCCGTGCCCGGCGGAGGCGGCGGTGGCGGCCCGGCGACGCCCGGTCCCGGGTCACCCGGCGCCCCCGGGTCGCGCGCACCCATGACGGGCGGGAGCCGCACCGCCGGCGCCGTCCAGGCCGACCTCGACCGGATCGCACGCAAGCTGCGCGACGCCGGGGTGCTTCCCAAGGGCGCGTCGGACGCGGAGTTACGTACGCTCGCGCGCGACATCGCGGCCGAGCTGCTCGCCGCCGACCGAGCGCTGCGCGGCCTGGGAGAGAAAGAGAGCGGCAAAAAGGCGGTCGACGACAGCGCCTACCTGCGGCGGCTCACGACCGGCAGCGTGCTGACCGGAAGCGACGACTTCTTCCTCGGCCGAGCGAAACCGTCCGGCAGCCGGGAAGCCCTCCTGGCGCGCTTCGTCCGACCGGTGAAGGGGAAGATCTTCTACCTGCGCCTCGGAATCTGGACAGATCGCGAGCTGATCGGGCGCGAGATCGAGCGCGTCAGCGTCGAGGCCTTCTCGCCCGACTACTTCGAGCTGCTCGCGCGGGAACCGCGCCTCCTGCCCTATTTCGCGTTCAGCTCGCGAATCGCGGTCCTGTTGAACGGAGTCGCGTACGAGGTGCGCATGGCCGCCAAGGACACCGAATCGAAATAGGCCACGCGCGCCCGGCCGGGCGATAGCCCGGTCCGGGGCGCGCCAGCGGCGACCGAGGCGGCGGACGAGATCGGCATTTTTCTTGACGGGCCGGCGCGGGGGCGGCGTTTCACCGGCGAGTCCGCTGGAGGAATGCCGCCCATGACCAGAGCGCTACGCGAAGCCGAACGAAGATTCCGAATCGAGTCCGTCTTGCTCTCGACTCTCGACGAGATGTCGGAGCTGGAGGCCTCGGTCACATTCGCGGACTTCAGGGAGGACGGAGAGGCCGACGCGGAGATGCTGGCCGAACTGCTCGAAGTGCCGGTGGCGGCCGTCCAGGCGACGCGCCGACAGGCACGGGCGCGAATGCTGACCGCGGTGCGCGGCGTGACGCACCTCGAGGACTGGAGCGCGTTGCGACGCGCGATGGGGATGGGGCTGAGGGTCGAGTTCCATCTCTGACCCACGTCCCTGTCAACGCGACACGGATTGCACGAGGTAGATGTGCTTCTCCAAGTTGGGCATGCCGTCGACGCGAAACGCGACGAAGGCCGTTTCGGATCTAGCGAGCGCGTCCGAGAGCTTGAAGAGGCGTACGGCGAACGCGAACTTCGCCCTATCGGACGGAGCGCCTAGCCAGATGCCGGTCGCGGCGTCCACGCCATCGAACAGACCAGCGTCGCGCATCGCCGCCAGCTCGAAGGGCGTAGGCAGTCGCGCCCCGGAGCGTTGCGCGAACTCCTGGGCGTACGACCATGGGACCCTCGCGGGCGCGTCGAGCTCGAACTCGAACTCGTAGACGTCCGCCAGCTCCTGGACGCGCTCCTCACCCAACACGGCGACCAGGTCCGACCACACGGCAGCGCCGGACAGGCCCCGCACCCCCCCATCGATGTTCACCCAACGGGAACCGAAGCGTGCCGGCGGTCGAACCGGCTCGAGCCGCCTGTACATCTGACCGTGGAGGACGTAGAAGTCGATCTCGCCTCCCGCATAGACGTACCGGTAGTAACCCGGCGCGGCGCGGCTCGGATAGTCGACGGCAAGCAGGTCGGGACATCCGGGGATCCACGGGATCGGATAGCGAAGCAGCTCCCCTGTGTCGAACTCGATCCGGCACGTCGAGCCGCGCACGTCCAGCTCGAGGTCGTGGGCTCTGCACGCGATGAGCACGTCGCTCCACGCACGTGCGACGCGCTCCACGGCCGCCGCCTGATCGCCCCGCTGCATGGGCTGACGCGCACGCTCCGAGGCCATGCGGACCTGCCGGCCGACCCCCTCGACGAAGCACGCCTCCAGCTCCTCCAGCCTGCCGGACAGGCTCGGCGCCAACAGGCGCGCCAAGAAACCCGCGTCGTAGTCGTGCACGCGCCGTTGCACCCCGTTCAGATCGTCGACGGCCGTCTCCCAGGCGTTCGGATCCACGAGCTCGGGCAGCTCGCGGCCGAGCGCGGCGAGATCCCTGCGGATCGCGTTCCACGTCAGGAAGAGACCGGTGACCGTGAACAGCGCGACGCAGGCGACGAGCACGGAGCCGACGAGCAAGCGCTGGCGCCAGAGCGCGCGGACCAGTTGCCGCGACAGCGACGGTTCGCCGAGCGAGATCGCGCGGTGATCCAGGAACGCCTCGAGGTCGCTCGCGAAGGCGTCCATCGTCGGGTAGCGCTGCTCGGGCGCGTGCTCGAGCGCGTGCAGGCAGATACGTTCCAGGTCGCGCGCGATCGCGGGGTTCACGGACGAGGGAGGTGTCGGCCGGGTCTGCACGACCGCGGCGAGCGTCGCGCTGTACGTGTCGCGCGCGAAGGGGTTTTCGAGCGTGAGCAACTCGTACAGCGTCACGCCGAGCGAGAACTGGTCGCAGGCCTCGTCCGCCCCCGTGCGCCCGCGGTCGACCTGCTCCGGAGCCAAGTACGCCGGCGTCCCGACGAAGCCCCCCGTCACGCCGGAGGCGACCTGGGCCGACTCGACGTGCGCGAGCCCGAAGTCGATCAGCTTGGGCCCGACGCCGGGCTCGAGCAGGACGTTCGCGGGCTTCACGTCCCGATGGACGACGCCGTTGGCGTGGCAGTACGCGAGCGCCCGGGCGATCTCCGCGACCAGGCGGCAACGCGTCGTGATCGATCCGAGCTCGCGCGCCGTCGCCCGCACCTGGCGCGCGACCTCGCCCGCGCCGGTATCCGGGTCAGCCTCCCCCTCGGCCCCCTCGGCCCCCTCGGCCCCCTCGGCC
>JAAELL010000425.1 GCA_024226735.1 bacterium | reverse complement strand
GCCGTCCTCCCGGGTCCGCTACTTCCTCGCGGGCGTCGCCCTCGCGATGGCCTGGCAGCAGTCGCCGTTCGGGAAGGGCGCGCCGCACGTTTGCCGCACCCCGGTCACCTGGGTGAACGACGAGGTCGGCTTCGTGGTCGGGCCCGTCGTCATGATCGAGCTGGAGGCGATCTGTCCGATGACGGAGGACTGCTCGTTCAACCGCCACGACCCTGACTGCCCGTCGGTGGCATGGAGTCGCGAGAAATGATCGGCTGGGAGGCAGATCCGATCACCATGGCAGGTGAACCTGGCGAAGGAGGGGCGCCGCCGGAAGAGCTCCGGCGTCCCTCCGCTTCCCGAGGGGGACCCTGATGGCGGATGACACTCCCGCGATGGTGCGTGCTCGGCGGCGCCGCGAGCTGATTGGATCGACGGAGGTCGCTCGGCTCCTCGGCATCAGTCGCAGGCACCTGTACCGCCGGATGCTCGAGCCCGGGTTCCCGCAGGGCTTCAAGTCTGGTCCCTCCGACAAGTCTCGTCGTCAGTGGCGCCGCGGGGACGTCGAGGACTACATCGAGTCGTGCACGCGCCTCGACATGGAGCGGAGGGGGCTCGCTTGACTCCCCCGAGGCACCTGGGATCTGGCTCGCTCAAGCTGCGCGAGCGGAAGGGCGGGTCGACAACGTGGGTCCTGACCTATCGGGACGAGTTCAGCCGCCGGCGACGCGTCACTCTCGGATCACACCGCCAGTCTGCCGAGCGCGAGCAGGCACGGATCATCGCCGAGCGCGATCGACGCAGGGCTGGCGATACTCGTGCGGCAGGCAGAGAGACGCTCCTGTCGCGCGTCTTGAAAGCCCACCTTGCGGACCTCGAAAGCCGGGCGACGCCGCACCACATCTACAACGTCCGCAAGAGCGTCGGCCGCATCCTGCGCGAGCTCAACGTTCGCAAGGTGGGAGACCTGACGATGCTCCAGGTCATCGAGTGGCGCCGGCGGCGTTCGCGCCAGGTCGCGAACAAGACGGCGAGTGACGAAGTAGGACGTTTGCGGTCCATGCTGAACTGGGCCGTCTCCGTCGCCATCATCGGCGAGAATCCGATCAAGAGCGTCGGCAACCTGCCCGCCAAGCCGACGAAGCTGCCTCGGGCCCTCAGTGACGACGAGATCGTTCGCTTGATGGACGCCGTGGCCGCCTTGGACAAGCGCACGGCGGACGCCTGGCATCGAACTGCGCCTCGTGCCGCGCTGGTTCACCGTGCTCGCTCTGCTCGAGACGGGGGCGCGCTACGGCGAGCTCCGACAGGTTCGCTGGCGCGATATCAGGCTCAAGGAGCCAGCACGGATCACGCTTCGAGAAGGAACGACCAAGGGACGCGCGGGCAAGCGACACGAGCGGTCGATCCCGCTGTCTGAGACGCTTGTCGACGAGCTCCCGCGCCTGCGCGCCGCTGCGTGTCGCGTGAACGGCGGGAAGATGCCGCGCGGCAGCGACATCGCGTTCCTGACGCCGAAGGGCAAGCCGTTCCCGACCGGCTCTCGGAACCTGCTGGTGTTCCTCCAGCGCGCCTACGAGCACGCCGGCATTGCGATCCTCGACGAGGACGGCCACAAGCTGAACGTGCACACGATGCGCCACACGTTCGCAACGAGGCTACTGCGCCAGGGTGCGGCGATCCAGAAGGTGCAGAAGCTGCTCGGGCACCGAACGCTCGACATGCTGATCCGCATCTACAACCACCTCGAGGACGAGGACACGCGCGATGCGATCGAAGCGCTTCCGAGGCTGATTGCCCGATCGGAAACAGACGTAGCGTCCACAAAACGGCCACATG
>JAAELL010000424.1 GCA_024226735.1 bacterium | reverse complement strand
TGGAGGCTCTCGCGCGCCCATTGGAGTCGCGCGCGCGCCACGAGCTCGCCCCGGCGGAGGGTGAGCATCCAGTAGCGAAGATCCGGATGCTCGGCGTGATGTGCCTCGAGCATCTCGCGCGTGCCGCGAAGCGCGCCGAGAATGCGCGTCTGGACGACGCGGTACTCCTCGAGGTGCACCTCGAGTCGCCCGGGCTCGAGGTGGCGCCCGAAGAAGAGTTTAAGCAGGAGCTCGCTCCGGACGGCGTCCTCCTTGACCGGCTCGCCGAGCCACTCCAGAAAGGCGGCGCGACCGCGGTCCGTCAGCGAGTAGACGTGGCGATCGGGCTTTCCCTTCTGGCGCTCGGTGCGGCGGCGGGCGAGCTTTTCGTCGGTCAGGCGGTTGAGCAGCGGATAGAGGTTCCCGTAGCTCTCCCGCCAGAAGTGCGCCACGCTCGTCTCGATGAACTTCTTGATGTCGTACCCCGACATCGGTTCGAGCGTGAGAATGCCGAGGACGGCGTAGCGGCTGGAGCTGCGACGAGGCATATCTATTCCTGCTATATATCGGAATGATATATAAGCCCGAGGGAACCGTCAAGGTGTTCGTCGCGGCATGGCGGCACCCTCCTCCAGCGCGAGCTGCTGCTCGCCTTGTCGACAAGTTGATCGATCGAGGCGATGCGTTGGCCGAGTATCCGGAGCAGGGCCGCCGGTTGCCGGAGATTCCCGAGAGTGGTCTTCGCGAACTGATCGTCGACAACTACCGCATCGTCTACCGCCGTACACCGAAGGCCGTCGA
>JAAELL010000423.1 GCA_024226735.1 bacterium | reverse complement strand
TCGCTGTTCGGGCAGGTTGCACGGAGTCTGGACGCATTCCTCATCTGGCCTCGTTCATGACCCATCGAGTCTAGATCGTGTGCAAGGCAAGGTGCGCGCTGGGGTTACGCTCGATCCGTAACAGGCGATGACGGAAGCACCACGAAACGACTCGTCCGGCAACTTGACCTGCCCCAGAAACCGGCACAAGAGTCCATGTGAGGACTGGCGGGGCGCTCCTCCACGGCAAACATCGGCAGGGACACGCCCACTCCAATCAGGCAGCGATTCATGCGGGCCAGAATACGGAGCGATGCGCAACCGCGCGACAGCGGCGGCCGAGCCCCTCGGCGGCGATGAGCTGGCTGCCGCTCCCCGAGAAGGGCTCGAGGACGACCTCGCCCCGTCGCGTGTGCTGCTCCATCGGGATCTCGAACAGGCGCAGCGGCTTCTGGGTCGGATGCTCGTTGCCGACGATGCGCTGCTTGCCCTCCCAGTCGACCTCCCACACCGACGTCATGCCGTTCTCGAGGTAGTGCGGCGGCTTGTGCCCCTGGCGCCACCCGAAGAGGCACGGCTCGTGTGCCAAGCGGTAGTAGGCGTAGGTGAACGTCGAGCTGGACTTGGCCCAGATGATCGGCTGGTGACGCAGGATGCCGAACTCCTGGAAGACCGCGTCGATCACTGGGTACTGCATTGCTGGGCGAACGCAGGATGCGGTCGAGCGCCTCGTTGTCGGCGAAGGCCTTCTGCAGCCGAAACCGGTCTGCACTCGACCCGACCTTCTCGCCGATGATCTTCTCGGACAGCCCGGAGCCATCCCGCCCACCGCTCGCCAGCCGCGTCTCGTAGAGCACGCGGATCACGTTTGCCTGCGTCCCCGTCTTGAAGCTGTAGCGCTTGCCGCGAACCACCATCCAGGTGAAGTCGTCCGCCCTCCCGGGCACGAAGAAGAGGACCCAGCCGGGAAGGGCCAAGTCCTCTCTTGGAAGTGGTGGCGGGGGGCCGCTTGGCTCGGCAGGAGAGGCGTTCTCATCCGCTTGCTGGGTCGGCAGGTCAGTCAGCCGGCGCATCCCGCCTGCCCAGAGGAGTCGGGTCCGATCGATCGAGCCCGCGGCTCACTCGGGATCACGGAGGCACACACGGCGAGGAACTCGAGGAGTTGCTTGACGCGGAGCAATCAGGCATCTAATAATGTCATACCGACCGGTCGGTATGCCCCCCCCAGCCGATCGCCCCATGACCCTGACCAAGTCCGAGACCACCCTGACCAACATCCTGGCCCACGCGCGAAGCCTCTTTCTGACCAAGAGCTACGCCGAGGTCACCATGTCCCGCATCGCCGCCGAGGCCGGCCTCACCAAGGGTGCGCTCTACCACCACTTCACGGGCAAGCAGGAGCTGTACCTGGCCATGATGCACGCGGGGCTCGAGCAGCACCGTCGGCTTCACCAGGAGGCTGTCGAGTCGACGGGGTCCGTCTGGGACCGCCTCGGTGCGCTGACCACCGCCTTCCTCGAGCTTCCCCGGGAGGAGCGAGATCTGGTCACCCTGGTTCGGCGCGACATCAACGTCTTCTCCGAACCCGAACGGAGCGAGCTGGTTCGAGCCTATCAGCGCTGCCTGCCCGAGCAGGTCGAGGCCATCGTCTCGGCCGGAACCTCCTCCGGCGAGCTCGAGCCCACCGACGCCCGTCTCGCCGCCTGGCACTTCGTCGCCTTGGTCGAAGTCTGCCTGACCCCGTACGCTGAAGACCTCTTCGCTTCCCCCCAGGCGAAGGCAGCCCATGTCCTGAAACTCTTCTCCGCGGGAGCCTCAGCAAGATCATGAACAGTCCGGTATTCGAGGAATGGAAGGGTCAGTCCCTTGACGACGCGCTCGCCGCGTGCCGCGACCTTGTCGAGGACGCTGAGTACGCGCCCGCAAAGCGCTGGCGTAACGCAGGAGGCAAAGTCCTGGGCCATTTCCAGGTGTACTTCCCCGAGGAGATCGCCCACGCCGCGGGCATGTTGCCTATCAAGATGCGTGGCGCGCCGATCGAACCCACCTCCGCGGACACGCGCTTTGGGTCGTACTTGTGCTCGATCATCAAGACGTCCCTGGCACTCGTCCTGGATGGCGTGGTCGAGCTCGACATGTTCGTCACCCACCCCATCTGTGACGCGGCGCGCAACCTGGGGGGCATCTTCGAGCGCAACTTCCCCTACCCCAGCCAGATCCTCTACCTGCCCCAAAACCCCAACTCCGCCGCCAGTACCGAGTACCTGCGCGACGAGTACGGCCGACTCCTGCGCGAGGTCGAGGAGGTCACGGGCAACAAGGTGAGCGACGAGGACCTGCGCAACTCGATCGAGGTCTTCAACACCAACCGCGCCCTCATGCGCGAACTGTACGAGATCAAGCGTGAGACGCCGTGGAAGGTATCGGCGGAGGACGCATACTGCCTGGTCGCCGCCGGCGGAATGATCCCGCGCGAGGAGCACAATGAACTGCTCGCCACGCTCCTGCCCCTGATCCGCGAACGCGATACCCGCCAGCACGATCGGACGCGCATTGTGTTCGAAGGCGCCTTCTGCGAGCAGCCGCCCCTCGACCTGATTCGCGTGTTGGGACGCTCCACCTACGTGGTGGACGACGACTTCCTGATCGGGATGCGCTGGGTCTTGAGCGACGTGGACGCGGGCGACGACCCGCTGATGGCTCTGTCCAACGCCTACGTCAACAACTCCTCCTACAGCCCAGTACAACACGACCTTCGCAAGCTGAAGGAAGAGATGCTCCTCGAGCGCATGAAGAGCTCGAGGGCGGATGTCGCGATCATCGCGGCGGCCAAGATGTGCGAGCCTGGCCTCGAGGAACAAGTGGCCTACACGCATGCCCTGGACAAGGAGGGCATCCCCTACTTCGTGAGCGAGTTCGAGGAGAACATGACCTCGTTCGAGCAGTTGGAACTGCAGCTCGAGACCTTCATGGAGAACTTGCTGTTCGCCTGAACAAAGAGGACACCGATGACCAACGACACCAGTAACCCCACGGACGCCGAGGGAATCGTCGGGCGGGGCAACAAGGACGGGGCACGCCTGTTCCGCGAGTGGTTCGAGGGATTGACAGACGTGGCGGAGCGTGGCGATCAGTCCGCCTACGTCTTCGTCATGGGCAGCATCAACGAGATCTTGAAGGCCTTTGATCTGCCCGTCGTCTTCCCCGAGATCAATTCACTCCAAACCGCCGTTCGCCGTGTCGCCCACGAGTACCTCGACGAAGCAGAAGACTACGGCTACTCGCCGGACATCTGCGGCTACGTCAAGGCCGATGTCGCGATGCAATTGCGAGGCGGCAAGCACTCCATGGGCCAGGTGCCTAAGCCGAGCCTGGCCGTGCTGACCAACGCCTGCAACACGTACATCAAGTGGGCCGAGATCTGGGAACGCATGTACGACGTCCCCATCTTCACCCTCGACGTGCCGGGTTCACGGGACGGCAAGCGCGTGACCATGCCCGGCGACGAGGACTTCGAGAACGACCGGCGCTACGTGAAGGCCCAGCTCAAGGAACTGATCGAGCTCTGCGAGAAGGTGACGGGCAAGAAGCTCGACATCGACAAGCTGCGCGAGATCCTGGGTCATGCCAACCGCATGAGCCTCGGTTGGAAGCGCGTGATCGAGCTGAACGCCAGCAGGCCGTCCCTCTTCAACGCCCTGACCGACGGCACGATCTTCCTCGGAGTCGCCAACGGCTTCCGCGGAATGGAAGAGGGCGCGCGCTACTTCGACGAACTCGTCGAGGAGATGGAGTACAAGGCCGAGCACGGCATCGGGACCCTGGTCGACGAGAAGTACCGCCTGGCATTCGTCGGCGTTCCCTGCTATCCGATCTTCCGTCGCTTCAACGAGATCTTCTCCGAGTGGGGCGGCGCGTTCGTGAACTCCTCGTACCTGTGGTTCGCCTCCGGAGGCACCAACCGTGGTTACCAGTACGACCTTGACAACCCCATCGACAGCCTGGCCGAGGGTATCCTGATCAACGTCCGGGATGCCATGGACAGCATGTTCCACCAGGGGCGCATGCTCGAGGGCATACTCGATGAGTTCGCCATTGACGGGATCATCTACCACCCCATCAAGAGCTGTCGGACGGTCTCGACCGGCCTGGCGGATAGCCGCCGCCACATGACCGAGCGGCGCGGCATCGCGAGCCTGTTCCTCGAGTCCGACATGATGGACCGACGAGTCGTCTCGGAGGCCCAGATGAAGAACCGTGTCGATGCGTTCTTCGAAGGTCTCCAGTCCCGCCGCAATCAGTCAGCCATCGCCCATCAGAGCTAATCCCATGGCATACGCAGCAGGAGTAGACGTCGGTTCGACGCAGACCAAGGCCGTCATCATCGACGAGGACCGCAACGTGATCAGCCGTGCGCTGATCGACACTGGGGCCAACGTCGTGGCCGCAGCGGAGAATGCCTTTCGTCAGTGCCTCCGCGAGAAGGACATCAACCCTGAGGAGGTCGAGTACGTCGTCGGCACGGGCTATGGCCGCTACCGTGTGACCTTCGGCAACACCCAGGTCACCGAGATCAGCTGCCATGGTCGTGGCGCCTCTCATATCTTCCCGAACACGCGCACGGTGGTCGACATGGGAGGCCAGGACACCAAGGCCATCCGCGTGAACTCCACGGGTGAGATCGAGGACTTCTGCATGAACGACAAGTGCGCCGCGGGCACGGGTCGTTTCCTCGGAGCAGCCGCGGTGGCCCTCGACATCCCCCTGGGTGAACTGGGCACGGTCGCGCTGAAGTCGGACAAGCCGACACGCATCAGCACGACCTGCACGGTCTTCGCTGAGTCAGAGGTCCTCTCGTGGCTCGGCAAGGGCAAGAAGATCGAGGACATCCTCTGGGGTGTCCACAAGTCGATCGCCTCGCGCTCGGTCTCCCTCCTCCGTCGGGTCGGGATCGAAGAGGAGATCACCTTCACGGGCGGAGTGTCCCGCAACGTCGGCATGGTCGAGTCCCTGGAGCAGGCGATCGGCGCCAAGCTCAACGTCTCCGACGACTGTCACTACTGTGGCGCCCTCGGGGCCGCCCTGTTCGCGATGGACAACATCCTCGCCTCCCGCGCGCCCCACGACACCAAAGAGGTGACCGCATGACCCTCACCGCCGGACTCGACATCGGGTCGACCTACGCCAAGGCCGTCCTGCTCGACAGCGACAACAACATCGTCGCCCGTGCCCTCCGCCCCTCGGGCTTCAAGCTGGGCGAGGTCGCCCAGCAGGTCCTCGAAGATGCGATGGAGATGGCCTCGGTCCGCAGGGAGGAGGTCTCCTACGTCGTCACCACGGGCATCGGTCGTCACCAGGCGGCCTTTCGGGATCTGCACGTGACCGACCTGACCGCGGGCGCCCGGGGTGCTGTGTTCCTGTTCCCCGGAACCCATACGGTGCTCGACATCGGAGGCCAGACGATGAAGGCCACCAAGGTCGACGACGACAAGAAGGTGGTGGCGTTTCGCCTGAACGACAAGTGCGCTGCGGGTACCGGGGCCTTTCTCGAGAAGACAGCGCGCTACATGGGCTACGAGACCGAGAAGATCGGCCCCTTGATGGCGACCGCCCTCGAGCCGGTAGCGATCTCGGGAGTGTGTGCGGTATTCGCCGAGTCCGAGGTCATCAACCACCTCTCGACCGGCACGCCGCCGGCGGACATCATGCAGGGCGCCATCGAGTCTCTGACGGGTCGCGCCGTGCAGCTCATCAAGCGGGTCAAGGCCGGACCGGAGTACACATTGATCGGCGGCATCCTGCGGTTCGCCACGATGGCAAAGACCGTGCGGACCCAGCTCGGAGCCGAGATCAACGTGCCCGAGGCCGACCTCCCGCAGTATGTGGGAGCACTGGGCGCCGCCGTCTTGGGCCACGTGCGCCTGGCGAAGCTTGCCGAGGAAGCGGGGACGATCCCCGTCTAGGCGGGACGCCTTCGTGCCGACGATGGACGAATCGAGCGAGCTGCCGATCCTCGGCCAGCAACCTTCCTCGACGGGCGTAGAGCCGGATCCCGAACTCCTGGCGGAGGGCTGGGTCCGGCGGAATCTAGCCACCCCCGAACAGGTCGACGAGGTGGTGGAGCTGTACTCCTCGCTCGGTTTCGAGGTCAAGGCCCAATCGCTCAGCCCGACCGACTTCGAGGCCGGCTGCACGAGCTGCGCCCTTTCGGCGTGTACTTCCTACGTGCTGGTGTACACGCGCAAGAAAACTACCTCGTAGCACCCCTCTGTGAGAGGGCCCTACGCGTCCCTGGCACTTCGACCGGAAGTGACCTGCCCTGCTATCCGCCGCGACATTATGCACTTTCGGCGACGCGTTCTCGTCACGGCCCCCACGGCACGACAGCAGCCCCTGTGGGTGACGAAGACTCGGACGCAGAACTGCAGAATGTCGGCGCGGACAGCACGGGCTGGAGCGTGGTCGGCTGGATGAACTACATGAACTTCGCCCGTGACCCCGAAGGCAAGCTCTTCGTCTACGGCAGAGGGCGGACCTGGAGTTGGGCCCTGGTGCGCTATGACGCCGACGAGAAGCGCTGGATCGAGACCCGAGGCAACGCAGCCGAAATGCTCCGCCGTGCCGTGATTGAGAATCCCAAATGGTCTGCCGCCCTCGGCGACACCATGCCCTATCACGGCCCGGGTGATGGCGTGGTCTGCGCCTGGCAGCCCGGCGCCTACAACTTCAACCGTGGTTGGGGGGGCAGAGCGCTCTCGTTCGACAGGACGGGCAGGATGCATCTTCGGATGGCGATCCTGGGCGTGGTTGAAGACGCGTTACGACCTGTGGGCCTCGCTGGTCGGGGAATTGCCGTGAGCGGCGACCACCCAGGCCCCCAACACCCGCGCCTGGAGATCTCGTTCGATCCGTCGTTGTTGGTCGCCATGAGCCAACCCGAGCGGCCCTCCTCGACCCGCCCCGCCAACTGGCCGCCACGCCAGCCCGGCCGAGGTTCCCGGCGGAGAACGCCTCGGGCTGCCTTGCTCGACCTCCTGGGCATGAATAAAGAGGACCCAGCCGGGAAAGCCGAGTCCTCTCTGAAGGTTGGTAGCGTGGGGCCGCTTGGAGCGGCTGGAGAGCCCGGACACGGTGGGGTAGGTCACGGCCAATATCGGCCCATTCTGCCCGGCCAGGAATGCCCGCAATCGCGGGCGATTTGCCGCGGCCCAATACTTGGACAGTACGGGCGCGGGGGTCAACCAAACGGGGCTGGCGGCGAGCGATGCTCGCCGCCAGCCCTTTGCACGTCAGTGCCCGTAACCGATTACGTCGACAGCACCACGAAGGCCTGTCAGTTCCGTATGGCCCTATCCCCGTTGCGTTCGCGTGTCGTTCCCGGGAAACCCGAAACTGACCGGGTCTCCACCTGGGTGAAAGTCACAGAAGGATGCGGGGTCGGCACTTGCCGCATCGGCCTTGTCGCCAAAGCAGTAGGGGCAGCGCATGCACGTAGAGAGGTCGTATGTTTGCCCCGTGCGGCGGCAGTTGATGACGACATCTCCTTGCTCGGCACAGTCGTTCTCGGCGCTCATCCTCGATCTCCTGGGCTGTTTCGTTCTTGCAGCTCTACTGGTCTCTCTGGAAGGCCGCGCTAGCTACGGCCCGTATCAAACCAAGCTCGGACTGCCCTCTCTGACGTGGCGCACACCCTCGGCGTAAGCCTTCTCGTTGATCTCGATGAGCTCGGGCTTGGGCTTCAAGACAGAGCGCAGGACGGTGAGAATGGACTCGTCCGCTAGCAGCTGGGTTGCCTCCTGCAAGGCGCCCAGCGCAACGATGTTCTTCACGACCTTGTTGCCGAGCTTCACCGCGACATCGCCACAGGGAACGCCGTAGACCTTCACCCCAGCGGGAAAGTCGGGCGGAGCGGAGATGACCGAGCTGTCGTAGATGACGATGCCATTCTCCGCCACGCTGGATGCGAACTTCTCGAGGCTGGGAGCATTGAAGGCCAAGAGCACGTGGGGCGTCGGAGCTGCTGGCGAGAGCACTTCGTCCTTCGCCACGTGCACGTCCGCGTAGGAGGTTCCTCCCCGGGACTCGGGGCCGTAACTCGGAATGTCAGTGGCGTCGAAACCCTCGTTGATGGCAGCCTGCGTGAGGAGGATGGCCGCCGTCTGAGCCCCGTCGCCACCGGCGCCTGCAAACTTGATGGAGATGTCCACGGGGTCGAGATGGGAGGGAAACTCATTACAGAACCTGGGCGGCTTCTCGTCCGTAGCGCCCAGCGCGGACACCATCGATTCCGCGTCGAACTTGGGAGCGAGCGGCGCGATCCAGGGTTCGCGTTCCTCGTCTTTCACGACGCCCAACGGGAATGCTTCCGCGACGGTGTTCTTGACGTGTTCCTCGGACTCTTCGGGGGTCATCTTCCAGTGCACAGGGCACTCAGAAAGCACCTCCACCAACGAGAATCCGCGCCCTTCCATCTGTAGCCGGATCGCCTTCTTGATGGCCTTCTGGGTCTTCTTGCGGTTGCGTTGGTCGAAGAGCGCGGTGCGTTCCACGTACACGACACCGTCGAGGCCGGCGATCATCTCGGCCACCTTCATGGGCTGGCCCTGCATGGCCGTGCGCCCCTGGGGCGCTGTGGTCGAGGGCTGGCCCATGAGCGTGGTCGGGGCCATCTGCCCGCCCGTCATGCCGTAGATCGTGTTGTTGATGAAGATGACACTGATCGGCAAGCCCAGCTGGGCGGCGTGGATGATCTCGGCCAGGCCGATTGAGGCCAGGTCGCCGTCGCCCTGATAGCTGATGACGATGGACTCGGGGTGAGCCAGCTTGTGCCCCAACGCCACCGCGGGGGCACGCCCGTGCGCAGCCTGAGTATTGGCGGTGTTGAAGTAGTAGAAGAGGAAGACGGCGCAGCCCACCGGGGACACCATGACCGTGCGGTCTTCGATGCCCAGGTCCACGATGGCCTCGCCGATGTACTTGTGGGCCAGACCATGGCCGCACCCAGGGCAGTAGTGCGTGGAGCCGCCCTTCAGGTCGACGCCCCCTGCGTGGCGGTCGAAGTGTTCGAAGAGTGCGGTGTGGCTCATGCGGGAACCCCCATGATGCTATGCGTGGTGCGCACGATTTCGGCGTCGTCGGGGAGGATTCCGCCCATGTGCCGGAGGTGGTCGAAACGGATGCCTGCGATGTCGGCCTTGTTGAGCGCCAAGCGCATCTCGTCCTCGAGCTGTCCATCGCTGGCTTCGACCACCAGGATGTGGTCGACGCGTTCGAGCAGCTTCGCGAGGGCGTCGATGGGAAAGGGCCAGATCGTCAGCGGTTGGAAGAGGCCGACCTTGTGGCCTTCGCGCCGCAGCGCCTCCACCGCCGCCTTGGCCATGCGGGCCGGTATGTTGCAGGCCACGATGAGAAGCTCCGCGTCGTCCGTATGGAACTCCGAGGAGAGCTGCTCGTCCCGCTCCATGGCGCGGTACTTCCCGCTGATGTGCTCGTTGTGCTTCTCCAGCTCGACCCAGTCCTGAAGGATGGAGGAGTTGAGGTTGTTCTTGTGCTCGGCGTCGCCGCGCACGGCCCAATCAGGAAGACCCGGCTCGACCATCTCCGCTGGCAAGGTCACCCGGCCGGTGATCTGGCCCAGGTAGCCGTCAGCCGCAACGACGACGGGGTTGCGGTACTTGAAGCTCAGCTCGAAGGCCAACATGGTCAAGTCGAGCATCTCCTGCGGACTGGACGGCGCGAGGACGATGGCGTGGGTGTTGCCGTGGCCCAGCCCGCGGGCACATAGCTTGATGTCGCTCTGCTCTGGGCCGATGTAGCCCAGGCCGGGCCCCGGTCGCATGACGTTGATGAAGACTCCGGGCAGCTCGGCGCCGATCATGTAGGAGATGCCCTCCAGCATGAGCGTGAAGCCCGGCGATGACGTGAAGGTCATCGTGGGCACGCCCGCGCCACCGGCACCGTACATATGATTCACCGTGGCGACTTCGGAGCAAGACTGCATGAACACGCCCTCCAGGCTGGGCAGCACTCTGGCCAGGTACTCAGCTCCTTCGGTGCTAGGAGTGATGGGATAGCCGAAGACGTGTCGGCATCCGGCCAGCAGTGCGCCGACCGCCGAAGCGTGGTTTCCCTTGAGGACCAGGGGCTCGAGGTCGGGGAGGGGGATACGGCGTACTTGGATGGCCGCGGGTTTGGCTGGACGTATGCGGGCCGCCGGGTTCTCCAGATCGTAGCCGCCTTCGGTGATCGCCCAAGGTTCCGGGCAGGCCGTCATGCACAAGCCGCAGTGGTTGCACAGCTCGTAGTCGATCTCGTACGGGATCATCCCGGAGCGCTGATTGGTCTCGGACCCAATCGCGATCGCATGCTTGTTGCAGGAGGCGATGCAACGTCCGCAGGACTTGCAGAGCTCGCGATCCAGAGTGATAGCGGAGTACTTGGCCATGCGGGGTCTTCTTCGCTTGACTATCGCGGCGTGCACCAGAGCTGAGACTCGTGTAGCAGAATGCTAGCAGGCTGACCACGAACGGGTATGGGCCCCTCGGCGGAGAGGGGTTCCATGGGACCAACGATCGTAGCGACGGCGGACGGTCTTGGGTCGGCTCGGTATCCTCTGTCCCAGGCCGTTCGTGACAGCCTCCTACCTCCGAAACGGCCGTGTTTCGCGCTGGCACATCGCTCTGGAGCCTCGTGTCAACCCGGTTTGCGCCGTGATGTGGTCGCTGTGCGCGCCGAGAACAAGAGAAGAATCGCCCCCGAGCTCGGGCCGAGCCGGGGAGCTTGGCGACGACGCTCTCGAGCTCGATGTCGCGCTCCTCTTACTGCGTACGCAGCGACGGCCGGCGACGTGAGGCTGCCGGTCTCCCTGGCACGGCCCGTCTTCTCGGGGGGACGCGACGGGGTGCACCGCACACCGGCGACCTCACCCGCCCTCCCGGGCACGAAAAAAGAGGACCGCGCCGGGAAGGGCACAGTCCTCTCTTAGAAGTGGTAGCGGGGGTAGGATTCGAACCTACGACCTCCGGGTTATGAGCCCGACGAGCTGCCAGACTGCTCCACCCCGCGAACCGTTGACGGGCGTCATTATGGCCTTGGCGGTCGAAGGTTCAAGAACCTCCGCCCGGATTCTGCTCCGCTTGTGGAGAACCGCCGTCGCCCGTGCCGCCGGCGACCTCGGCTTCGGCCCGCTTCGCTAGCAACAGTGCGGATTCGAGCAGGTCGCCGTGGTGGAGGAGCGCGAGGTCCTTCCACAGCGGATCGCCCTTGATCTCGGTCGTTTCGTCCATCTCGTCCGGTAGGTCTCGGAAGAGTGCGTCGGCGCCCTGCAAGCGGGGCTCGTCGCCACTGGCCAAGGCGTATTCGACGACCAGGCGTAGGTCCTCGACGCGCCGGCGTTCGGGCTCTTGTTTCCAGGGGTCGCTCTTCACCACCGCCAACACGGCGTCGAATGCCCGCCGGGCGGCGTCCGCTGGGGTCGGGCGGCCTTCGCCGACCGCGACGCTCGCGTTCCACGTCGAGAGCTCCGCCAGAGCGCGCAGGTCCGCGAGCTCGAACCAGCTCTCGACGGCGATCGCATTGTCCAGGTACCCGAAGAGCGCGTCGTAGTCCGCAAAGGCCTCCGAGCGCATGCCCGCGGCGTGGAGAAAGCGCGCGCGATCGAGGCGCACGGCGCGCTCGTCCGGGCCCGTGGCGAGATCGAGCGCTTTGGCGAACGCGTCGAGGGCAGGTTCGGTCCCGTGCTCGGGGTCGATCCGGAACAGATCGCCGTGGAGCATCGCGGCGTGCCAGGCCTTGATGTCCTCGGGCAGCTCGCTCCCCACTTGCGCGAGGTGCACGTCGGTCACGCGCTTCAGATGCACCGGCGGCTCTTTCGGGTCCGGCGCTCCGACGCGGCCGCGCAGCTCGATCGCCCAGCTCACGATCAAGGCGTGTTCCGCGGCGGTCAAGGCGGCCACCTTCTGGGCGTCGAGCGAGGTCACGAGGCCGAGCGCCGCCTCGAGTCGGGCGCGGCGCGTCTCGACCTCCTTGGTCGCGATCCTCGCCTGGGCCTCGGCATCCGCGCGCGCCATCACCGTGTCGTCCTCGACGATCTTCGAGGCGGCGAGCATCAGCTGGCCGTTCCCGTAGGTGCCCAGCATCGTCACCAGCTCGTTCAGAATCCGCGGCCCACTGATCGCGAGGACGTGGACGCCCCGCGATTGGATCAGCTTCTTCATGACCGACGCGCTCGCGTCGCGCTCGAGGAGACTCAAGAGCACCGACTGGAGATCCGCGGATTCTTCCTCGCCCAGTCGCTCGATCAGATCGTCCAGGATCCAACCCGCCTGCAGCTCGGTGCGCTTCTCGTACAGCGTCGACAGGTTCTTGCTCGCCAGGAGATCGAGCGCGCTCGCGCGCACGTCCGTGTTCGGGTCGTCGAGGTGTTCCCTGAGAGTCTCGAGCAAGCTGAGCGCTTCTTCGCTCTCCGGGTCGAACTCGAGATGTGCCCGCCGCAACTCGCCCAGCAGCTCGTAGAGCAACGCCGAGGACGTGTTCGGACGAGCCAGCTCCTTCTTGACGTGCCCGACCATCTCGCTCTCGTCGAACACGAACGGCAGCGTCTTGGCCGCCGCAATTCGGACCTCGTCCGATTTGAACTCGTCGCTCAAGAGTCCGACGACCTTGTCGAGCACGCCACCGGCGAGGACGACCGTTCCGTCGCCCTGCCCGGCGAGGCTGCGTATGGCGGCCAAGCTGGCCAGCGTCTGATCGGGATCGAACAGCGGCGGCTCGATCTTGGTGAAGACTGTGGCGGCCTTGTCGATGCCGCTCGCGATCGCGTCGTCTCCGCCCCCGTTCTCGCTCCACGGAAGTCGTGCGAGGGCGACGAGCACGGCACCACTCAGGTACTCGCGTTCCTGATTCTCGTCCTCGGCCGTCGCCAACAGGCTCTCGCGCACGCTACCGACGATCGGCGAATTGGGCGATAGCCCTTGCACGAGCCCCACGGCGGCCTCGGCGAGCGCATGAAAGACGGTCGCGTCGATCTCGCTGACGAGCAGCTTGTTCAAGAGAGCCACGGCCTCTTCGAGCGGCAGCTCGTTGTCGATGACGCTCGTGGAGAACTGGCGCGCGGCCCGCGCGCGCGCGTCGCTGTCGCGTAGAGTCGCGAAGATCTCCTCGAGCCGCAGCGGGCGCTCGGCCAAGAGCATCATCCAGAGCCGAATCCGTTCCTCTTCGAGCGAGAGCAGGTGTGCATGGGCACCTGCGGTACGGCACGTGACGTCGTAGTCCGACCACTCGGCTTCGTCCTCGAACCAACGCCCGTACAGGTCGAACAGTGCTTGGCGTGTCGCCGCGAGCACGCGCGGGTTCCGCACCTTCAGATTCTTGGCGATGTCGCCCCCGAGCGTGTCGTCGCGCAGGCCGGCGTACGCGCGCAAGGCGGCGAGACACATCTCGAGATCGCCACCGGCGACCGCCGCGTTCCATGTGACGTGCGCCTTCAGGAACGAGCGCCAACGGGCCTCGGTGTCGCCGCCCTGAAGCTCGCCACCGATCCAGTCGCGCGCGTCCGTGCGCTCGTCGACTCGTCGCTCCACGCGGGAAGCGGGAATGCCCGGCGGACTCGTCCCGCCGGCGCGCAGCAAGATCGCCTCGAGTGGACCGAACCCGGTCGACTCGGCGCACAGCCGCGCGGCCTCTTCCTCGAACGCGTCATTCTCCAGCCCGAGCAGCCGCGCGTGGGATTCGCCGCGGGTCGGGCCAGTCAGCTCGGCGTCGGCACCGGCTTCCACGGTCTGGCCCGGAGCCGCGGGCGGAGTCTGTTGTCCCGCGCCTTCGGCGGCGCCAGGCGCCACGAGCACGAGCACGAGCACGAGCGACATGAGCAGAAACCGGAACGGCCGTCCGCGTCGCTGTTGCCCTCGTTTCGCCCCGATTCCCTTCAACACCTACACCAATCCTACCCGCTTTCCGCACGTCTGGGACGGCTTTCGCCACCGCCGTGCTTACGCGCCGAGTCGGTGAGTGTGTGCCGCCGCTGCCTGTTTCCCCTGTTCTCTTTCGGTCGTCTTGGACCCAGGCGTGAGAACTCATCGGCGCGAAAGCGCCGTAATCACGAGCTCGAGGACTTCGGCGGGAGCGAGCGAACCGGTGTCGATGTCCACGTGGGCGACGGTGCGGTACAGGTCCTCGCGCCGCCGCGCAATCGCCGCGATCTCGGCCACGGGGTCCGAACCGCCGTCGAGCGCCGGCCGCGAGGTCGAATCGGCGGCGAGCCGAGCGCCGAGCACCTCGACCGGCGCACGCAACCACACGCAGCAGGTCCGGCCCGCGAGCAGCAGCCGGTTGGCCTCGCGCTCGACGCAGCCCCCACCGGTCGCGATCACGCCCGGGACGGTCCCGGCGAGAAGCCCCTCGAGGGCGCGCTGCTCGAGGTCCCGGAACCGTCCCACGCCCAGCTCGGCGAGTAGGTCCCCCGCCGACGGGCGCGGCTCACGATCGGTCCTGGCGAGGTCCACGAGGGCCTCGTCGAGGTCCCGGAAGGACGTCCCGAGGCGCGCCGCGAGGGCTCGGCCGACCGTCGTCTTGCCAGAGCAGCGCAGCCCGACGAGGGTGACCGGGAGCGAGATGGAGGGGCTGGGCATGGGGCCTTCTGGGGTGGCCAGGGGAGGACCTACTGGGTCGTGGCTGGGTCGTGGCGGGGTCACGCGGAGGCGTCGCCGAGGCCCAGAGCGTGCTCGAAGGCCGCGCGCATCAGGGGTTCGTCGGGCGGCTGGCGCGTGAAGAGCTCGAACTGCCCGCGCGCCTGCCGGATGAACCACTCGGCGCCGGGGACGGCGGTGCAGCCGCGCTCGCGGGCGGCGGCGAGCAGGGGGGTCTTGATCGGGCGGTAGACCGCATCCAGGACGAGCGACTGGGGCCGGATCCACTCGGGCGGGATCGGGCTGCGCCCGTCGTCGCCGGAGCCGACCGGCGTGCAGTGGATCAACACGTCGTAGGCGAACTCGGCGATCCCGTCCCAGGCGAGGGCCTGGGCGCCCAAGTCCGCGGCGAGGGCGCGGGCGGCCGCGTGGTCGCGGCCAGCGACCGTCGGCGTGAGGTCGAGCTCGCGCAACGCCCCGAGCGCCGCGCGGGCGGCGCCCCCGGTGCCCAGCACGAGCACCTGGGCCGCGGCCAGCACCGCCGGCCGGCCCGGCTCGGCCGCGTGGACCGGAAAGATCGTCTCCAGGATCTCGCGGATCGCGCTGACGTCGGTGTTGTACCCGCGCCAGCCCTCTCCCTCGCGCACGAGCGTGTTCGTCGCGCACGCGCGGCGACTCGCGTCGTCCGCGTTGGACGCGCGGCCGAAGGCGGCGGCCTTGAAGGGCGCGGTGACCGAGAGGCCGCGGAAGTTCTCGTCGTCGGCGAGGTCGAGGAAGCGGTCGAAGTCGGTCGGCTCGAACGCGACGTAGACCGCATCGAGGTGGGCGTTCTTGAGCGCCATCCCCTGCACGCGCGGCGAGAGCGAGAGGTGAATCGGGTTGCCGACGACGCCGAGGATCGCCGTCTCGGGGCTCAGCCCGCCCGGCGGCATGGCGCTCAACAGGTCGTTGACGCGCCACTGGCCGGGCGCGGTCGGCTCGGGGGTCGGCTCGCCCGGCAGGTCGGCCGGCGCGGCGTACGTGAACGGCGAGCCGAAGATGGGCGCGAGCACGCGCGTGAAAGAGCCGGCGCGCCCCGAGCAGAACGCGACGAGGCCGCCCTGCGCCTCGCGCAGGAAGCGCATGACGCGCAGCCCGTCCTCGGTCGAATGCGCGTGGGTCACGAGCTTGACGGCGTCGCCTTCGTAGAGCACGGCACGCACCTCTTCGTCGAAGGCGGCCAGGTCGTCGGGCGTCTCCTCCGTGTCGTGCCTCGAAACGATCCGGTGGCACTTGCCCTCGACCTCGCCGAGCTCGAGCGACAGCGTCCAGTCGATGTCGACGAACATCGCCCCCGCACGACTCGCAGCGAGCAAGAGCTCGCAGCGCTCGTCGACGCTGCCTTGGTACTTCCCGAACGCTTCGGGCCCGTGCACGGTGACGACGACGGGCTTGGGCGAGCTCTTGATGAACTCGCGTAGCACGTCCTCGCCCGGATGTCCTACCCGGTCGAGGCGCAGCTCGATCAGGTCCGCGAGCTCGGCTTGCCGGAGAGCACGCCGGGCGAGCGTGTCGAAATCGTTGGCGATGTGGGAGACGACGATGGCCATCGCCGCAGTTTGCCAAGTCGGCACAGGCGAGGCTGCTGCGCAGCTCCGCTACTCATCCAAGAGCGCCCAAATCGCTTGGGCTTGCGCGGCGTCGAGCGATCCCCGTTCGAGCGCCAAACGCACGACCCGTCCGAGCAAGTCCTCGTACAAACGCCGCGCATGGGGCCCCATGAGCTCGAGCTGACCGCGCAGCACCTCGACGTCGCCGCGCACCACGGGCCCGGTCATCGACGCCGCCGCCCCGCGCGTCGCGAGGTTGTCCAGCACACTGCCGGCGAGCGCCGCGAAGGCCGCGCGCGCGACCCGCGGCGACTTGACGGCACCGTCGAGCTCCTCCTCGACGACGTCGAACAAGCTCGCGAGCCCGCCCGCGAGCAAGGACGCGGCGGCGTGATAGCGGCGTTTCGCGTCGGCGCCCCCCACCAGGGCGAGCTCGTGGCCTCCGATGCACGCGATGAGCTCGCGCGCCCGTCGCCGCGCGCGCGGGTCGCCGCAGAGCGCGAACCAGGCGGAGTCGAGCGCGTGCACGTCCTGCGACCCCGGCGGCAGCGACACGAGGGGGTGCGCGCCTCCCGTCTTCCAACCCGCGTCAGCCAGCGGCGCGAGCGGCGTCTCGTCGTAGAACCCGCTCGCGTGCAGCGCGACCGCGGCCTTGGGTCGCTTGACGCGGCTCGCGATCTCGGCCGCGACCGAACCGATGGCGCGGTCGCTCACGGCCAGCCACACGGTCGAGACTGCGCCGAGCTCCTCGAGCTCACCCGCGGCCGTCGCGCCGAGCGAGGTCGCGAGCGCCTCCGCACGCGCGGTCGTCCGCGCGTACAAAACGAGCGGCACGCCCGCCGCGGCCAGCTTGGCCGCCAGCGCCGTGCCCGCCGCCCCAAGGCCGGCGATGCCGACCGGTCCGGCGTCGGATTCCCCCGGGCGCGCGCTCATCGGCGACGCCCCGGCGAATCACCCGCCGTGGGTGAACTCCTCCAGATAGTCGTAGTCGAGATCATCGAACTCGACCGCCTTGTAACCCGCCTGCTTCGAACGCTCCACCTCGATGTGGAATGCGTCCAGAATCGCGGTCTGGATGAAGTCGCGAGCACTCTGGTGGATGGGATGCGCGATGTCGGCGTAGAGGCGTGGTCGCCCACGCTCGTCGGTATCCGTCCGTCCCTCGCGGAGCTTGGTGCCGCATTCGTTGCAGTACCGTGCACGAACATGGTTCTTACCGGCGCAGGACGGGCAGCGATCACAGAGTTTGCGGCTCGGCATCGCGACGAACAAACCACGTCCGCCTTCGATGATCTTGATGTCGCGCACGACCATGCAATCGTCGATCGTGACGCTGGCGAAGCCACGTAACTTGTCGGTGTGCCTGGGAAGTAGTTTGACGCGGATTTCAGTGAGGTTCATCGGCCTGTCTCCCACACGTGCCGCTCTCCCGAGCCGATACGTGTTGTTCGCGGCCGCCGGTCCCCTCCGGCCGCACGCACTCTCCGTGCGCGTTGGTAGGCCCCCGCTAAGTCACTACGGCTCCGTGCCCCGCCGGTCTGGTGATCCAACTTCCGCGGTGCTGCAGGTTCCTTCTCTCGAGCTCGCTCTGGACCTCCGCCAACCCGCGGAGCGCTTGCTCCCGCGAGTCGAACAGTCCAAAGTAGCTCGAGCCGCTCCCCGCGAGCAGGAAGTGGCTTGCGCCCGATGCGTTCAACGCTTCGCGCCATGATGAGAGAGAAGGAACGGCAGCCACCGCCGCTGGCTCCAGCGCATTGTGCAAGAGTCCGCGTACGCCTGTAGCGGGCGCCGTGGCAAGTTCCAGTTGAAACGTAGATAGTGGTTGGGGGGGTCTCAAGGACATTCCCCACGCCGCATACACGTCCTTTGTGGGGCACGCGGATTCGGGCGTGATCACGGCGATCCACCAGTCGGACGAGGGAGACGAAATAGGCGTAACTTGCGCCCCGCGTCCCGTGCAGTACGCGGCCCCCGTGCTCCGCGCCCCGTGAAAGAATGCGCAGTCGGAGCCGAGACTCGCGAGCGCGTTCGTCACGCTTTTTTCCCGCTCATGGGCCGCCGATGTTTGTGACGGACCCGCGGCGTCCGACCCGATCGCCGCGCAGGTCGCGAGGAACGCCGCCGCCGCATCCGCGCTTCCACCACCGAGGCCGGCGCGACTGGGAATGTGCTTTTCGACGACGAGCTCGACGCCTAACGACGGGTCCGCGGCTCGCTCGAGGGCGAGCGCGGCGCCGCGCGCGGCGAGGTTGCTCGCGTCGGATGGGACGTCGGGCGTCGCAGCCGGACCGCGCACTTCGAGCGCGATGCGTTCGGCGAGCGCGAGACCCCGTTCGAACTTCGGCACGACACGCGCGCGCACCACGTCGTGCAAGTCGAGCGCGAGCATCACCGTCTCGAGCTCGTGAAACCCGTCGTCGCGCCGGCCGAGGACGTCGAGCACGAGGTTGACCTTGGCCGGGGCGAGCGCCCGCACCCAACTCGCGTCTCTCACGAAGCGGCCGACGATCCCCCGGTCGCTGCCGCGGCCGGCTGCGGACTCGGGTCGCTGCCGAGCACGTGGTTGTCGATCAAACGCACACTCGCCGCGCGCGCGGCCACGAGCGCGACCGCCGACTCCAACGGTCCTCCCGGCGCCTCGGCGCTCCAGCCTCGAGCCGCGCGGACCGCGGCGTACTCGAGCTCGAGCCCCGAGCCATCGAGCACCTCCCGCATCAACGTCTCGAGCGCCCGCGCGTCCCGTTCGCCCGCGCGCCAGGCCGCGTCGGCGACACCGAGCGCGCGCGACAGGAAGAGTCCCGCGGCCCGCCCCGCGTCGTCGAGCAACGCATTGCGCGAGGAGCGCGCGAGGCCCGAGTCCTCGCGCACGGTGACGCACCCGATGATCTCCGGCCCCGCGCGCCGCCGCGCGAGATCGCGCACGACCTGGAGCTGCTGGTAGTCCTTTTGTCCGAAGTACGCGCGCGTCGGCTGCACGACGTCGAAGAGCCGATCGACGATCGTCGCGACACCGTCGAAGTGCCCCGGGCGGTGCGCGCCCTCGAGCCCGATCGCCGCTGGTCCCGCGTCGATGAGCCGCTCGGGAATCAGGGCTCCGGTGGCGTCGAGCTCGTCGGGAAAGAAGCCCGCCAGCGTCCCGGAGAACACCATCGAGCACCCGACCGCCTCGAGCTGGTCCGCGTCGCCCTCGAAGTCGCGCGGGTAGCGCTCCAGGTCGCGCGGATCGTTGAACTGCAGCGGATTGACGAAGACGCTCACGCAGACCCGATCGTTCTCGCGCGCCGCGCACTCGACGAGTGCGAGGTGGCCCGCGTGGAGCGCGCCCATCGTCGGCACGAACCCGAGCGTCTCACCCGCGGCGATCACGTCGCGGCACCACGCGGACGCGGACGCGGGATCGGGGAGACGCGACATCCGCTCTCGTTTCAGTGCTCGAGCGCGCGCGACGACCGTCTCGCCGCATCCGGCGAGGACGTGGTCGGGGAGGATCTCGGCCAGCGGCTCGAGCACGAACACGCGCTCCTCCATGCGCGGGTGCGGAACGACGAGCTCCGGATCATCGATCGCCTCGTCTGCGAACAGCAAGAGGTCCAGATCGAGCGTGCGCGGCGCGTCGCGCACCGTTCGCTCACGGCCGAACTTGGCCTCGATCCGCTGCAGCTCCGCCAGGAGCGCGCGCGCGTCGAGCGTCGTCTCGAGCAGCACCGCGCCGTTCAGGAACGGCCCCTGGCCAGGCGGCCCCCCCACCGGCGCCGTCTCCAACCAGCTCGAGCGGCGCAGCACGACGACGCCTGGCGTGCGCTCGAGGGCGACCAGCGCGCCGCGCAGGGACTTCTCGCGGTCGCCGAGGTTGCTGCCGAGGGCGATGGCTGCGGTGGCGCGGGTCATTCAGGCGGCTCGGTCGGATTTGTCGGCGCGGTCCCCCTCAGCGCGCGCACGGATACGGTCGGCGATGATCCCGTGGCAAACGTACGTGACGCCCGTGAAGAACAGGACCGGAACCGGCGCGATGTACAGCCCGAGGGCGATGAAGACCAGCGCGACGAGGTTCTGGAAGCCACCGTGGCGCTTGAACAGGGTCGACGCTGCGTGGCCGTAGCGGACGCGACTGACCATCAAGAGGCCGAGCAGCGGCATCAGGAACGCGAGCCCCGGGACGAGCAGGTCCGCGAGTCCACTGCGCAGCCACTGCGGTAGGTACTGCAGCCCTTTTCCGAGCGGGGTCGCGCTGCCCCCCAGGACCTCGATCGTGCCGCCGATCGAGAGGTACATCAGGATCGCCGAGATCACCATCCCGGCCGCCGCCGGCGACGGGAGCCCGCGGAACTGCGAATGGCTCTCCTCGTCGCGCTCGGTCTCGAGGTTGAAGCGCGCCAGACGCAGGATCGCCATCAGCGCGAAGGCCGCGACGGCGAGGAAGTTCATCCGCGGGTGGAACACGCCCTCGTGCTCGAGCACGACCTTCGCCAGGATCGCTGGCGCGACGCCGAACGTGATCGCGTCGGCGAACGAATCGAGCTGCGCGCCAAAGTCGCTGAACGAGTCCATCATCCGCGCCACGCGCCCGTCGAGCGCGTCGAAGACCATCGCGAGGACGATCAGCCAGCACGCCTCCTCGAGCTTGCGGTCGAACAGCTGCTCGCCGGCCGCACCGGCCGTCGCGCCGCTGAGCGCCAGCGCGTCGATCGCCTTCGAGATGGCGAGGATTCCGCACCCGGCGTTGGCCAGGGTCAGGGCATTGGGAAGGATCGAGACGGTCTTCATTTCAGCACCGTATCCACGGCGATGGGGCGACCCGCCAGTCTCCGCTATCCGCCGCTCCAAGAGACAGGAAAAAACGCGCCGAGACCGGCACCGGGCCTTGGCTCCCGCCCCGGCCCGCCGGTACGATCCGCAGTATGAGCGAGATCGTCGAGATTCGTGGCCGGGAGATCCTCGACTCGCGGGGCAACCCGACGGTCGAAGTCGACGTTGCTCTCGCCTCCGGCGCCTTCGGCCGGGCCGCCGTCCCCTCGGGCGCCAGCACCGGGGTGTACGAGGCGCACGAGCTGCGCGACGGCGAAGGCCGCTTCGGTGGCAAGGGCGTCCTCAAGGCGATCGGTGCGGTCAACACCGAGATCGCCGCCGAGCTCGCCGGACACGAGGCCCTCGACCAGGGCGCGGTCGACCGCACGATGATCGCCCTCGACGGCACGCCGAACAAGAAGCGCCTCGGCGCGAACGCGATCCTTGGGGTCTCGCTCGCGACGGCGAAGGCGGCGGCCGAGGAGTGTGGCCTGCCGCTCTACCGCTACCTCGGCGGGAGCCAGGCGCACGTCCTCCCCGTGCCGATGATGAACATCCTCAACGGAGGCGAGCACGCCGACAACAACGTCGACCTGCAGGAGTTCATGATCATGCCGATGGGCGCGACCGCGTTCTCCGAAGGCCTGCGCATGGGCACCGAGGTGTTCCACGCACTCAAGGGCGTGTGCCGCGAGCGCGGCCTGAACACGGCGGTCGGCGACGAGGGCGGCTTCGCGCCGAACCTCGGCTCGAACGAGGAGGCGATCCAGCTCCTGCTCGAGGCGACCGACAAGACCGGCCTGCAGCCGGGCAAGGACATAGTCATCGCGATCGACGCGGCCTCGTCCGAGTTCTACGAAGACGGCAAGTACGTCATCGATGGCCGCGCCCACACCGCGCAAGAGCTGACGGACTACTACGCGGGCCTGTGCGAGCGCTACCCGATCTTCTCGATCGAGGACAGCCACGACCAGGACGACTGGGCCGGCTGGCAGTCCTTGACCCAGGCGGTCGGCGACCGCGTGCAGATCGTCGGCGACGACCTCTTCGTCACCAACGTCGATCGCCTGCAGGAGGGCATCGAGAAGGGCGCCGGCAACGCGATCCTGATCAAGGTGAACCAGATCGGCACGTTGTCGGAGACGCTCGAGACGATCGCGCTCGCGCACCGCCACGGACTGCGCTGCGTCATCAGCCACCGCTCGGGTGAGACCGAGGACACGACGATCGCCGATCTCGCCGTCGCCACGAACGCCGGCCAGATCAAGACGGGCGCACCGTGCCGCTCGGACCGCGTCGCGAAGTACAACCGCCTCCTGCGCATCGCCGAGGAGCTCGGGGACACCGGGCGCTTCGGACCGCGCGACTTGACGACGACCTGAACCGATGTCTCGCCCCACAAGGTCCACGGGCGCTGAGCGTCCCGCGAACGGTCCGCACCGCGGCCGTCGTTCCGTCGTGGGCTCCGTCGTGGGCACGCTCGTGGGCGGAGTCGCGAGCGGTGTCCTCTACTGGATGCCCGTCTGGGTGCCGATGCTGCTCTTGTGGCAAGTCGTCGATCGCGGCCTGCGTCCGGCGCGGGCCGAGGCCGAGCGGCTCGCGGGCGAGGAGCAGACGGTCGACGCGAGGTACTCGAGCGCACGCAAGAGCTTCGAGCGCATGCAAGCCGAAGCGAAGGCCTGGACCGACCCGGTGTACCGCGAGCGCGTGCGACGCCTGCGCCTGGCCGAATCGGCGGCAGCGGCCGACTCGACACGGGAAACGGCCGTTTCGGAGCAGGCGCAAGAGCCCCAAGCCCAAGACCGGTGATGCGGCTCCGCGCGCCAGGAGTCCACGCGGGCTCCCGCCGGCGTCGCACCGGGGGACTCCTGGCGCTGGTCTCGTTCTGCGTGTGGATCGCGCCGGCCGCCAGCGCGCGGCAGGAGCCCGTGAGCGCGGACCTGCGCCTCGAAGGCGCGCTGCGCAACGACAGCTTCCAGCCCGTGTCCGCGGCGGCGAGCGAAGAGCTCCTCGCTGGCGACCGCGCGTGGTCGCGCGCAGCCGCCGGCGGTGCTGGCGCACGCGACGAACGCTCGCGCGCGTTCGAGGCTTGGTACCGCGCGCTGAACGCGTCGTCGGACGGCGACGCGGTGCGCCTCGCGCCCGTCGACGGTCCCCGCGCATTCGCCTGGCCCGACCCCGACCAGACCCACGACCGACGCACCGAGGACGTCGCGTACGCGGTGCTGCGACGTCTCTCGAGCGCGACGCCGGACGAGCGCGGCGAGTGGCGGACGCGGTTCGAGACGCTCGCCAGCGGGGCGCTGGAGGAGGCGCCCACGCACGCGCCGGCGCTCGCCGACGTCGAGCGCGCTCACCCGTTCACGCGCTCGGCGGCGATCGCCGCCCTGCGCCTCGCCGACGGTGCGTTCGAGGAGAATCGCATCGCCGATGCGCGCCTGTGGCTCGAGCGGCTCGAGCGGCACCTCCTCGACATCGAGGGCGAGCAGCGCGCCGCATGGGACGCGCGCATCGAGCGGCGCCGCGCGGCGTGCACGCGAGACGACAGACCCGCTCCGGCCACGGAGACGTGGAGGTCGGCGAGCGACTTCACGCTCGAGCGTACGCAACGACTCGAGAGCACGCGCAAGCGACCGGGGCACGGCATGCGTGGACCGCTCGGGCTCGGGCTCGAGCCGGGGCTCGCATTCCTCGACGACGGCAGCTTCGCGATCCAGACGCCCCGCACGCTGGTGTGGTTCGACGCGCGCGCCGCGGGAACGCGGACCGGCGGCACGATCGCACGCTTCGTGTTCGCCGAGCTGATCGACGTGCCGAGCGTACGTCCGGTCGCGGCGCCCTCGTCCGGTGGCTGGCCGCTCCTGCCTGCGACCGACGGCCAGAGCCTCGTCGTCGTCGTCGACCGCGGGCGACCCGGCTACAAGATGCGCAACGTGCCGATCGCCGCGTACGGCAACCACCTCGTGCACATGCGCATCGACGGCGAGGGACGATCGGTCGTCCACTGGACGCTGTCGGCGCGCGGTCTCGAACGCTCGAATCTCCCTCCGCGCGACGCGGCGGAGATCCTCGGTCCGGGCACGTGGCAGTTCCAGCCGGGGCCGCTGCTCATCGACGGCGTCGTCTTCGTGCTCGCCCGCCTGCTCCCCGAGCCGGAAGGTCCCGGGGCGGAGCGCGGCGGCGACGCGTGGCTGTTCGCGCTCGACGCCCGCGCCGGCGAGTTGCGCTGGGCACGGCTGATCACCAAGGGCTCGGACCTGAAGTCCGACAGCAGCGCGAGACGCGGACCCGGAAGCTCGGTGCCCACGGCGGGCATGCCGCTCGCCCACGTTCGAGGGCGAGTCGTCGCCTGCACGAATCTCGGGATCGCCGCCGCATTCGACGCGGCGGACGGGCGGCAGTGCTGGAGCCTGCGCACGCGCCGCCGCGACGTCGATGATCCGGGCTGGCCCGGTTCGCGTCGACCCAGCCCAGAGGCCGGCTCCGATCGGCCGCGGGCGGTCGTCCTCGGCCCGTTCGACTCCGATTTCCTGTACAGCTTCCACGCGATCCCCGATCTCGCCCGCGGCGGCCTCTACGCGTCACCACCGGTCCCGATCGGTGATGCGGCGGACTGGACGGGCTTCACCGGCTCGGCCGAGGCATCCCTCGTCACGCTCGGCCGCGACGGCCGCCACCGGGCGCTGCGCCTGCGCAACGGGGCTGGAGAGGTGCGATCTTCACTCTATCTGGGTTCCGAAGAGCACTTCGCGGGCCGTGGGCTCACGTCGAACGACCGGCTGTGGCTCGCCTCCGACCAGAATCTCTTCCTGCTCGACTTCGAGCGCGACCTGTTCCTCCTGGCGGCCCAGGCCATACCGGACCTGGGCGGCGGGCTGGGGGGAACGCCCTACGGAAGAGGTGATCGCCTCGTCCTGGTGGGGCCGGACACCGTGTGGATCTGGCGCGTGGAATGACCCTGTCGGCCGCGACCTGACGACCGCCTTCAGGGACGTTGTAGGACTTCCGTACCCGGCTTCGCGACCTCCAGCAACCTGCCGTATATAAAGGTCGCACCTGCGGCTTCCCCCCTCCGCAGGGTGTCCCCCCTTTGCAGGGTGTAGATCGTCCCCGATGCGGTCGATGTGAGGGGGTGGATGGGAGAATCTCGTCTCCCACCCAAGACGAGTGCCCGAGACCCGCGCAGGAGCCGGCCGGCCCAAGCGCGAGACGAACAAGATCCGAGGAACAACATGCTCGAAGCCTCTCTGGAGCGCCTGCGCGAAGTCTACGCGCAAATGAAGTCGGAGCTCCACAACGTCATCGTCGGCCAGGACGAGGTGATCGACCAGCTGCTGCTCGCCATCCTCACGCGCGGCCACTGCCTCCTGGTCGGAGTCCCCGGGCTCGCCAAGACGCTGATGATCTCGAGCCTGTCCAAGACGATGGACCTCTCGTTCAACCGGATCCAGTTCACGCCCGACTTGATGCCCTCGGACATCACGGGGACCGAGCTGCTCTACATCGATCCGGAGACCTCGCAGCGCTCGTTCCGCTTCGCCGAGGGTCCCCTGTTCGCGAATGTCCTGCTCGCCGACGAGATCAACCGCACGCCGCCCAAGACGCAGGCCGCGCTGCTCGAGGCGATGGTCGAGCGCCAGGTGTCGTCCGCCGGCAAGACGCACACGCTGCCCGACCCCTTCTTCGTGCTCGCGACGCAGAACCCGATCGAGCAGGAGGGCACCTACCCCCTGCCCGAGGCGCAGCTCGACCGCTTCATGTTCGACGTCCAAGTCGGCTACCCGAACCAGGACGAGGAGCTCGAGATCCTCGAGCGCACGACCGGCGGGGCCTCGGCCGAGGTCAACAAGGTCGTGACGGGTGAAGAGCTCCTGAGCCTGCAGAGGGCCGTGCGCGAGATCCCGGTCGCCAAGGCGGTCTTCGAGTACGTCGTCGCGATCTCGCGCGGAACCCGCGTGCGCTCGGGCAACCCGCTGCCGTTCATCAAGGACTGGGTCACCTGGGGCGCCGGCCCGCGCGCCGGCCAGAACCTGATCCTCGGCGCCAAGGCGCACGCCGCGATCCAGGGCCGCAACCACGTGTCGGCCGAGGACGTCCGCGCCGTCGCGCACCCGGTGCTGCGGCACCGCATCGTCACCAACTTCTCGGCCCAGGCGGAGGGCATCACCTCGGACGCCATCGTCGACCGGCTCCTCGAGGAAGTTCAGCCCGGCAAGGGCGTCGGCGCAGGTCTGCCCGGCGTCGCGGGGAGCGCCGAGTAGGCGCGCAGCGTGGCCAAAGCCGGCACCATCGATCCGGCGGTTCTCGACCGCCTGTCCCACCTTTCGCTCGTCGCCCGCAAGGTCGTCGAGGGTTTCATGGCGGGGCACCACACCTCGCCGCACCGCGGGAGCTCGGTCGAGTTCGCGCAGCACCGTCCGTACGCCCCCGGCGACGAGCTGCGCAAGCTCGACTGGAAGGTCTTCGCGCGCTCGGACCGGCTCGTCGTGAAGGAGTACATCGAGGAGACCAACCTCTCCTGCAACCTCCTGCTCGACGCGTCGGAGTCGATGGCGTTCCGCTCGCTCGAGTGGAGCAAGTTCGACTACGCGCGCTGGTGCGCGGCCGCGATCGCGCACCTCGTGCTCGGCCAGCGCGACACCGCCGGCCTGGTGATCTTCGACGACGCGCACCGGCTCAAGGTCCCGCCCGCCAACGGCGCGCCGCAGGAGGCAGCGATCATCTCGATGCTGGAGAACGCCGAACCGCAGGGTCCGACGGCCGTCGGGCAGGCGCTCAACCTTCTGGCGCCGCGCCTGCGGCACCGCGGGATCACGGCCGTGTTCTCCGACTTCATCGACGACGTCGAGACGATCCTCGACGGCGTCAAGCGCCTCTTGTTCCAGGGGCACGAACCGATCCTGTTCCAGGTGCTCGACCCGCTCGAGCTCTCGTTCGACCTCGACGCGCTGGTCCGGCTCGAAGGACTCGAGGGCACCGGCGACCACAAGATCGACCCCAAGGCGATCCGCGAGGCGTACCTGGAGGAGATTCGCGAGCACAACCGGACGCTGGCGCGTCAGGCGCGCGCGCTCTCGGTCGACTTCGTGCGCATCTCCACCGATGAGCCGCTCGATGCGGCGCTTTCTGCGTACTTGGCCAAGCGCACCGCACGTGCGCGGGGAGGCCGCGGCTGATGTTCGAGGGCTTCGTCAACCCGGGTCTCGCGATCGGCGCCGCACTGGCGTCGGTTCCGCTCCTGATCCACCTGCTCAACCGCCAGCGCTACCAACCGATGCGCTGGGCGGCGATGCGCTTCGTCCTGGCCGCGTACCGCAAGACGCGGCGCCGCGTGCAGCTCGAGAACCTCTTGCTGTTGCTCCTGCGCATGGCGGCCGTCGCGCTGCTCGCATTCGCCGTCGCGCGCCCGTTCGCCTCCGGCGATTCGCCGCTCGCGGGTCTGACCGAGAAGCGCCGCGACCTCGTGCTCGTGCTCGACGGCTCGGCCTCGACCGGCTACCGCGAGGACGTCGAGACCGTCTTCGAGCGCATCGTGAAGCGCGCGCACGACCTCGTGTCCGATCTCGACGCGTCCAAGGGCGATCGGGTGCACGTCGTCATCGCCGCGGGCCATCCGCGGCTCATCGCCTGGACCACACCGGAGAAGGCGTTGTCGGTGCTCTCGACGCTGACCGTCCCGACCGACGAACGACTCGATCTCGGCCGCGCATTCGCCGAGGTCCTGGCGCGCGTCGAAGAGGACGCTGGCGGCACGAGCGAGAGCGCGCTCGAGGTGCGCTTCCTCAGCGACCTGCAGCGCAGCGTCTTCGCCGATGTCGGCTCGGCGATGGGCTCCGAGCCCGGCGAAGACCGGCCGCTCTTGATCGAGCAGCTCGACGCGCTGCAGTCGTACGGCGTCAGCGTCCTCGTCGAGGACCTCGGCCCGACGCCGCCCTACCCCGCCAACGTCGCGCTCGAGGCCGTCGCACCGATCCAGACGACGATCGGCGCCGGCGTGCCGATCGAGATCGCGGCGCGCGTCGCCAACCACGGCACCTCGCCGCGCCCGGCCGAGCGCGTCGCGCTCTACGTCGACGGCGAGCGCCAGCCCGTGCAGCGCATCGACGTCGCGGCTGGCGGCACGGCTGAGGCGGTGTTCACCGTCCAGTTCGATCGCCCCGGCTCGCACGTGCTGCGCGCGGAGCTCGACGGCGACAAGCTCAGCGTCGACGACTCGCGCGCCAGCGTCCTGCACGTCCCGCCCGCGATCCGCGTCCTCGTCGTGAACGGGTCGCGCTCGGACCGCTTCGTCGACGATGAGACCGGCTACCTCATGGCTGTGCTCGAACCGCCTTCGGGCGACATCCTCGGCCCCGCGGCATCGCCCTTCGACCCCACCGACGTGACGCCCGACGCGCTCGTGTCCGGCGACCTCGAGCTCGCCGACTTCGACGTGATCGTGCTCGCCAACGTCGGCACGATCCCCGAGTCGACGGTGACCGCGCTCGAGGAGCGCGTCGCGGCGGGCGCCTCGCTGATCGTGTGTGTCGGCGATCGCATGGGCGACCTCGAGGCGATCAACACGAAGCTGTACAACGCCGACGGATCCGGTCTCCTGCCGGCGAGCCTCCGGCGCAAGGTCTCGGCCGCGCGCCGCGAGAGCTTCTACCACGTCGCGGACTTCGACGCGGATCACCCCGCTCTCTCGTTCTTCGCCGACGACACGTGGCGGCCCCTGTTCACCGAGGCGCCGGTCTACGACTTCATCGCGACGCGCGGCAAGCTCGAGTCGGCCAAGGTCCTGGCGATCCTGGACGACGAGGAGCAGAGCCCGCTCCTGTACGAGCGCAACTACGACGAGGGCCGCGTGTTCCTCTGGACGACGACGATCAGCAAGGCCTGGACGAAGATCCCCGAGTGGCCCCACACGCTGGTCCCGTTCGTTCACGAGTGGTTCCGCTACGCCGGCAGGCGGCGCGTCCCCACGCGCAACATCGGCACGGGTCAGCCCGTCTGGCTCGAGACACAGAGCTTCCCGCGCTCGCCCGAGCTGATCCGTCCCGACGGCTCGCGGCGCACGCTCGACGGTGAGGCGACCGAAACGAGCGCGGGTGCTTGGCGCATGCCGGAGATCGGCACGACCGACACCGAGCGCGTCGGGCTGTACCGCGTCGAGCTGGAGGGCGCCCCGGCCGAGCACTTCGCCGTTCAGCTCGAGCCGAGCGAGAGCGACCTGGAGCGCATGTCGCCCGCCGAGCTCTCGGTGCTGCACCCGGCCCTCACCGCGCTCGCGCGCGGCGAGGAGGGCGAAGAGGTCGCCACCGACGGACCGCGGCGCGGCGAGATCTGGCGCACGCTGGCGCTCCTCGCCCTGCTCGCCCTGATCGCCGAGTCGCTCTGGGCGGCCTGGCTCGGACACAAGCGGAAAGCCCCCGCATGATCCCGCTCCTCGCCCTGCAGTCCATTCCCGCCGACCTCGACGCGACGCGCGAGAGCTGGCGCTTGCTCGAGATGCCGCCGGCGTGGGTCGTCGTGCTCGTGATCGCACCGCTGGTGATGCTCGTCGCGACGGCGTGCTACTGGCGCGAACGGCTGAAGGATCCGCAGCGCATCGTGCTGATCGTGCTGCGGCTCGCGAGCCTCACACTGCTGCTCCTCGTACTCTTCCGCCCCGTGCGCGTGCAGCACCAGGAGAACGTCGAGCCGGCCGAGGTCGTCGTGCTCCTCGATGACTCCGCCAGCATGAGCCGCAAGGACGCCTACGCCGGCGCCGACAAGACGCGGCGCGGGATCGAGAGCACGACCGGCAAGAACGCACAGGAGTCGACGCGACTCGAGCTGGCGCAGGCCGGTCTCGAGGCCGATCTGTTGCCTCGGCTCGCCGAGAACGGCTACGAGGTGAACGCGTTCTTGTTCGACGAGGGCTTCGACCCGGTCTCCGACCTCGCCAGTGCTGGCGGACGCGGGCACGGCACGCACATCGGCGACGCCGTGACGAACGCTCTGTCGCAGCACGTCGGTGGCCATGTCACCGACATCGTCGTCGTCTCGGATGGCCGCAACACCGGCGGCATGCCCGTCCTCGACGCGATCTCCGGAGCGCGCGCGGCCGGGATCCCGGTGCACACGATCGTCGTCGGCGACACGCGCCCCGAGCGCAACCTCGTCGTCGAGCTCGTCGAGGCTCCGCCGAGCGTCCTGGAGGGCGACGAGGTCGCGATCTCCGTGCGCGTCCACGCGCGCGGCGTCAGCCAGGGTGGGCGTATCGACGTCCTGCTCGAGGAGCTGCCATCCGAGGGCAGCCGCGACGAACCGCGGACGGTGGCGACCGAGAGCGTCGACCTGCAGCAGGCCGGCGAGCGCATCGTGCTGGTCGCGCCGGAGGCGAGCAACCGCTTCTCCGACTCCGAGCGCCGCTTCCGCGTCTCGGTCGAACCGCTCGACGACGAGCGCATGCTCGACGACAACGCGATCGACGTGCGCATCCACGTCACGCCCGAGAAGATCCGCGTCCTCTACATCGACGGCTATCCGCGCTACGAGTACCGCTTCCTGCGCAGCATGCTGCTGCGCTCCGACGAGCGCATCGTCGCGCAGATGTGGCTCGAGTCGGCGACGCCCGACTTCCCGCAGGAGAGCTCGCGCGGGCTTCCCGCCCTGCAGCGTCCGCCGAGCGAGCGGCGCGAGATCCTCGACAACTACGACGTGATCCTCCTGGGCGACGTCAACCCCTACAACCTGTTCGCCGACTCGGCGCGCGGCCAACAGTTCGTCGCCTCCCTGTTCGAGTTCGTCGAGCGCGGCGGCGGACTCGCCTTCATCGCGGGCGAGTGGCAAAACCCCAAGGCGTTCGCCGGCACCGAGTTCGCCAAGCTCCTGCCCGTGCAGCTCGACCCGACCGGCGCGCTGGAGTTCGACAACACGACCGAGACCGAGTACCGGCCCTCGCTGGCCGAGCCCGCCAACCCGCACGAGATCGTGCGCCTGCACCCCGACGTCGATACCAACCGCCGCCTGTGGGAAGACGAAGGCGGGCTGCGCGGGTTCTTCTGGTACTACCCGGTCGCGGGCGCCAAGCCCGGCAGCCAAGTGCTCTTGCGCCACCCCGAGCGCTCGCTCGCCAACCCCCAAGAGCGTGACCCGCTCCTGGTCGCCGGCTATTATCCGGCGGGCCGCACCTTGTTCCTCGCGATCGATTCGACGTGGCGCTGGCAGTACCGCTACGTACACCGCTACCACGAGCGCTTCTGGCGCAACGCGATCCGCTGGCTCGCACTGGGCAGGCTGAAGAGCGGTGACCGCCGCTTCGGCCTGGAGCCCTTGCGCACGCAATACAGCCTCGACGAGCGCGTGACGCTCGAGGCGCGGGTGCTCGACGAGGACTACCGCCCGAGCGTCGAGCCCAACCAGGATGCCTGGCTCGAGGGTCCCGACGGCGAGTCGAACGAGATCGGCCTCGGTCTGGTCGACGGGCGCCCCGGCCTGTTCCGCGGGACGTTCGACGCCGAGCGTCCGGGGCACTACCGGGCCTGGATCGAGTCCGACGGCCAGCGCGTCGTCAACACCGAGTTCGAGGTCGTGCTGCCATCGCGTGAGAGCGCCGATCCCTCCCCCGATCCCGAGGCGATGGCGGAGCTCGCCAAGCTGACCAGCGGCATCGCGGCGAGCCTCGACGACCTCGAGTCGATCCGAGCGGAGTTCCCGGGTGGCGAGGAGCGGCGCGAGCCGATCTCGTCCCAGCTCGAGGACGCTTGGGACAACTGGAGCACGCTCCTGATCGCGCTCGGTCTGCTCTCGGCCGAGTGGATTCTGCGCAAGCGGTACGAGCTGATCTGACGGCTCCGCCACCTAACACGGCGGGGGGGCACACCTCCGCCGGAACAATCCGACTCTCCGCACGTCTCAGAACGAGCGCCCCGCGCTCTGCCAGAGGCGTCGTTCCATGAACCGCACTCCCGTGCCATAAGAACCTTCTGAGCCCATGGGCGCCCAAAGACGACGACCGAGCCTGCCCGCACCGCGAGCCATCGCGCTCGCGCTCGTCGCGTGCTCTGCGCCCGCGCTCGCGCTGCCCCAGGGGGGTGGCGACGATCAGAAGGAGCTGTTCGCCTTTCAGATCTACGACACGCAGGCGGCGCGCGCCCTCGCGACGAGCGCGGAGGAGCACTTCGCCGCGCGACGCTGGAGCGAGGGCCTGGTCGAGCTGCAGACGTTGATCGAGGAGCACGCGGGCGACGTGCTGGCCGGCGCCAAGCCGACGCCGCGCGATGGCGACCGCCCGTCGGAGCACTGGGTGCACGAGGGCGCCGCCGCCTGGGCGACCCGGCGCCTGTTCGAGCTGGGCCCCGAAGCGCGCGAGCTGTACATCGAGCGCCACGACGATCGCGCCGCCCGCGCGTTCGCGGCCGCGATCGAGTCGGGGGACCGCGCCGGCCTGACGGTGCTCGCGCGCCGCTGGCCGATCACGCGCCACGCCCTGCGCGCCTGGTGGGCCCTCGGCGACCTCGAGCTCGAGCTCGGCAACGAGAGCGACGCGTTCCGCGCGTGGGGCCGCGGCCTCTCGCGCGTGCTCGGCGATTCCGGCGCGAGCTACACGCGGCCCGCGGATTGGCGCGCGGCGATCGACGCTCTGGGCAAGGCGGTCGAGGACGACACGAACGGGTGGGCGGACGAGCTCACGAGCATGCGCTCGCGCGTCGACCACGTCGTCTATCGGCTCGGCGCCGTCGGCGATTCGGTCGGCAAGGCGTACACGCCGCGGGACGTGACCGCGCTGACGCCACAGGGCGACTTCGGTAGGCCGCTCGGCGGCGAGACGGACGGCTGGCCGACGCCCTACGTACTGCCCCCCCACCCCTTCCAGCGCAACGCCGCCCAGTACCGCATCTTCCCCACGCGCCTGGGCGACACGGTCTTCATCAACACTTCGCGCGAGCTGATCGCCGTCGGGGCCTACACCGGCGAAGAGATGTGGCGCAACGGCGAGCAGCTCCTCGGCTGGGACCGCATCTCGAGCTCCGAGAAGAACTCGTTCCAGGACGCGATCGACCTCGATGAGATCATCGTCGCACCCGCCGCCGACCAGGGGGTGGTGGTGTGCGTCCTGCAGATCCCGCACGCGTTCGAGGAAGACGACGTCTACGGCGACCTACAGATCATCAAGCGCATCCCCGAGCGGCGCCTGTTCGCCTTCGACGTGCAGACCGGCGACGTGCTCTGGCACACGCTGCCGCCGCCGATGTGGGACGGCGAGTCGGGCAGCTTCGCGCAGCGCATGACCGTCGTCGGGCCGCCGGTCATCGCCGGCTCACGCGTGTTCGTTCCCGCCGCACAGCTGCGCGGACGTATCGAGTTCCACGTCGGATGCTTCGATCTCTTCACGGGAGACACGCTGTGGTCGACGCCGCTGATCACGGGTCAGCGCGGCCTCAACATGTTCGGTCGCAGCATGAGCGAATTCTCGGCGCCGCCACTCGTGGTCGCCGGCAACCGCGTCATCGCCCTGACCCAACTCGGCGTGCTGGCCGGGCTCGATCTGTTCACGGGCGAGACGTTGTGGGAAACGCTCTACTCGCAGATCCCGATCGACCTCTCCCAGTACTACAGCCCGAGCAAGCTGCGCTCGGTGTGGAGCAACGCGCCGCCGGTGGTCACGGGTGACACGATCGTCGCCACGCCAATGGACTCGCGCTTCGCGGTCGGAGTCGACATCGAGACCGGCGCGGTGATCTGGTCGAAGCGCCACGACACCTTCGTGCGAGGCGTCAGGGGCGGCGGCGGCACCTACACGGGCGGTGGCACCAACTCCCTGGTGCGCGTCCTGCTCGGTGCCGACGAACGCCGCGTCTACCTCGGCGGCAGCCGCATCTCCGCGTTCGAGTCGCTCGGCGGCATCGACCTCGGGGCTCCGACCCGCCGCAAGTGGGTTTGGCCCGTCGACGATGCGCTCGTCGCACACCTTCCGAGAGCGGTGCTCGGCGGCGACCGACTGTACGTCCCGCGCCGCGCCGAGCTGGTGGTGCTCGACCAGAAGACCGGAGTCAAGATCGACTCGATGCCGTGGCTGACGACGCCCGGCAACGTCCTGCTCGGCGACGGCGTGCTGTTCACGCTCAACGCCTACCGTCTCAGCGGCTACTTCGAGTGGCAGGCGATGGTCGACCGCGCGAAGGCGCTGGTGCGCGAGAGTCCCGAGGACGTGACGCGGGCGCGCGACCTGTCGCTCCTGCTCCTCAAGCGCGGCATCTCGGAGATGCTCAAGCGCGACTACAAGGGCGCCGCGGACCACCTGACGGGAGCGCGCCGCGCGCTGGAGAAGCACATCGCGGAGGGTGAGACCAACATCGACCCGATCCTGCGCTCGACGCTGCACGAGGTGCTGCGCCAGGAGGCGCGCAACCTGCGCTGGCGCGCCGACTCGGCGACGGCGCTGCGGCGGTTGGCGCGCGCGCACGAGCTGGCGACGACGCCGCAAGACCGGCTCGACACGCTGCTCGTCACGCAGGCCGTCCTGCGCAACCGCGACCTCAAGCGTTGGCGCACGACGCTCGAGGAGATCGCGACCGTGTACGCGGACATGGAGCTCTTGTGCGAGGCCGAGCGCGCCGAGGATGGCCCGCAGTCGTGGCGCGGCTCGATCGCTCCCGTCGTCGCGCAGCTCGCGAGCGAGAGCTCGATGCCCAAGCTCGTCCTGCCGGTCGGGCTGTGGGTCCTGCTCGAGCGCGTCCAGAGCTGGACGAGCGCACGCGGGCCCGAGCGCCACGCCGCCGAGTTCGCTGATCTGCACCAGATCCTGGCCGAGTACTCCGGTGTCGACGTGCTCGGCATGCGCGCGGGCGAATGGGCGTCGGCACGCATCGGCGCGAAGCTGGCCAAGGGCGAGCACGCGGGCTACGACCGCTTCGAGTCGCGCGCCGAAGAGACGCTTGCGCGTGCGCTCGACGAAGGCGACATCGACCTGCTCGAGCGCATCCCGCAGCTCTACCCCTACTCGAGCGCCGCCGAGCGTTCGAACGACAAGCGCCTCGAGCTGTCGCTGGCCTCTGGCGACGTCGAAGTCGTCGCCGACATCGTGCTCGGCGACCTGCCCCTGACGTGGAGCGCGAAGACCGCCAGCGAGCGCGACCTCCTGCACCTCGTGCGGCTCGCTGAGGTGCTCGGCGAAGAAGGCAACCTCGAGTTGCGCGCCGGACTCACCAAGAACCTCGCGCGACACGCGCCGCGGCTCACGCCGGAGGTGGCGAGTGACACGAGTCGCACGCTGCGCCAGCTCGCCGAGGAGTGGGCGCTGCCCCCGCTGCCGCCGCCCGCGTCGACGACCGCGCGCTTCGGCCGCGAGCCACGCGCCCAACGCCACTTCGCGGGAGCGTTCCGCTACCTCGGCGAGATCCCGCCCGACGCGTCAGGTCAGACCGAGCACGAGCACGTCGTGCTGTTCGCCGATCGCATGCGACTCTACGCGTTCTCGAACACCGGCGGGCAAGAGCCGGTGTGGCGCGACTTCCTGAGCGTCCAGGACGACATCGAGGACGAGCCGGACGACCGCGCGGCCTTCACGCGCGGGCGCGCCCATCTCGCGAGCGCACGGCGCGTGCTCACCCTCGACCGCGAGACGGGCGAGGAGCTGTGGAGCTGGTCGTCGCGCTCGAAGGGTCTCGTGCGCCTCGCCGCCTCTGACGGCGTCGTCGTCGCGGTCGAGCGCACCGGCGGCGGCAACGCCCGCACGGGCCCGCACCGGCTCGTCGGCCTCGACGCGGTGTCGGGGATCGAGCTGTGGCGCCTCAACTTCGAGACCGGTCTGAAGTACTGGCTGTACCCGGTGCTCGGCGACGGCCGCTTGGTCCTCGTGCCGCGCGGCCAGACGCGTGACCACGCTCGAGTGTTCGATCTGTTCACCGGGCGCCTCGCCGCCAGCTTCCGCACCGGCCCCCACAGCCTGTACAACGTACGCGCCGCGTGGATCCAGGACGGGCGCATCGTGCTTCCGCAGTTCCGCCGCTCGACCCGCCCGCCGCTCAACTACGCCGAGGCGTTCGAGCTCGAGGACGGCGACGAAGCGTGGCGCATCGAGTTCAACGACTTCCGCGGTGGACGCCGCGAGCTGACGCAGGTCGTGCGCCACGAGGGCACGCCATATCTCATGCTGCGCTCGGGGCTGAACGCGGACGAGGAGACGGGGGTCTACGGCCTGAACGTCAAGCTCGGGGCGCTCGACTCGACGCCAAAGGTCGTCCTCAAAGACGGCGACCGCGCCGTCGGTCTGCGCGACAGCCGCCGCATCGACCTCGCCGGCCCGCTCATGTTCGTCCTGGCGGAGGCTGCGGTCGGCGACCTCTACACGTTGAAGGCCTTCGACCTGCGGGTCGGCGGTACGGCGCGTTGGCAAGCCAACCTGCCGCACACGTTCACGCGCACGAGTGCGGGTGAGATGCCCCTGCCAGCGGTCTCCGACAGCTCGGTGGCCGTCGCGTATCGCCAACGGGACAACATCAAACACGCACTCAAGACCGAGCTGGTATTCTTCGATCGAGACACAGGCGAGCGCATCGACGCGCGCACGCTGCCGAAAGAGATGAGCAAGACGTCGGGACGCGTGCACTTCGTTTCCCTCGGCGAGGCTCTGATCGTCAGCGGCGCCATGCAGATGGACTTCATGCGATGACAGAGCTTCACACGATGAGTAAGCACGAGCACAGACCGCAAGGGCGACTGGGCCGGTTCGGATTCGCCACCGTCGTGGCCTGTGCCGCGCTCACCTGCGTCCCGGAGTCCGCGCTGGCCCAACGCCAGCGCCGCGGCGATGACGCGGGTCCGCTCGTCAAGATCACCGCCGAGCAGGAGCAGGCCGTCGAGCGTGGGCTGCGGTGGCTGCAGGATCACCAGAACCCCAACGGGAGCTGGACCGCGAAGATCGGCTTCAAGCTGAACAGCTCCTACCGCTACACCGCCGAGGGCAAGGGGCACGTCGGCGTCACGGCGCTGGCGGGCATGGCCTTCCTCGCGGGTGGCCACCTGCCGGGCCGCGGGAAGTACGGCGACGTCGTCGACAACTGCCTCAAGTTCGTCCTCTCGTGCGTGCAGGACGACGGGTACATCACGTACCAGGGCACGCGCATGTACAGCCACGCTTTCGCGACGCTGTTCCTCGCCGAGATCTACGGCATGACGCACCGCGAGGACGTGCGCACGAAGCTGCAGAAGGCCGTCGACTTCATCGTCAAGTGCCAGAACGACGCAGGCGGCTGGCGCTACGTGCCGCTCGCGCGCGAGTCCGACATGTCGATCGTCGTGTGCCAAGCGCTCGCACTGCGCGCCGCGCGCAACATCGGCATCCGCGTCCCCAAGTCGACGATCGACCGTGCGATCAAGTACGTCGTCGACTCGGCTGTCACCTCGTCGAGCCGCACGTACCCCGGGTCCGCGTTCCGCAACGACCCCGGCACGTTCCACTACCAGCCCGACAACCACTCGCGCACGACGTTCCCGCTGACCGCCGCGGGCGTCACCGCACTGCACGGTCTCGGCATCTACTCGAACGACCTGATCGGGATGGGGATCGAGTTCCTCAACCAGGACTTCGACAAGTTCAACAGCCGCTGGGGTCGTCGCGGGCACTACTTCTTCTGGTACGGCCACTACTACGGCGTCCAGGCGATGTACACCCAGGGCGGCAGCGACTGGGTCAACTACTTCACGAAGCTGCGCGAGTTCCTGTTGCGGCACCAGGAGCCCGATGGCAACTGGCGCAACCATGACGGACCGGGCCCCGCCTTCAGCACCGCGACGGCGTGCCTGATCCTCGAGATCCCCTACTGCCTGCTCCCCATCTTCCAGCGCTGAGCCGAACGTGAGCCGCAACTCCTCCCAAGCCCCGGGCCTTCTCTCCCTGCTCGCGCGTCTGCGCGAGCGGCTCGCACGCATGGTCTGGCTGCACGGCGTGGGCACCGTCCTCTTCGTCGCGGCCGCCTGGCTGCTCCTCATCTTCCTCGCCGACTGGCTGCTGCACCTGCCGGCCGGCATCCGCGTCGTGCACTCGCTCGCCGCGGTCGCGCTCCCGATCTTCTTCTTCCGCCGCGACCTCGTGCGGCTCTTGCCCCGCATCCCCGACCGCGCCGGTCTCGCGATGATGCTCGAGCGCAAGCACCCCGAGACGTCCGACCTTCTGGTCAGCGCCGTGCAGCTCGCGCCGCAGGTCGAGGCGCAGACGGCCGTACCCGGTCGCGAGCTGATCGAGCGCGTCATCCAGGATGCCGAGGCGCAGGTGCGCGGCTTGGACGTCGGCCGCGTCATCGACGCGAACGGTCCACGGCGCCGCATGGCGGCGGGCGTCTTCCTCAGCATCGCGACGACGGTCGTGTTCGCCGTGAACCCGACGCTGTCCGGCATCTTCTTCCAGCGCATGTTCGGGGCGAACGTCCCGTGGCCGCAGCGCACGCTCCTGAGCGTCGAGATCCCCGTCCTGTCCGACCGTGCACAGCTGATCGAAAGCCAGGGCGAGATTCTCGTCCGCGCCGCGCGCGGCAGCGACATCCCGGTTCTCGTCCGCGCCGAAGGCGTGATCCCCAGCGAGGTGATCCTGCACTTCGCGAGCGGGCACAAGACGCCCCTGCCGTCGGGCGGCACGCCGCTGTTCCGCACGCTCCTGCGTTCGGTGCAGGAGGACATCGAGTTCTACGTGACCGGCGGCGACGACGAGCGTGGTGAGCCGCTCGTGCGCGTGCAGGTCCTGCAGCCGCCGGACGTCTCCGCGCTCGCCTTCCGCGTCGAGCCACCGGCCTACAGCGGGCGCCCCACGCGGCTCGAGCACGACACCGACGTCGAGGTCCTGCAGGGCACGCGGGTGACCGTGTTCATGCTGCCCGATCCGGTCGACGCGGACGGCGTCGCCCACGTCCTGCCCGAGGACCGCGAGTTCGCGCTAACGCGCGTCCCGTTCCCCGCGCGCGAGGGAGAGGAAGCTCGACCCGACGGCGCGCCCGCGGGCGAGGGGCTCAGCTTCGAGCTCGTCGCCGACGCCTCGCTGCGCTTTCGTTATGCGCTGTCCGACGACACCGGCTTGCCGAACCCCGACCCTGGCCTCTACGCGATCCAGGTCATCGATGACAAGCGGCCCGAGATCGTGCTGCTCGCCCCGGGTCGGGCCGAGATCGACGTCGTCGCAGGCGGCGCTGTGCCGCTGCGCGTGCGCTTCGAGGATGACTTCGGCATCGAGGCGACGAACTGGGACGTGCGCCCGAGCCAGGATCCCGACCAGCTGCTCGCGAGCGGCGAGCTGGCGACGCGGCCGATCGAGCCGGGACCCGAGGACAGCTTCCGCTCGAGCGCGCGCGTGCTCGCGGTCGGCCGAGCGCGGCTCGAGGTCGACACGCTCGGCGGCGAGATGCCGCTGCTCGAGGGTCAGCAAGTCGTGCTGCAGGTCGTCGCGACCGACAACCGCACGCCCGATCCGGGCGAGGCCCAGTCGGCGCCCGTGCGCCTGCGGGTCGTCAGCGGCGACGAGTTCCTGCGCCGCCTCAAGGACCAACTCGCCCGCGCGAGCGAGCAGGCCGGCAAGCTGAGCGAGCTCGCCGAGTCCGAGCAGCTCTCGACAGTCGACACGCTCGGCGTGCTCGACCCGGAGATGCCCGCCGAGGACGCGAGCGCCGAGATCGGCAGTCTCATGCATGGCGCACGCCGCATCCAAGGCGACTCGCGTGCCCTCGCCCGCGATCTCTCCGAGGTGACCGAGAGCGTCCTGTACGCGCGCGTCGACGATCGCTCCGGTCCGCTGCTCGAAGCGATCGACGGCCTGCTCGAGGAGTACACCGACAAGAGCTTCCACGCCGAGCCCTGGGCAGAGCTCCAGGAACGGTACGCGGCGGGCCAGCTCGGCCAAGCCGACCTCGCCGGCGATCTCGTCGAGCTCGTCGGTCTCGCTGTGACACTCGGCGAAGACGACGCGCAGGCGACTCTCGACGCGCTCGCCCGCGCCCAGGCCGCCGAAGGCCCTGCTGCCGTCCGCACGGCGCTTACCGAAGCCACACAGGCGCACGCGCGCGCTCGTGAGACATTGGACAAGCTGCTCGTGAAGCTCGGCGAGTGGGACAACTTCCAGTCCGTCCTGACGCTGACCCGCGACATCCTGAATCGTCAAAAGAACCTCCTGCAAAGGACCCGAAAGTATGCCGAGGACAACTGACATGGAACGGGGACGAGCAACGGGGATCTGGGCTGCGTTCGCACTGCTCGCGGCGCTCTGGTGCACGGCGCCCGCGAGCTCCGCGGCGATTCGGCAGGACGGGGAACAATCGCGCGAGCAGGCGTCGCTCGCCGAGGAGCAAATGCTCGTCCGGCGCATGCTGCGCAGGCTGCGCGACACGATGACGACGCTCGCCGACGGCGTCGAAGCGGAGGGCCGCGTCAATGCGGCGAAGCTGTTGCGCGAAGGCATCGAGCACCTGGACGCGCGCACGGAGGAGCTCGGCTCGCTGACGATCGAGGAGCTGATGGATAGCTCCAAGAACGACATCCGCTCGGGCCGCCCGAACTCGGCGCTCGACAACCAGGAGATGATCGTCCAGAACCTCGAGCGCCTGCTCAACATCCTGCTCGATCGCCAGGGGCTCGAGAACCTCGAGAAGAACCTCGAGGAGTTGCGCGAGATCAAGGCCGCGCTGAACGAGCTCGCCGATCAAGAGGCGCAACTCCAGAAGGAGACCGAAGAGCTGCGCGAAGACTCGAAGAACGACGCGCAGAAGTCGCTCGACCAGACGCTCTCCGAGGTGACCGAGAAACAGCGCGACCTCTTGGCGCGCAACGAGGACGGCGCGCGCGAGTCGGGCCTGTTCGACCTCGAGCGCCTCAAGGAGGACCTCGAGGAGCTCATCGGCGAGCAAGCGCTGGCGGACGAGGCCTTCCAGGCCTGGCGGCCGCAGGACGCCTCGAAGCTCGAGGCGCTACGCCCCGAGCTCGAGAAGGCGACGCGCGCCGAGGCCCGTGCTGCACGCCTCGCGGAAGCAGCACAGTCGCTGCGCGAAGCCGCCCAGGAAGCGCGTTCCGCGAGCTCGAGCGAGGAGCTCTCCGAGACGAGCGAACGCCTCGCCGCGCAGGCCGAGCGCCAGGAGCGCCACAGCCGCGCCGCCAGCGACAGCGCGGCGGCGGAAGCCGCGGAGGCGCTCTCGGAGACCTCGTCCGAGATGAGCGCGGCCGAGTCGAGCGAGCAGCGCGAGGCGGCCGCCAAGAACGCGGAAGCGCGCGCGGATGCGCTCGAGAACGCCGCGGCCAAAGCATCGGGCGAAGCGAGCGAGGCGCGCGAGACGGCCGATGCCGCGGCGGAGGAGATGGCGGGCGAGGAGACGACGTCCGGGCTCGCCGCGCAGATGGTGCGCGAGGCGCTCGCGCAGGCTGCGGCCGCAGCGGAGCGCGCCGCGAGTGAAGCTCCCGACTCGCCGCAGGGAACGCCCCAGACCGGAGCGTCGCAGGACACGCAGCGCGCGACGCAGGAAGCGCTCACCGCGCTCGACCGCGGCCTCGACGCGCAGGGCAAGATGGGCGAGGCGCTCGAGCGCGCGGAGGAGGAAGGCCGCTCCGAAGCCGAGCGTATCGCGAGTGAGCTGAGCCGCGCGACCGACGAAGAGGCGCCCGGTGCGCAAGAGGCGCGCGAGGCCCTGGCCGAAGCCGCCGAAGCGATGCAATCGGCGTCGCAGGCGGCGCGCAACCGCGAGCAGTCCGCGGCGAGCCAGTCATCGCAGCAGGCGAGCGCGGCACTGCAGCGCGCGCAGGAGGCGCTCTCGGAAGCGCTCGACGCAGCCGCGGAACAGCGCAGCGAGGAAGCCGACGCATCCTTGCAGAAGGAGCAAGAGCAGCTCGCCGAGCAAGTCGGAGAGATGGAGCAGATGGCCCAAGAGGGCTCGATGTCGCCGCAAGCGCAGCAGCAGGTTCAGGAGGCGCTGCAGCGCGCACAAGAGGCGATGCAGCAGGCCGCGCAACAGATGAGCCAATCGGGGCAGAGCGCACAGTCGGCGAGCTCGCAGCGCGAGGCGCTCGACGCGCTGCGCGACGCCGCGCAGCAGGCCGACGAAGGCACCGAGCCGCAGACGCCGGAACAACAGCAGCGCGCGGAGGAGCTCGCCGAACGCCAACGCCAGATCAAGGAGCAGCTCCTGCAGCTCGCCGAGCGCAACGAAGAGCGCGAGTCACCCGTGCCGCAGCCGAACTTGGAGCAGGCGGCGCAGAGCGCGAGCGAGGCGTCGGAGTCCCTCGACCGCGGCGACCTCGACCAGGCGCAGCAACAGGAGCAGAAGACCGAGCAGGAGATCCGCGAAGCGCTCGATCAGCTCGAAGAAGAGGAAGAGCAGTACCAGCAGCTACGCCAGGAAGAGCTCCTGTTCCGCATCGCCGAGGAAGTGCAGATGATGCGCGAGATCCACGCCGAGCAGGTCATCGCGACGCGCGAGGCGAACGCGGCGCGAGGCGAACGCGCGCGCCCGTCACGCGCGCAGCGCGCCAACCTGCGCAAGATCTCACGCGAGGAAGGAACGCTCGCCCAGCACGCCAAGAAGATCGGTGACGCGATCGAGGAGGAGGGCGCGCTCGTTTTCACCGAGATCGTACGCCTGATCCAGGGCGACCTCGAGACGGTGGAGCGCGACATGGGCGACGTCGGCGGCTACCAGAGCGGTGAGCGCATCCAGGCCCTCCAAGAGGACATCGACACCAATCTCGAGTGGCTCGAGGAATCGCTGCGCAACGAGCTCCAGCGTCGCCAGGAGGAGCAGCAGAGCCAGGGCGAGCCGCCCGAGGGCAACCCGGAGCAGCCCCTGGTGCCGGACGTGGCGGAGCTCAAGCTCCTGCGGCGCATGGAGGTCGACGTGCTCGAGCGCCTCGAGCAGTTCCTGGTGCTCCATCCCGAGCTCTCGGACGCCTCCCAGGAGCCCAACCCCCTCACCCTCGAAGATATTCAGCGCTTGGCTTACTATCACAAGCGTATCTCGGAGCTGTTCAAGGAGTTCCGGCGCAAGGTCGGCATTCCCGATCCGGCGCAGGCCCAGGACGAGTAAGGACACGACCATGAAGAACACCCCGCTGCTCTCCCTGCTGATCGCCTTGAACGCTCCGTGCTTCGCCCAGGAAGTCGAGGAACAAGAGGGCCCGAAGCTCGACGAGCTCGGGCAGCTCGCCGGCGAGAACCCGCAGGAGGAGATGACCAAGCTCTTCCTCGAGGTCGAAGGGCGACTCGACAAGATCGGTGACCTGCTGCTCGACGCGAGCGCCGGCGACACGTCACGACTGGCCGAGATCGGTGCCAGCGGGATCGACGAGATCCTCGAGAACCTCCCGAACCAACCGTCGGGCTCCGGCGGGTCCGGCATCGCCTCGCTCCTGCGCAGCTCGTCGTCCGAGGGCGAGCAGGTGCTCGAGGGCATCGACCGCATTCTCGAGATCGCCCAGCAACAGGGCGGCTCATGCAGCAAGCCCGGCAATGGCCAGGGCGACGGCCAGAGCATGCCGCAGCAGGGCCAGAGCAAGCCCGGCAGCCGCAAGACGGACGGTCAGGAGAAGCCCGAGGAGAGCCCGGAGCAGAAGCAGGGCGAGAAGCCCGACGGCAACAAGAAGGACGACAAGCCGACCCCGAGCCGCCCCGCCAACGAGTCGCCGGACCAGGAGACCCAGGATCCGGTGCAGGTGGTGGAAGGGCTCGAGCGTTGGGGCGACCTGCCGGTGCACCTGCGCGACATCTTCCGCGCCGAGGGTGGCCGCGACATGCCGGCTCAGTACCGCGACTGGATCGACTCCTACTACCGCCGCCTGAACGACCGCGCCGGCGATCGCTAGCCCAAACTCGACGTCCCCACACACATGCTCGCCGCACTCCTCGTAGCGACCTGCATCTGCACGGCCGTCGACGGGAAGGATCCAAAGGTCGTCCCGGCGACACGCAGCGCGCGTGGCGCACAGGAGCCGGTTCCGACACTCGAGACCTACGCGCCCGAGCACGCCGCGCTCGAGCGCGGGCTCGCGTACCTCGCCAAGCAGCAGACGCTGACGGGTGACGGTTCGCTGACGCTCGGCGAGGAGTCGGCGTTCGATTCCCCCATCGGCATCACGGCGCTCGCCGCGCTCGCGTGGATGTCGGCGGGCAACTCACCGGCGCGCGGCCCGCACCAGGCCCAGGTGCGCACCGCGATCGACTACCTCCTCGCCCACCAGGCGCCGCCCGAGAGCGCGATCGCCGGCTACATCACCGACGAGCGCGACGTGAAGTCGCAGACGCACGGGCACGGCCTCGCGACGCTCGCTCTCGCGCAGGCCTACAGCTCGTCCCCGAGCTCCCCGCGCGGCCGGCGCATCGCAAAGGCGCTCGAGGCAGCGGTGCGGCGCATCGAAGTGTCCCAGGGCGTCGACGGCGGGTGGGAGTACTCGGCCCGGCGCTCGGTCGCCAAGGAAGGCAGCGTCACGATCTGCCTCGTCCAAGCCCTGCGCGCGGCGCGCAACGTCGGCCTGAAGGTCGATTCGCAGGTGATCGCGCGCGCGGTCAAGTACGTCAAGAGCCTGCAGGACGAGACCGGCGGGTTCATGTACTCCGACACGCACCGCGAGACGTCGGTCGCCTTGACCGCCGCGAGTCTCTCGACGCTGCACGCGATCGGCATCTACGACGGCCCGGAAGTGCAGAACGCCTACGACTACGTTTGGCGCAAGCTCGAGCTGCGCCGCATGGACGCCGCGGAAGCGAAGTACACGAGCCAGTCACGCTTCCCGTTCTACGAGCGCTTCTACCTCTCGCAGGCCCTGTGGCAGCACCGCGACGAGTCGGTCTTCCGCCGCTGGGCGGCCGAGGAGACCAAGCTCGTCATCGTCTCGCAGGAGAAGGATGGCGCGTGGATCGACCGGAGGCACGAGGTCGACGGACGCAAGGTGGACGGGCGGTACGGCAGCGCGTATGCGACGGCGATGAACTGCCTGTTCCTCGCTTTGCCCGAGGGGCTGTTGCCGATCTTCCAGCGTTGACTGGCGTCGGTGAACGCTCCCACGGGCCCTAGACAGGGAAAGCCCGGCTCGACGTGGGAAAATGAGGTATCGTCTGTTTGGGTCTCCACATCTCCCCGCGCTCCCCAGATCGACACCCTCTCCCGTCATGCTTCGAATTACTGCGCTCGCGCTCCTGAGTGCCCTCGTAGGTTCCGCTGCCCATGGGCAGCAGGTGGACTGGATCCAGACGTGTGACTCGACGACGATCGAGCTCGTCGACTCGCCCTCGTGCCTGAACAACCCGCTCGGCGCGACGGAGAACTTCTACCACCGCGTGTTCGATCGCAGCGACGTCGATACGACCAACCACGTGCCCGGTGCGTGCGGCGTGAACCCGACGCCGGTGACGGCGTTGGGCCTGCTGCAGGTGACCGAGATCCGTGTCGGCATCGAGGACTCGTCGACCGAGGCGGGCTCGCGCATCCTGCGCCTGTCCGTGTACGACAACTCGGCGAGCGCGATGGTGCCGCAGGACCCGGTGACGCTTCCGCTGCTGGGATCGGTCGACCACGTCTTCACCGACGCGAGCCTCGTCGTCGAGGCGATCACGATCGACCCTGGCATGATCGTGATCCCGGACACCGTGACCCACGTCCAGCTGACGCTGATGGTCGAGAGCGGCCAGCCGAACGGCGACTACTTCTTTTGGGGCATGAACGCTCAGGGCGAGGTCCCCGCGGAATCGAGCTTCCTGTCGGCCCCGGAGTGCGGCATCACCGTGCCCGAATCGATGGCGGCGCTGCTCTACCCCGGCGTGAACGGCATCCTCGAGATGACGACCGAGCCCGTCCCCGACCAGCCGATCGGGATGAACTACTGCACGCCCAACCTGCCCAACTCGACCGGGATGCCCTCGACGATCATCGCGACCGGAAGCGACCTCGTCCTCGACAACGACGTGACGCTCACCGCCGTCGGGCTGCCGCTGAACGAGTTCGGCTACTTCCTCGCCAGCTCCGACCAGGGCTTCATCCCGATGCCCGGCGGAAGCGCCGGCAACTTCTGCCTCGGCGGCGGCGCGAACCTGGGCCGCTACGACGGCATGGTGCAGAACTCGGGCGCGACCGGCGAGTTCTCGATCCTGATCGACCTGACGGCCGTGCCGATCGCGACGGCCCCCGGGACGACGCCGATCCTCCCGGGCTTGACTTGGAACTTCCAGGGTTGGCACCGGGATGGGGCGACGTCGAACTTCACGGACGGGGTCTCGATCCTGTTCCAGTAGCGAGGCCTCGGCTTCGGGATCGAGCAAGGAACGGGGCCCATCCCGTTCTCGCCGTCACCGTCCGCCCCGGCTCGGGCAAGTGTGACGAGCCGAGGCGGACGGTGACGGCAAGAACGGGATGGGGTGGGGGCCGGGCGCTGCGCGCCCGGAGGGTCGCGTCGCCGGCGCGCTTCGCGCGACCGTGGCGATCTTGATGGGGCAGATACTTTGGGGAGTCAGTAGGGGGAGATTGGGGAGAGCGGGCCCGCGCGGAGCCATCCCTTGGCGCCGAGCCACGTGTCCGGGGGCACGACTGGAACCGGTGCGGGGTCCGTGTCTTCGATGCGCGGAGGGCTCGACCAACCATCGAAGGCGGGGGCGGAGCTGAACGGGTCGAGGATCGCTCGTGGCCAGGCGCGATGGCGTTGGGCCGCTACCACGCCATCAGGCGTGGTGCCAGCAAGCAGCATCGATTGAAGAGGAC
>JAAELL010000422.1 GCA_024226735.1 bacterium | reverse complement strand
CGCCGATGCCAAACAGGATTTTTCGGTAGCGAGGACCGAGATCGCGCCAGGTCGCACCCTCTTTCAAATCCGCCAGCGCCGCACACAGGCCGCGCCGCGCCTCCCGGTCGCCGGCGACCGCCTCGCAGTAGCCGCTCCAACGGTAGTCCGCCGGATCGTCCGCCAGCCCAGCCCTAACAGAGTTCAAATCGATGTAAGCGGCCACCTTCAGCAGCGAGTTCCAGTGCCCCTCGACGACCACGCTCTTGAACCGCGATTCCCACAGCACGCCGACGCGGTCGTGGCGGCGGTTGAACCAGAAGGTGAACTTCTGCTTGAGGGGTTTCATGAACTCGCTCAGATCCCACATGCGCTTCAGAAAACGCGCGCGCAGGCGCCCGAGCACTGCCCCACCCATGCGCTGCGCCTCGGCGAACTCCCACTCGACCGCGAGCATCGCGCGCGAGGAGTAGAGCGCCCGGCAGCGTTCGAGGATCTCGTCGTCGCTGGGTTCGATCTCCGGCCGCGGCGGCACCTCGAGCAGGACGTGAAAGTGGTTAGAGAGAATCGTCCAGGTCAAAACGCTCACGCCGGAGAAAGCTTCGACCTGACGCAGGATCTTGCGGAACACATCGCGCTCGTG
>JAAELL010000421.1 GCA_024226735.1 bacterium | reverse complement strand
TGAGCAAGCCATGTCCACCCCTCGGAGCGCTGTTGGGTAGTGCAGACGGGTGTCTGTAATTTCGTGAACGAGCGTCAGCGCGAACGGGCGGTATTGAGTGGCGAACCACGCTTCGGTTCCATGTGGGTAGCCACACGACTAGCCCGGTGCTTGTCGCGAGCTGCTCGCTCGTCGCTTCGCCGCACTCGGCGAGCGCTGTAGAGGTCCAGCCGGTCGCCCATGTACGCCATGAGCAACCCGAGCGAGCCGGCGACATCGCCGAGCACCTTGCCTTGCAGGTCCTCGAGCTTGTGTTCGTTCAAGTCTCTGATGGGTTGCGTCTTGCCAGTTGTCGTGCGCATCGATTCTGCGAGAATCGACGCGATGCCGGCGTCGGAAGACCATGAGTTGACGAAGTTGCTGAGGGGGCTCGGCACGGATCGAGAGCGAATCGAGCCACAGGTCCTCGAGCTCGTTCGTGCGCAACTGCACGCGCTTGCAAGACGCCTGATGGAACGCGAGCGTCCGGATCACACGCTCCAGCCGACGATCCTCGTTCACGAGGCGTGGATGCGCCTCGCGAAGCAGGAGCGTGCGGAGTGGCAAGGCCGCGGTCAGTTCTTTGCTCTCGCATCGCGGGCGATGCGGCAACTCCTCGTCAATCATGCGCGCGATCGAAAGGCTGCAAAGCGCCTTCCGCCGGATCAGAGGCGAGCAATCGAGTCGATCCTGGCGGTCTACGAGGATCGTCAGCTGGACGTCCTCGTGCTCGACGATGCTCTTGCGCGACTGGGCGAGGAGGATCCGCGGGCCTCGAAGGTCGTGGTGCTGCGCTACTTCGGCGGACTCTCGTTGCCCGAGGCGGCCGAGGCCATGGGGGTTTCGCTCAGAACCGCGGAGCGCAGTTGGACCGTGGCGCGCAAGTGGTTGGAGAAGGAGCTCGGGCCGGACAGTGACTGATCCGACGGCTCATTTTCCACGTTGGCTGGCTCGGTTTCGGATCATTGGAACGGCAAGCCCACCGCATCGGTGAAGTTGCTCGTCGGCCCCGGGTTGTTGTCCCGGAACCAACACTGGAAGTACCAAGTCTCGCCGGCACCTGCGGCGACCGGCGGGGATAAGGGCAACGCGAGCGTATCCACCGCAATGCGAATCTGACCGAGGGGGCCCGAGCTCTGCACGAGGGCTACGTAGCGCCCGATCGCACCCGTCAGGCACAGGTTGCCTTGCGATCCTCCGGGATTGGCGATGAAGCCCGGAGTCATGCCGGTGAGGAAGTAGCCGAACTGCCCGGGCGGCAAGTCCCACGCGGCGGCCTCGAGCGGTTGGCCACCGGCCAGCCGGCTCCCGTTGAGGGAGATCCAGGCCGACGCCCCGCTCGAGTTCGGGACCGCCGGGCCGCACGAAGTCGAGCCGATCGACGCCGCCGGGTAGGCGATCCCGCGGTTCGAACCCGGGAAGTCGAGGCAGTCGGTGAAGAACTCGACGTCGCCGGTCGTCCCGTTGAGCGCGACGAGTCGCGCCGGTCCCGTATTCCCGACGCCGACCACGTAGAGCCGGCCGAGGGGGCCGGCGCAGAGATCGACCGGCGTGCCGGGCTCGGGGAACGTCGACCAACCGTAGGTGGTCGAACCGGTCGCGAGCTCGAACCGATCGACGGCCGTGTCGCCCGACGTCTCGCGCACGAGGAAGAGGGCGTCGTTGCCGGCGCCCCGAACGATGCCGCGGTAGGCGCCATTCGGCGGTGACAGCGGCATGTCGACCAAGGTGCCCGTCGCCGGATCGATTTCGACGAAGCCGCCCCCCGAACCGACGACGTACAGCAATCCACCGGCCTCTTCGATGCCGGTCGGAAGGCCCACGACGGTCGCCGGGATTTCCAGCGCCGGATTCGGTGCGAACGAGAACGTGTCCAGGTCGAAGCGGTCGACGAACGTGGATCCGGACGTGTCGCGGGCGAAGAAGAGCTCGCGCGAGGACGTCGCGTCGCACAGGGCGGCGTTGTTGCCGGCGCGATCCTCAATCGTGTAGGTCAGCGTGTTGCGGCTCACCGGGTCGAACACGCTGAAGCCGTTTCCTTGCCCGAGGGTGTAGAGCAGGCCGTCGGGACCTTCCGTCAGACCGACCGGGAGCCCCGGGCTCGCGACCTGGCCGCGGCTCGGGACGGGAAACCGGCGGAACGTCTGGAACCCGTCGATCACAGTGACCGAGCTGTCGCGCACGATGTACACCTGGTCGCGAACGACCAGCGGCAGCGCGGGCCCGCCGACGGGCGGGTTGACGGAGGTGATCGGGATGGGGGACAGGCGGCCGACTTCGCCGTAGTCGCCGCTGCCGAACACGATCGGGTTCGTGTCGTCACCGAGCCGGATCCCGGCCTGTGGCGCCCCGGATCCGATGCTCACGGCCGCGAACGTATCGAGCGCGAACGCGACATTGGGTGCGAACGAATCACCGTAATCGACGATGACCCGGAAGTCGTCGACGCCGTTGGTGATCGACAGGAGAAAGACGAACGCGTTGTCCTGGACCTTGCACACGAACTCCTCGCCTTGCCCGACCTCGAAGCCGCGTGCGAACGCCGAGTAGGCGTCCGGGTCGACGCCGACGCCGAACGTTGCATCCGAGGCGCTGAGCACGCCGTCGTCGACCTCGCCCCCCAGGTCGTCACCATCGGTGATGAAGCCGAGGATCTCCGTCCCGTCGGGAAAGACGACGACGCCGTTGACCGCCGCGAGACTCTGGTTGTTGTTGCCGACGAAGAAGCGGAAGTAGATCGACTGGACGTAGTCGTCCGCGCCCGTCCCGAGGCCGTAGCCAGTCAGATCCACTGGCCCCGCGAGCGCCTTCTCGCGAACCACGATCAGGTCGCCGTCCGGAAGCGGCGTGGAGGGCGCGAAGCCGATGTCCTCGAGAGGCGTCTGACCGAACGCGGGAGCCAGAAAAGCGCCGGTGCAGAGACAGATGGAGAGCTTGGTGCGATGGATCATGCCGTTCGAGTCTCGGGTGGTGTCCGTCTTTCGGTCACTGGAGCGTGACGGAAACGGCTTCGGTGAAGTTGCTCGTTGGTCCCGGGTTGCTGTCGCGGTACCAGCAGTCCCTTCGTGCGGAATCACAGGACTGGCGAGCATGCATCGTATCTGCGACGGCGCGGGCCCGCTTTGCCAGAGCTCTCGTGGCGTGGCACGAGGCCAGGCTGCTCGTTGCCCGGCATGCAATTGCCGCAGCGAGCCGGCTGTACACTGTGGCTTCTCCTGGAGGAAACCACGCATGAAGACAGTCGCCACTCTGTTCACCCTCGCCGCCGCGCTCCCCGCTTCCGCACAGCTGACGGAGTCCGTTCCCGGGATGCACCCCGTCGGCAACTGGTTCTGGAGCGGCTCCACGCACACGATCGTCCACGACCCAGCCTACTCCGGGCAGTCCGTTGCGCTGCAGGGACGTGTCTACTACCCGGCCGAGACGATGGACGGCATGTTCGTTCCGGCCGCGATGGGAGCGCACCGCTTCGTCGTCTTCGCCCACGGCTGTCCCACGCACCAGGCGGCCGGGATTCAGATGTACGACGAGTACACCTACCTCGGTGAGCGACTCGCTTCCTGGGGATACGTCACCCTCGCTCTCGACTTGTCCTCGCTCAACTTGGCGTCCTGCTCGCCGGGCGATCCGGGGGCCGGCATCTTCGCGCGCGCCGAGACGATCATCGCGGCGATCAACGACTTCTTCTCAACGACGTCGATGGCGGGATGGCCGCCGAATCTGGACGTGACCGAGGCCGTCATGGGCGGAGCAGGGCACTCGCGAGGCGGCGAGGCGGTCCTGCTCGCGGCGCGCGAGTCCACGGTGAGCGGGCTGTTCGGTTTCTCGCACCTGTCCTCCGGGCCGATCGCAACGATCGCGCCGACCGACATCCTGCGGTTCACTCCGACCAACTACCACCTGTGTATCTACGGTTCCGCGGACCGCGACGTGTGGACGGGCGACCCGGTTCGTTTCTACGACCGGTCGAATGACGCCAAGATCCTCCTGTTCGTCTACGGCGCCAACCACCTGGGATTCACCGACACGTTCACCTCGCCTTGCAAGCCGGCCGGCCTCTCGCGTGCGCTCCACCACGGCGTCGCGGCGACGGCGATCACGCACCACATGCAGATCAGCCCGGGCAGCGAGTTCGTGGATCAGCCCGCGATCTTGGGGCCGATCACGCCGCCGATCCTCCCCTCGTTCCAAGGCTTCTTCCTGCCGGTCGACACGTTCGAGACGCAGCCCTCGCTCACCGTCTCGAGCGCCGGATACCCGGTGAGCTGGGATCCGGGCCTGACCGGGCTCGAGCTGCCCCACGCGACGGTGAACTGGAAATCGTTCCTGATCCGCAGTGCCCTGTACAGCCACGAGTCCACGCGGTTCTTGTACCTGCGCTGGGACACGCCGGGCGCGATCCGCTACGACCTCGTCCCCCCGGTCAGCGCGTTCGTGCATCGGTACCTGAGCTTCCGCGTCGCCCAGCCCTTCGATCGCTTCAACACGGTCGGCTCGAGCCAGAGCTTCACGGTTCAGATCAGCGACGCGTCGGGCGGCACTGCGTTCGTCTCGGTCTCGGTTCCGTTCCCCGACATGCCCGTCGATCCGCCGGGCGCTTGCGCCCAGGGCGGTCTGAACCCCGCCGCGAGCAAGCGGGTGTACAAGTCGGTGATGCGGACCTATCGCATCGAGCTCTCGCCCCTCGGCGTGGACCCGATGGCGATCAGCCAGGTCGCTTTCCACTTCGGCTCCGGAACGGGAGCACTCGTCTTCGACGACCTCGGGTTCTCGTTCTAGAGGTCACGCGCCCTCTAGCTCTAGCGATCGTCCCTCTTCCGAAAGTGCGTCAGGTCTTCCCGGCCGGTGAGCGCGAGCTCCAGTTGGCGCGCAATGATCGCGTGCAAGCGTTCGTTGGGATGCCCTTCCCACAGACTGACCCGGAACGTCGTGCCGTCGAAGCGTTCGTAGTAGCCGCGCGACGGAATCACTTCGAACCCCGCCGCCGCGAGCTCGTCTTCCGCGGCGTCGGCGAGCACGCGGCCCGGACCGTCTAGCTGTGGACGCTGGTCCAAGACGATTCCGAGGGGGGCCGGCAGGCCCGCCCCGACGACGAGGCCGTTCATGGCCGCCACGTCGCGTCCGAAACGGGCCTGCCTGGTATCGAAACCGGCGCCGATCAGGGTCTCGCGAAAGCTCGGCCAGAGACCTGTCTTATGCAGCGCTTTCTGGTAGCCATGCGACAGGAAGGGACCGACGCGCGTGCGGCGCGTCGCGCTGCGCTTGATCTTCTTCGGCAGAGGGAACACGTAGTAGGAAAGCCGGTCGACGCCCTTGGGGAGGAAGTCGTTGAGGCACACGCCGTACACGACGACGTCCGGCTCGAGCTGCGGGAGGAACTGCTCGACGATTTCGGCGGTCTCCTCGCTCTGGTTGCCGGGGATGCCCAGGTTCAGGACCTCGACGTGGTAGTCGTCCTCGAGCGCGCGCTGGAGCTGAGCGCTGTACGTCCAATCTTGATCGACGCCGATGCCGTACGTCAGGCTGTCGCCGACGACCATGATCCGAAACCGACTCGGATCCCGCGGCGGGAACGGAGTGTCGATCGGACGCCGCATACCGAGTGCGTCACGCAGGTGCAGCACGCCGTGCCAGTCGTACGACTTGCGCATGCGCGGCTCGCCAGACACTTTTCGCTCGTTCCAGGCCAGCGGCAGGAACCACTGCCGCTGCATGCGGGTGACCTTGGCCTCGATCTCCTCGGGCAACGCGCGGGCCAGATCGTCAGCGGGCGCGTCGGCTCGTCGAGTTGCCGCGTGGACCGCGCTCGCGACGTCGAACGAAGCGCGCACCTCGCACGCCCACATGACGGTCTCGAGGGCGGCGAGCGCGAGGAAGAAGGCGCCGCAGGCGAGCGCGATCCCGCGCGCGAGCTTCGGGACTCGACGGCTCCTTCGAACGAGGGCCACCAAGAGGCCGAGGAAGACGATCAGCGCAACAGCACTGGTCCCCGCTCCGATCACGTAGGGAATGCCGCTGGCCCGCTCCGTGACCACTGCTGCACCGACGGCGCACGCCAGCGCGCCCAAAACACGGAACAGCAAGGCGGAACGCGACCTACCGGAGCGGCTGCCGGCCGGGAGATCCTGGAGTCTGGTTCGCACGACGTGGCGCTCCTGGAGTAGCGAGGGTGGAATCCAGGAAGGATCTCACTCGGAGATCCAAGTCACTGGAACGTCACCGCGACGGCATCCGTGAAGTTGCTCGTACCCGAGTCCCTGTACCAGCACTGAAAGTGCCACGTCTCTCCGACTTGCACCGGGCTGGTGGGGTTGACCGGAATCGCGTTCAAGTCCACCGCGATCGAACCCATCGGGCCCTGGATGATGTTCGCCGCCTGATTGAAGCGTCCGATGTTTCCGGACAGGCAGATGAATCCCGCGGAGCCCGGCGGGCTGAAGAAGCCGGGTGTGCGGCCAGCGAGGAAGTAGCCGAATTGCGCGGGCGGGAGCTGCGTCGCCGTCAGGCCGAACGCGTTCGCCGCGACGGATGCGGAGCCGGTGGCCAGCAGCACGCCGGGGACACCCGTCGTGTTGGGCTGCGTCGGACCGCACCCGTAGCCGCGGCCGATGGGAACTTCGAGGGTCAACAGGAGGGCATCGAACGCGGAGCCGCAGCCCGCGTCGCCCAGCGTGATGTCGCTTCCCGCGGGGTTCGCGAGCTGGCCGCTGGGAGATGCGGTCTGGGTGGAGCCAAGAGGGACGTCGAGGTCGGGATCGTCGATCAAACCCGTGCAAGGAATGAGCGTGCCCATGCAGGTCTCGGTCGCACCACCCGCGTACAGGCGGTTGCCGTCGATGTGAATCCCGCCGAGGAACTCCTCCTGGGTGCCGCTCCACGCTCGCGCCCACTTGAGCTGTGGTTGGTCCGGGGCCGGCAGCTCGTCGAAGAAGGCGATCAGCACGTCGCTGTCCGGGCCTCCGCCGCACTGCGGGGTCGAGCCGAGAAGGTAGAAGCTGCCTCCGCCCGCCACGGGATGGAGCCCGCTCGGCTCGTCGTCGCCGGGTCCACCCCAAGTGAGCTCCCATAGCTTGTTGCCCTGCGCATCCCACTTGACGACGACCATGTCGCGCGCGCCGCCCGCGCCGCTGTCGGTCACGCCCCATGCGTACACGCCGGCCGAGTCATCGACCGCAAGCCCGAACGCGTCGTCGTTGCCGAGGCCGCCCCACGAGCGGGCCCACTGCACGGCACCGCTAGAAGAGTACTTCACCACCAGCATGTCGCGGAACGTGCCCTGCGCGACGTTGATCGTGTTGCCCGCGCCGTAGATGCCGCCGCCCGGGCCGCCCGCGAACTCGATGGCATTGAAGCTGTCTTCCGGCCCGGCGTCCCACGTCCGGGCCCAAAGCAACGCGCCGCTCGGACCGTACTTCACGAGCAGCGTGTCTCGCCCGTCGAGCGCGTGCGTGCGCGTCCCGCCGCCGGCGTACACGTCGCCTCCCGCATCGACCGTGGCGCCACAGAAAGTGTCCTCGAGTGCGCCGCCCCACGCCCTCTGCCAGCGCAGCGTGCCGTCCGGCGCGTAGCTCAGGACGAATCCGTCCTCGGCCGGGCCGATGCTCGTGCTCGTTCCGGTCAGGTAGATGTTCGCGCTCGCGTCGAGTGCGAACCCGTCGGCGAGGTCGTCCATGCCGAGCGACCAGGTCTTGCCCCAGACGAACGCGCCGCCCGTCGTCAGCTTCACGAGCAGCACGTCGTCGCCCGTACCGGGACGAGTTGAAGCGCCGTACACGACGAGGTCCGTCCCATCGGCGCGCGCGCCCAGGAAGTAGTCGGTGTTGGGTGTGCCCCAGACGCGCGAGGCGACCGTGGACTGTGCATTGGTGGGCGCGGACGTGCAGGTGAGCAGGAGCGTGGTCAGGGCAGGGTGGATTCTCATGATGTCGGTCAGGTCTGCGTCCGTGTGGTATTCGTTCACCACATCGTAGGGGAAGCGGAGCACTGACACCCATAAGGACTCACCCGCGTGACCCGACTGGCACCGCTCGCTCGCGAGGCAGTCTCGTCTCAGGGCACGAACGTGATCAGGTATCCGTTCGACGTGTTGAAGACCGAGCACGGCATGCCGCAAGTGTCGCGGTACCAGGCCTGGCAGTACCAGGTCGCCCCGGCAGCGATGGCTTGATCCCGTACACCAGTGGTTGTGCCGACGGATGCGATCGGTTGTGACGTTTCGAGCTCTTGGGGAGGTGTCGGTCCCGTACCTACATCTCCCCAAGGCCCCGTATCACATCACAGGAACATCACGCTCAACCCATCCGTGAAGTTGCTCGTCAGGTTCGGATTGTTGTCGCGGAACCAGCACTGGAAGTTCCACGTCTCGCCCGCCTGCACCGCCTGCGGAGGGTTGACGGGAAGCGCCGTGAGATCGACGGAGAGGTTGCCGGTCGGGCCCTGGATGATGTCGGCGACCGCGTTGTACCGGCCGATGTTGCCCGTCAGGCAGATCAGGCCCTGGCTGCCGGGCGGGTTGAAGAAGCCCTGCGTCTGGCCGACGAGGAAGTAGCCGAACTGACCTGCGGGTATGAGGTTCGCGGTCACGACCAGATTGTTCAGCGACGCGATCGGGCTGCCGCTGCCCACGATCGTAGCGGCTTGCCCGCTCGAGTTCGGAATCGCGGGACCGCAGTAGCTCGTGCCGACGTTGCCGCTGGGTTCGAACTCGACGACGTAGCCCTCGTTGTGTTCGAAGTCGGCCACGTCGTTCCACGCGAGGCCGGGGACGTTGGGGCCGTGCAGGAGCTCCATCAGATCCTCGGCACCGAACGAACCCGCGTTGTTGGGCTCACCCGGCCACCAAACGGTGAAGCTCATGGGCTCGCCCGTGATCCACTTCCAACCGCCGCCCGGCTCGGAGTAGCCCGGGTCCGTGAGGTCCTGGAAGCCGCCGATCCAGTGCCGGTTCAGGTTGCCGGTCGTCGGATCGCCGAGCACGGTGTCGAGGAAGTCGTGCTCCGACTGGTCGTTCACGGTGACCAGGTGTCCGTTCGCTCCCATCCAGACCGATGCCGCCGCAGCGAGTCGCGACTCGTCCCAGGTCCGGTCACCCGGCACGGCGCGGTAGTAGTGTCCGTTGGCCGGGTTGAGGATCGGGGCGTCGCTGACGATGTTGAAGTCGCCCGTGCCGCCGGCAGCGCCGGGGAACGTCCCGACCCGGATCAAGTAGCTCGAGCCCTGGACGGTGTCGAACACGACCTCGGACTGGAGCCCGCAGGTGTCGTCGTTGCAGGCGAGGACCGGGGCACCGCAGGCGCCGTCGTACACGGCGATCTTGGTATCGACGGTCGTCGTTCCACAGGTCCTCAGCCGAAAGGAACCTGTCGTCGCGGAGGTCCACGAGAACCACACGTCGTTCTCGATCTGCTGTGTTCCGAACGCATCGCAGAGCGCATCGGGCTGGCCGTCGGTCGTGGCCGCGGAGTTGTCGAACATGTGCGGGCCGAGGCCCGTGATCGGCTGGGCACTCGCGCACGAGTCATTGCCCTGGGAGAGCGTGGGCGCGGCGAGGACGATGAGAGCAAAGAGGCGATGCATGGGCGAATCAGGTGAGAGGGACGGGGGCAGACGAATCGTCGAGTGAGAGTCGACGACCGTGCCATGAGTCGTCGCTGCCCGCAACTTGGCCCGCTGCGGAAGTCCCGGAACTCCGCTAGCGCGCCGCCGCGAGCTTGCGCGCGACGCGTGCGATCGAGTCCGGATTGAGCGACATCGAGTCGATTCCGATCTCGGCGAGCCAAGCGGCGAACTCCGGGTAGTCGCTCGGCGCCTGTCCGCAAATGCCGACCTTGCTGCCCTTCGCGTGCGCGGCGCGCACGACGTGCTCGATCATCCACTTCACGCCGGGGTCGCGCTCGTCGAACAGGTGCGCGAGGAGCTCCGAATCCCGATCGACGCCGAGCGTCAGCTGCGTCAGGTCGTTCGAGCCGATCGAGAAGCCATCGAACAGATCCGCGAACTGCTCCGCCAGCACGACGTTGTTCGGGATCTCGCACATCACGTAGGTGAGGAGCCCGTCTACGCCGCGCGGAAGCCCAGCCGCTGCCATCGCGGCGAGCACGCGGCGCCCCTCCTCGAGCGTTCTGCAGAACGGGACCATCACCATGACGTTCGTGAGGCCCATCTCGCGCCGCACACGCGCGATGGCCTCGCACTCGAGCGCGAAGCCCTCGGCGTAGCGCTCGTCGTAGTAGCGCGACGCGCCGCGGAACCCGATCATCGGGTTGGCCTCGACGGGCTCGAAGGCCCGTCCGCCCAGGAGCGTCGCGTACTCGTTCGTCTTGAAGTCGGAAAAGCGCACGATGACCTCGCGCGGCCAGAACGCGGCACCGATCTGGCCGACGCCCTCGGCGAGCCGCTGGACGAAGAACTCGCGCGGCGAGGCGAACGCGGCGGTCAGCCGGGACAGCTCTGCGCGCTGCGCCGGATCCTCGACCCGCTCGGGGTGTACGAGCGCCATCGGGTGCGCGCCGATCCAGTGGTTCACGAGGAACTCGATGCGCATCAGCCCGACGCCCGCGGCCGGCAGCTGGGCGACGCGGAAGGCCAGATCGGGGTTGGCGAGGTTGATCATCAGTGGCACGGGCGAAGGCGGGAGCTGCGCCGGATCGAGCTCTTCACGCGTGAACGGCACCCGTCCTGCGTACACGTGGCCGAGGTCACCTTCGGCGCAGGAGACGGTCACCTCGCTGCCCGTCTCCAGAACGCTGGTCGCGTCCCCTGTTCCGACGACACACGGCAGGCCCAGCTCGCGTGACACGATCGCGGCGTGGCACGTGCGACCCCCGCGCTCGGTCACGACGGCGCTGCAGCGCGCGAGAACGGGTTCCCAGTCGGGGTCGGTCATCTCGGCGACGAGGACGTCGCCGGCGCGCACGTCGCGCATGTCCGCGACGCTCCGCACGAGCCGCACCGGGCCGCTCGCGACTCGGGCTCCCACGCTCTTGCCGGTCGTCAGGATGCGCTGCTTGCCGCCACGGACCGTGAACAGCTCGAGCGCCGCGCCGGCACGCGAGTGCACGGTCTCCGGTCTGGCCTGCACGATGAAGAGCTTCCCGGTACAGCCGTCCTTGGCCCACTCGATGTCCATGGGCATGGGGCGGCCGGCGCGTTCGGTCCAGGCGCGCTCGATCAACGTGCCCCAGCCGGCGAGCTGCAGGACCTCGTCGTCGGACAGCACGAAGCGCTCGCGGTCGGCGGCGGGGACGCACTCCTCGCGGACCGGCCGGCCGCCCTCCGTCGCGTAGACCAGTCGACGTTGTTTCGAACCGAGCTCGCGGCGCACGATCGGGCGGAAGCCGGCCTCGAGCCGCGGCTTGTGGACCCAGAATTCGTCGGGGTCGACGCGGCCCTGCACGACGAGCTCACCGAGCCCCCACGCGCCGGTCACAAGGCACACGTCCGGAAAACCACTCTCGGTGTCGAGGGTGAACAGGACGCCCGCGCAGGCCAGGTCGGAGCGCACCATGCGCTGCACGCCGACCGAGAGCGCGACGTCCTCGTGGGAGATGCCCAACTCCGTGCGGTAGACGATCGCGCGGTCGGTGAAGAGCGAGGCCATGCACGCGCGCACCGCGTGCGCGAGGGGAGTGTGACCGCGTACGTTGAGGTACGTGTCCTGTTGGCCGGCGAACGAGGCTTCAGGCAGGTCCTCGGCCGTCGCGCTCGAACGAACCGCCACGTCGAGCTCGCTCGCGGCGGCGTCCGCGCAGAGCGACGCGTAGGCTTCGCCCAGCTCGCGGGCGACGTCCTCCGGAAGCGGGGGGCGGGTGATGGCTGCGCGCACCTCCGAGCCGGCGGCACGCAGGGCTTCGACGTCGGTCACGTCCAGACCCGCGAGTCGCTCGCGCACGCGGCTCTCGAGCCCCTCCTGCTCGAGGTGGCGCCGGAAGGCGTCGACCGTGACCACGAAGCCATCGGGCACGGCGACACCCTGCGGGCCGACGGTGCGGCGCAGCTCGCCGAGTGCGGCGTTCTTGCCGCCGACGCGGTCCAGATCGTCGAGGCCGATCGCGTCGAGGGGGAGCAGGAAGCGAGCAGCCGTGGGGGTCATCGTGCCACCGCACCCGATCGCCGCGCATTTGGCGATACGACAGGGAGAGTAGTCGGCCGTGGGCGAGTGGCTTACAGACGCCTGCACACGGCGCGACTCCAATGGTCCGCGACGATGAGGGATCGGCGGGATCTGAATGTGGACGCCTGGTCGCCGCCCGAGATCGCGCGTCGCGTCGAATCGCTCGGCGTCGCGAAGGCGCGCGGCTCGGTGCAAGACGTGCTCGTGCTCGGTGTTCTGGCGGGAGCGTTCATCTCACTGGGGGCGCTGGCGTACACCGTCGTCGTGTCCGGCTCGACGCTCGGGTTCGGCCCGACGCGCGCGCTCGGTGGGCTCGCCTTCTGCTTGGGACTCGTGCTCGTGATTCTGGCGGGAGCGGAGCTCTTCACCGGCAACAACCTCGTCGTGATGGCGTGGGCGTCGAAGCGCATCACGAGCAGGGAGCTCCTGCGCAACTGGGGGCTGGCCTATCTCGGCAACGTGCTAGGGGCGCTCGCGACGGTCGGGCTCGTCGTACTCGCCGGCACGCACACGATGGGCGGCGGCGAGGTCGGCGAGAAGGCGCTCGCGATTGGGTGGGCCAAGGCCGAGCTCGGTGTGCTCGCTGCATTCGCCCGCGCGACGCTGTGCAACGCGCTCGTCTGCCTGGCGGTCTGGCTGGCGATGGGCGGACACACCCTGACGGACAAGCTGCTCGCGGTTCTCTTCCCCGTGGCTGCCTTCGTCTTGCTGGGCTTCGAGCACTCGATCGCGAACTGGTTCTTCCTTCCCTACGCGCTCGTCCTGGCCGACGGCGGAGGCGAGCTCGTCGCCGGTGCCGTGCGCAATCTGGTCGTCGTCACAGTGGGCAACGTGTGTGGCGGTAGCCTGCTCGTTGCGTGCGTCTATTGGACGGTCTACCTGCGCGGCGCGGAGCCACGGTCGTGAAGCCCAGGCTGCGGTAGAGGGCGATCGCGGGCAGGTTGTCGTCGACGACGATGAGTTGGACGGCGGACACCTCGTGCAGGAGCTCGGTGATCAGGAATGCGCACAGGTGTTTGCCCAGTCCGCGTTGCCGGTATTCGGGGAACGTGAAGGTACCGCCGATGCACGCGTAGTCGGGGGTCGCTCCCGATCGGCACAGGACCGAGACGACGCGTCGGTCGCGCTCGAGCACGACCACCTGTCGAGCCCGTACCTGGGCGGCCCAACCAGAGACCCCTGGGCGACAGGACCGAGATGCCGGCGATGCCGCCGGGGTCCTTCGCGACGAGGACCTCGACCCTCCATCCCCTCAGGTTCGCCGCGTCGGCGCGCAGCATCAGCTCGGCGCCGAGGTTCTCGCTGGCATGCCGGGCGAGCCAGTTGAGCGCCCTCGAGCGAAGCGCGGAGTCGAGCTCAGCGAAGGCGATTATGGGCAGGCTGCCCTCCCCTCGGTCAATGGAACGTCACGCCCACCGCATCGGTGAAATTGCTGGTCACCCCCGGGTTCGCGTCCCGGTACCAGCACTGATAATTCCACGTCTCGCCGACCTGCACCGGCATTGGTGGCGAGACGGGCATCGCGGTGAGGTCCACGGTGATCGAGAACTCGCCTGCGACACCGGAGTTTCGGACCTGCTGGATGAAGCGGCCAAGCGTGCCGCCGAGGCACAGGTTGCCGGCGCTGCCGCCGGGGTTCATCACGAAGCCCTGCGTCTGGGACGTCAGAAAGTAGCCGAACTGATGGGTGGGCAGGATCGTGGCGAGCAGCGTCAGGTCCTGGTCCGCGACCGCGTCGCTGCCGATCGCGTGGATCGATGCCGGAGCACCGGTCGAGTTCGGGACGGCGGGCGTGCAGTAGCTCGTGCCCGGGGGCGGGCTGTAGCCGAAGTCCTGACCGATACGGGTCTCTTCGCACGCGAGGTCCAGCGCGAACCGCCCGGGCGTGACGATTCCGTCCGGGTCGTGGGTCGGAGTCGTGCCGGGAGGCAGGGTCGCCGGGTCGACGCGGACCTCGAGCTGGCCGCCGAGGAGTTGGCCGAAGCTGTACTCGCCCGTGCCATTGGTGAGGTGGGTGGCGACGACAGTGCCGAGGTCGTCGAAGAGCTCGACGCGCACCCCGCTCAGGCCCACCTCACCGGTGGGGAGACCGTCGCCGTTCGCATCGTTCCACAAGCGTCCGGAGATCGAGCTGACGCGGCGGGTGAAGGACCAGCGGTCCGTGCGGAAGGTCACGTTCGCACCGCTGTTGCTGATGAGCGTGAACACGATGTTGGCGAGGCGCCCGTTCGCGCCCGCGCTGACGGGCGTCGGATCGAAGACCCCGTTGCCCCCGTAGTGGTAGGAGTTGTCGTCGACGAAGCTCGCGAGGGGGATCGAGACGCGCTGCCACCCGCCGCCGCTGATCGCGTCCGGGCCCGTGGGGCTCACGGCGAACTCGTACTGGAACTCGTCGTCGGCGCCGTCGGGGTTGCCGGGGACCGCGTCGTCGCCGTCGTCGTCGTCTTGGAGGTTGATCTCCAGCACGTAGTCCTGGCCGGCGTCCGGATGAATCCACATGTCGAAGTGGGTCGCGCCAGTGAGGTCCTGCGGGTTCGTGCGCCCAAAGCCTCCGAAGTAGCCGGGTGTTCCGCCCGAGCCCCAGCCCGCCTCGAGCGAGGCGCTGCCCCCTTCGACCGGAGGCAGGTCGACCAGGTTGGCGCCGATGCCGCCGCCCGCGCTTCCGCCGTTGAAGGTGAACCAGCCGTTGGCGAGTGGGTTGGCGTGCTCCATCGCGTCGAACACGCAGACGCAGTCGCCCAGGTCGTGCTCGGGCTCCTGGTAGACGCGCACGTAGTCCACCTCGAACGTCTGCGGAAACTGGGTCGAGGCGTCCGGCGATCCGGGCAGGGTGCCGCCGACCGCCAGGTTCAGGAGGATGTAGAAGCGCTGGTCGAAAGGGGCCGGATACGGTCCACCGGAAGACCACCAGAAGGTCTTGGTCGAGTAGAGGTTCCCGTCGACGTACCAGCGCATCTCGGAGTCGTCCCACTCGATGGCGAAGACGTGGAAGTCGTCGTGGAAGGTCCCCGAGGGAAGCGTGTAGCTGCCGCCCGACGAAGTGTTGCCCGGGTAGGAGTCCCCGTAGTGGATCGTGCCGATGACGCGGTCCGGGTCGTGCCCGACATTCTCCATGACGTCGATCTCGCCACTCGCCGCCCACACGCCGTAGACGCTGTCCGTTGGCAACAACCAGAACGCGGGCCAGAGGCCGCGGCCGATGGGCAGCTTCGCCCGCATCTCGAAGCGTCCGCGCTCGAAATCGCCGAGGTTCTTCGTACGCAATCTCGCGGACGTGTACTGCCTTCCCCCGAACGGCTCTTCCTTCGCCGTGATCGTGAGCCGCCCGCCGGAGACCGTCGCGTTCTCCGCGCGGTAGTACTGCAGCTCGCTGTTGCCCCATCCGCACAGATCCGGGCACCCGGTCCCGATCTGCGGCCCCCACCTCGTGGGATCGAGGGTGGTCCCGCTGAAGTCGTCTTCCCACACGAGTTGATACGGCGCGCCTTGACTGCGAGCCGCGGCGGGGGTGAGCAACGCGTAGGTGGCGAGCAGCGTCGCGGCGATCGAGTGTTGCGAGTGGGCCATGGCACCCATCCTAGTGGTGTGATGCAGACATTCGCAGTCGTATCCCGGCCCGCGCACCGGATCGACGTGGTCCGAGGTTGCGGAGCTGACCAATCCGGGCGGCGCGATCTACGATGGCTTCGGGTTGGCGGTCGCCGCCCTCGGCGACCTCGTCGCGGTGGGCGCTCCCTTCAACGACGTGCTCGGTGGCGCGTCGGGGGCGGCATACGTTTACGAGCGCCAGGGGACGCACTGGCGAGTCGCCGGAAAGCTCGCGGCATCGGACGCGGCGTCGGCGGTGCTCTTCGGCTGGAGCGCCGCGGTCGTGGGGCTTCTCCGGGGCGACGCCGGTGCCGGGGTACGCATTTCAGGACAGCGGCTTCGGGTGGCTCTTCTGCGGTCCGACGCAAGGGACGATCTACTGTGGCCCGGCGATTCCGAACAGTACGGGGCAGCCGACCTCGATCGACGTCCACGGCTTACTCGAGGTCGACGCGAACGCCTTCGGGATCCTGCAGGGTCCAGCGGACGTGCTCGCCGTCGACCTGACGGCGCTGCCCGTCACCCCCGCCCAAGCGGCGCATGCGGGCGAGACGTGGCACTTCCAGTGTTGGCATCGCGACGGCGCGACGAGCAACTTCTCGCCCGGACTTCGGGTCGTGTTTCGCTAGGTCCAACCCCACGCGACGTGCCGACACGCAAGACCCAGACGATGTGGGCCGCTCGTGCACGAACGCGGTAGGCCGGCGGCATCTGGATGCCGCCGGCCTCCCGGCTTTTCGATGGGGGCTTGTCGATGGGGGCTCTTCGATATTTGGAGCCTTCGGGCTCAGCGCAAGCCGTCGATCAACCACGAGGCTCGGAAGGCGCCGACGTCGCCGCCCTGATCGGCGGTGGCGGGTGTCGCGACGAGTTGCGGTAGGAGCGTGGGCAGGGCCAGCACCTGCGCCCACGGGCTGTCCGCGTCGAGCGCCTCTCGCATCGCGCGAGCGCGCACACTCAATCGCATCCTCGCCGCGCGCTCGGCGGCGCTCTGCTCCGCCCGCGCGTTCGCTTCCTGCGAGAGGATTTCGTGACCCTTCATCTTGAAGGCGCCGCGCACGTAGCCGAGGTCGAAGTGGTGGGGGGCGGAGAGCGGCCTCCGGCAGCACGACGAGTCCGGATCCGGTTCCGTGCTCCGGCGCGTCGGCGACATCGGCCTCGAGGAGCGGGAGCGGCGCGAGTGACGCCAGGACGAGAAGGGCGCGGGGGACCCCCAGACGGCGAGAAGTAAGCATCGTAGCTCCTCCGAACAGGGGGCAAGGGATTTGGGACCGTCCCTACAGTCAGGGCCGTGGCGGAAGCGAACCGCCGGTCCGCGGCAATTGTGCTGGGGAGTTCCCGTAGGTCGTCGTCGGACCGAAAGGAGCGCGAAGAACACGCGCTCGGGCGAACGCTCGAGTACGTCGCAGCGCCGCCCGAATGCGCGACGTCGACATCACTGGAACGTGACGCTCACGGCATCGGTGAAGTTACTCGTCGCCGTCGGATTGTTGTCGCGGTACCAGCACTGAAAGTTCCAGGTGTCGCCAGGCAGGACTGCGGTCGGCGGGTTGACGGGGACCGCATTGAGGTCGGCCTGTAGGCTGCCCGTCGGTCCCTGGATGATCTGCGGCGGGTCGTCGTAGCGGCCGGTGTTGCCGACGAGGCAGATGTTGCCCTGACTGCCGGGTGGGTTGGCGAGTCCCTGCGCCTGACCCGCGAGGAAGTAGCCGAACTGTCCCGGAGGCAGGTCGGTCGCGGTGAGCGTGAGGTCGTTGTCGCTGATCACGGTGCTGCCGTTCGCCGCGATCTTGGCGCTCAGGCCGGCCGAGTTCGGCACGGCTGGACCGCAGTAGTTGCAGCCGATCGCGTCGTCGGCAGGCGGAGCCTCGAGGCTGGTGCAATCGAGGATCAGGTGCTGGTTGGGGAACGGCGTGGGCAACTGCGCCAGGTCCGTCGGCTCGGGGAACCCGCCGCACGCCGGTGTGCTGATGTAGTTGGGCGCCGTTTGCCCGAGCTCGTTGAAGCCCGGAACGAAGTCGTTGCCCGCGCCGAAGGACACCAGCTCCAGGGCGATCGGGGTCTCGGCCGGGATCGTGCCCGTCGCGACGAGCACCGTGTAGAAGGCTTGGTCCGACGCTACGTTGTCCGGGATCATCAGGTCGACCGTGGCGAGCACGGGCATGTTCGCGACGACCGGGAAGTTCGTTCCGTCGCGGACGACGACCGTGATGGGCTGCATGCCCCCGGTGCTGATGGCCCGCTCGGCGCCGAACGTCACGTCCGCGATCTCGAAGTCGCCGAGGACGCCCTGCACGATCGGGTCGTACAGCCGCCACGCGTGACTCTCCTCACCGAGGCACACGATCCCCGCGCCCGCCGCGATCACGGTGTTGTTGACGGACTGCGTCCAGGCCGTTGAAACCTGGGCACACGGCGTGCCGGATTGCGTCGCAGTCACGTCCGCCGTGCCGTCGACGCTGCCCGGGAAACTACCGAGCTGGATGATGTAGGATTCGCCGCACGCGACCGAGAACGTGATCTCGGAGAGTGTCCCGCAGGTGTCGTCGTTGCACGCGAGCGCAGTGTCGTCGGCTGGGCAGCACGCTCCAGCGTATGCGGCGATCTTGGTGTCCGTGTTGGTGCCAGTCGAGCTGCAAGTGGAGAGGACGGCCGTACCGTCTACGGTCGCCGTCCAAACGAACCAGACATCGCTCTGGACGCTGGAGGTGCTGAACTCGTAGCAGAGTCCTTCGGTTTGGCCCTCGGTGCCGGACGTGGCACCCGCGTTGTCCCAGGTCCACGTACCATCGCCGGAACGCACGTCGAGTTGTGCCTGGGAACACTCGTCTTGGTTAGAGAGATCTTGCGGAAGTGCCGGCCGCGCCAGCAACAGAGCGGTAGCTACAGCGACGCAGTGTCGAGTACGAATCATGGGAGGAACTGGGCAGGGATTGCAGGGTCCGGGTGCGTGGTTGTGCATGGCCGTTCGTCGCGGCCGCACGTCCAGTTTGAACCGATGTGCTAGAATGCAAAACCCTTGCCGTCGGCGGAAAGCGAGCTCTCGGGCGCACGTTCCCAGACTGCGAAGCTCCGTGGTCGTTCAGTGGAACGTCACGCCCACCGCAGCCGTGTCCTCGCGTTCATGGCCCGGGTGCTGTCACTCTCACATCGGCAGCCCACGCCCCGCGCCTCGAAACGCCGTTCCTGCGTAGCACGGTCGCCGCCCCGAACTCGGTCGGTGCCGGCGCCTCGATTGGCTACGCGGGAAGCGCCGACGTGTCGAACAACGACCTGGTGCGCGTGACGAGCGGCATGCAGGCGAACCAGTTCGGCCTGGACTTCTACGGCTCCGACCAGGCACAGGTTCCAGCCGGCAACGGCCTCCTCTGCATCGGCCCCGGCAGCACGATCCTGCACCGCCTGCCGGTCGAGCAATCGGACGGAGCGGGCACGCTGTCGCACGAAGTGGACTTGACCACCCGACCCGTGATCACCGCGGGCTCGACGTGGAACTTCCAGCTCTGGTACCGCGAACCGAACGGAGGGGGAGCCGAGTACAACTTCTCGGACGCGTTGAGCGTTCTGTTCTGCGATTGAAGAGGGCGATTCGTACACTTGAGGGGCCGCGCTCTCCGCCAGCAACTTCACGGACGCGGTGAGTGTGACGATTCAATGGAACCAGGAGACTGTGATGAGGGTCCCGCCGCTCGGATTCGTTCTCTTTCTCGCCCTTTCGAGTGCTTGTTCGGTCGACGTCGATCAACCCAAGGCGACGACCCAGAGTCAGTACCAGCTCGTCATCGAAGGCGAGAGCTTCTACCTGTTCGATACTCGTACCGGGGAGTTGCGCGAGAAGCGTGGCGACGAGTGGCGTGAAGTCGTCGGTCCGGTCGAACGCTGAACGAAGTCCCTCACTCGTCGTTCGCGGCCCGCTCGACCGCCTCCTGCAGCAACTCGCGGCACCGGGCGAGGTCGCTCGCGCGGTCTTCGCCCTCCGCGACGAGATGTGCCTCGACGGAGCGAAAGCGCGTGAGCGCCTCGTCGTGTTCCCCGGCGGCGGAGAGGATGCGAGCGAGGTTGCTCTCCAGGGGAAAGACGTTCATTGGATGGCCGGGGAGATGCTCGTGCGCCGCCTCGAGGTTCGCCCGCGCGTGGGGGACGGCTTCGGTCGCGCGGTCGAGCTCGACGAGCAGTAGAGCGTGGTTGTTGCGCGCGATCAGGGTCGGCAGCGCCGCGGCGCCCAGGAGCTCTTCGAGCTGCGCGAGCCCACGCGCCGACAGCGGCTCGGCCTCGGCGTGGCGGCCGGCACTGTCGAGCGCCGACGCGAGGTTCAGCCCGACCCGAGCCGCGAACACCGGGTCCACCGCCGCGCCCGACCGTGCGATGGAGTCGAGAGCCGCCCGCAGCTCGCGCTCCGCGTCGTCGGCGCGTCCGAGCTTGATCGCCGTCACGGCCAGGTTGTTGCGCGCGATCCAGGTCTCGCGGTGGTCGGCCCCATAGCGCGCCACGGCGGCGGCGAGCAGCTCCTCGTAGATCGCGATCGCGGTCTCGTTCTCGCCGAGGTCGGCGAGCGCGGTGGCGAGGTTGTTGCGCGCGCTGAGCGTCGTCGCGTGCCGCTCGCCGAACGCAGCCCGGATGCGCGGGACGACCTCGCGCAGGATCTCGTGCGCCTCGCGTGCCCTGCCCAGGTCCGTGAGGGCAGAGGCCAGGTTCGCGCGTTGCGTCAGGGCGCTGGGATCATCCTCGCCCAGCCGCGCGATGCGCGAGGCGACCGCCGCTCGCAGGTGCTCCTCGGCCTCGGCGACTTCGCCGCGCTCGAGCAGCTGAACCGCGAGGTTGTTGGCCGCGGTCTCGAAGGAATCGGCGTCTTCACTTCGCCGTGCGCTCCAGAACGCGTGCAACCAGCGGGACTTCGCCAGGGCCTCGTCGCGCTCGCCGGCGGCATGGAGGCGCTCGGCCGCGAGCTCGGTCGGGCGCGCCAGCACCCAGGCGGGCGGATCGGCGAGCTCTCCGGCGTGCTCGCGCACCTGGTCCTCGAGCGAGCGACCCGCTTCGACGTCCCCGAGGTTGTAGTGCAGGTCGGCGAGCGCCGCGCGCGCTTCGATCGCGAGGGGCGACACGGCTCCGTCCGTCGCGTCGAACAGGTCGATCGCATGTCCGAGGTGCACGCGTCCCTCGTCGGCGAACCCGAGGCGCTGGTAGGACTTGCCGAGCGTCAGGTGCAGCGCGGCGCGCACCGCGGGCTCGATCACGTCGTTCGCTGCCAGCTCGGCGCCCGCCGTGTCGAGGAGGTCGACGACCCGCACGTCGCGTCCGTCCATCTCGGGGTCCGCGCTCTCGAACATCGCGGTGAGCAGCCGGTTCGTCGAACGGAACCGGTCGCGCTCGAGCTCGACGCGCACCAACGCCTCCTCGGCCTGCGTACGCGCCCGCTCGGCGCGCACGAGCCCGATGCTCGTCCCGACCACCGCCGCGATCAGCAGCACGAACGACAGCGCCAACCCGGCCGCGAGCCCGCGATGCCGGCGTGCCAGCTTCGCGAGCTGATACAGCGTCGTCGCCGGTCGCGCGGTGATGGGCTCGTCGGCGAGATGGCGCCGCACGTCGCCGGCGAGAGCCTCGACGGAGACGTAGCGGCGCTCGGGATCGCGCTCCAGGGCGGTGGCGAGGATCGTCTCCAGGTCGCCGGCGAGGCTTCGGTCGAAGTGGCTCGCCGGGGTCGCGTCCTGGCGATCGAGCTCGACGGCGACTTGCGGCAGCGAGAGCCCCTCGAGGTCGTGTGGCGCGCAACCCGTGAGCAGGCGGTAGAGCATCCCCCCTAGCGCGTACACGTCGGTGCGCACGTCGATGCGATCGGAGTCGCCCAGGAGCTGTTCCGGCGCCATGAACGCGAGGGTGCCGAGCACCTCGCCCGCCGTCGTCACCGACGAGGCCAGGGGATCGGTCGCGCGCGCGATGCCGAAGTCGAGGATGTGCGGGGCGCCGTGCTGGTCGACCAGGACGTTGTCGGGCTTCAGATCGCGGTGGATCACACCGCGTTGGTGGGCGTGCGCGACGCCGTCACACACGCGGGCGAAGAGCTCGAGTCGGGCGCGACGCTCGAGCGCCAGCGCGTCGGCTGCTTGGAGCAGCGATCGTCCCTCCACCTTCTCCATCGCGAACCAAGGCACGGGGACACTGCCGCCGAGGTCCGCCGTTCCCGCCTCGAGCACGCTCGCGATGGCCGGGTGGCTGAGGCGTGCGAGGGCCTCGACCTCCCATTCGAAGCGCCGTTCGGCGTCCTTTGCCAGGAACCCGGGACGCAGCACCTTCAAGGCGACCGTACGGCGCGGGTGCTCTTGGGTCGCCTCGTAGACGCGACCCATGCCGCCCTCGCCGAGCAGTCGTCCGAGCCGGAAGTCTCCGAGCGCCGCGCCCGCTTCGAGAGCCGGCACGTCGAACAGGCGCGTGGCTGGCCGTGCGAGGAAGCTCTCCTCCATCTCTTCCTCGGGCAGCAGCGAGTCCACTTCCGCGCGCAGCGTCGCATCGTCGCCGCAGGCGGCGTCGAGGAACGCCGCGCGCTCTGCGGGCTCGCGCTCGAGCGCGTCGGCGAGCACGCGCTTCACCGTGTCCCACTCGGGTCCGCTCACTCCGCGCCGATCTCGCGCGCCAGCCACGCGCGCGCCACGTTCCACTCGCGGGCGACGGTGCGCTCGCTGATCCCGAGAGCCAGCGCGGCGTCGGCGACGGAGAGGCCCGCGAAGAAGCGTAGGTCGACGACCCGTGCCGCGCGCGGATCTTGCGCCGCGAGCTTCGTGAGAGCGGCGTCGAGCGCCTCGAAGTCGATCTCGTCGGGGTCGAAGGCCTGGTCGACGCCGTCGAGTGGCTTCCGCGCCAAGTGCCCTCCGTGCTTCTCGCGCGACGCGCGTCGCGCACGGTCGACGAGGATGCGCCGCATGGCCTGGGCCGCTGCACCGAAGAAGTGGGCGCGACCGTCCCAGGCGAGCTGCTCCGCATCCGATCCGACGAGCCTCATCCACGCCTCGTGCACGAGGGCGGTCGGCTGCAGCGTCTGGCCGCGTCGCTCGGCGCCCATCTGGCCGCGCGCGAGCCGGCGCAGCTCGTCGTAGACGCGCGGCAGCACAGCTTCTCCTGCCGCACGGTCGTCGCTCGCCCGGCGAAGCAGTTGCGTCAGGTCCTCCTCGGGCTCGTCCACTCCCTGTGGGTCCTGGGCCATCCTTCGAGGGTAGCGATCGCGGGGCCGGAGCGGGCCGGCCAAAAGGTCTCCGAGATTCGTGGCAGCCGTTGGGGAGGGGGGCGCATGCCCCGGTGGACGCCGAGACGTTCGGCGCCCGTCCCGAATCGAAACGTCCCCTCGAACCGAAACGTCCCCTCGAACCGATGGACACTCAAGCAACACGGACCATGCAACAGCCCAAATCGAGCTCCCTCGTCGCCGTTTGCGTCCTCTCGACCCTCTTCGCCGGCTGTACGGCCGAGGCCGCGGAGCTGCCCCCGACCTCGGACGGGGGGGCCGGGGCCACCTCCGACGATGCGCCGCTGCGGCTCGTGCGCACGGCACTCCGTGATCCGGGCACGAACAACATCGAGTCTCACACGCTGCTCGTGCCGGAGGGGTGGCGGACCGAGGGTGGGGTCTCGTGGACGCCGGAGCAGACGTGGGCGTACGTGCACGTCGACATGGGGGTGAGCGCCGAGGATGGCCGCGAGGCGCGCTTTCTGCCGGCGGGGAGCTTCACATATGGCGAGGGACCCGGCATGCAGCAGTTCCTCCCGCCCGTGGGCCAGATCGGGAACGGGAAGATCTGCATGCCCCCGCCACAGGCGCCCGCGGACTTCGCGGCGCAGTTCGTGCTCCCCAGGACCCGCCCCGAGGCCCGCGACGTCGAAGTCGTCTCGGTGAGCGAGCTCGAGGACGTCGCCGCCGAGTGGAACCGGACGTTCGCGCCGGTGTTCGAGCAGCAGCGCCAGAGCAACGCGATGTCGCAGCAGATGGGGATGCACTCGAGCGTCCAGACGCAGGTGTGGGTGCCGCTCGTGCGGCTGAGCTACACCGAGGGTGGACGCGCCTACGAGGAGGAGATCTCGTTCGCGTTCGTGATGATGAGCTCGCGCATGGACTCCGGCTTCGGCCAGTCGTTCTCCACCTGGGATTGGAGCGTGCACGACGTGCGGTCCCACCGGGCGCTCCGAGGCCGGCTCGACGCGGAGCGTCCGCTCCTGCGCACGATCACGGCCTCGCTCAAGCCGACGCGGCGCTGGAAATCGATGATCGACGAGCTCAACGCCTACATTCTCAAGCTCCAGCGCCAGACGCATCGCGTGACGATGCGCGAGATCCAGAAGCGCTCGAAGATGATCGCCGAGACGGGTGACGAGATCCGGGCGATGCAGCGCGACTCGTGGGAGAAGTACAACGCGTCGAACGACCGGATCAACCGCGCCTTCAACAACGTCATCAAGGACGTCGACGACTACGTGCTCCCCGACGGGTCGACGCAGTCCCTGGACTCGAGCTACGAGCACGTCTACACGGACGGCTCCGATACGTTCCTCTTCACCGACGACCACCTGTTCGACCCGAACATCGGGTCGACGAAGGATTGGACCCGACTCGAGCCGGTGCAGCCGATGGGGGGCGCGGCCAACTGGTAGGGGGGCTCGAGGGTCAGGAATGTGCGTCGCTACTCGCCGCGCGCTCGCTCGCGATTCGGTCGAGACGTTTCTGGTACCGCCCCTGCACGAAATCGACCAGGACCAGGACGGAGATCACGAAGTAGAACGTGGCCTTGCTCATCTGCTCGATCGGATGACCGAAGAAGCTCAAGTGCGCCAAGTGCCCGCCTTCGGTCAGGAGCATGATGCCCACGATGAACAGGACGAAGAGGCCCAGCACCTCGAACATGCGGTTCTTCTGCAGGAACTGCGACACTTTGTCCGCGAGCAGGATCATCATCAGGCCACTGATCACGATGGCCAGGGTCATCACCCAGAGAGTTTCGGTCAGAGCCATCGCGGAGAGGATGGAATCGAAGGAGAACACCAGGTTCATGATCACGATCCAGGTGATCACCTTGGCGCAGGAGGCCGGCTCCTTCGCCAGCGAGTGATCCACCTCGAGGCTCATCATGTGCCAGATCTCCTTGACCGCGGTGTACAGGATGAACGCTCCTCCCACGAGCACGATCATGCTGTGGACGCTGGGTGCGGCCTCGATGAAGCTCGAGTCATGGATCTCGAAGACCGGGTCCTGGAAGAACTTGACCAGCTTCACCAGGACGAACAGGAGGGCGATGCGCAGGAAGATCGCGAGACCGATGCCCACCTTGCGGACCCGCGCCCGATCCGCCTCGGGGGCACGCTTCGATTCGAGCGAGATGTAGAGCAGGTTGTCGAAACCGAGGACCGCCTGCAGGAGGACCAAGAGCCCGAGAGTGATGATGTTGTCCATGGCGGGGCCGAGGATAGGGCCGTGAGGCCCGACGGAGAACAGCCCATGTGCGCCAAGGACGCGACGCGGTCGGCTCCATTCGCCTCCTCCGAGCAGCGGGGTGTCCGGGCCACCGTGGCGCCGAAGGGGAAGCCGGACCTTCCAAGGACTGGGGCACGGGCGCCCGCGTCACGAACTACAGCTGGACGGCGGAATCAGGAGAGGTGCTCACGTGCACCTTCCAAGGGGATCGCCTGATCAGCAAGGATCCGGCGGACTCCGAAGAAGCGTTTCAGTGACTCACACCACTAGCTACAGGTGCAGAAGCAGGAAGTCAAAAATCTCCGCGCTGACTGCCTGCGACACGGGAGCGGGGACGTCGTGGATGTTGTGCCCGGCACCGGGCACGATGTCGAGGACGTGGTCGACGCCGTGCTGTGCCAGCTGGGCGGCCATCTGCACGGACGAGGTGTGCGGCACGTCCAGGTCGAGGTCGCCGTGCACCAGCAGCGTTGGCGGGAATTGGTTCGTCACGTTGAGCTCGGGTGAGTACCAGACGTACGCCGCCGGATTGGTGATCGGGTCCCATCCCGTGACCGAGCGCGGCCAGAAGCCCATGCCCTGCTGGCGGCCAAAGATGTAGAAGTCGCGCGCGTGGCAGGGGCGGTCGGCGCCATTCGACACGGGGACGCGACCGACGCAGGCGAAAGCCTGCTGGGGGGTCACCGGCGGGAGCTCGAGCCTCCCCGGATCGATGGCCCATGGGCCGAAGGCTCCGTACCCGGAGACCGAGACGATCGCCTGCGGCCGCTCGTCCAAACGGAAGCCGGACATCAGGGCGAGGTATCCGCCAGCCGACGAGCCCACCGCTGCGATGCGGTCACTGTCGATGCGGAAGCGAACGGGACCTTCCGTGCGGACCCAGGCGAACGCGTCTCGCAGGTCGGTGATGATCTCGGGCAGCTTGGTCTCGGGCGCCAAGCGGTAGTCGATCGACACGAGCACGTAGTCTCTCTCGATGACGAGGCGCTCCAGCGCCGTGCGCACCACGCCCGTGATCGTCTCCCTCCCGCCGTTGATCAGAGCGCCACCGTGCAGGTGCACGACGGCTGGCCGCGCAGCCCCGCCCGAGTCGGCGCGGAAGCGGGAGCCTGACTGGACGACGTCCAGCTCGATGCTGCAAGAGGGGAGGTCCTTGTAGACGAAGGTGCTCGTCTGGAACGGGCCTGAGCCCTGTGCCGACCCCGCTGCGGCGAGGACCCATGCGGACAGGGCGGCGATCATCGTTCTCTTCATGGGCTGCATGGCTCCAACTTGGACAGGGCCTACGTTTGATTGTCGCAGCCGCGGCTTGCGTTGGGGGGGCCCCCGGAAAACTCCACTAGATAAGAGTCACCGTCACCCCATCCGTGAAGTTGTTCGTCGCTCCGTCTCGGTACCAGCACTGGAAGTTCCAGCTCTCGCTGGCCTGCGGCGGGTTGACGGGTAACGCGCTCAGATCGAGGCGCAGCGTGATGCACGGGCCGATCCCCACCGCCTCCGGCGCGTTGACCCGATCGATGTTTCCGGACAGGCAGATGAAGCCACTCGAGGCGGTCCGGTTGTACGCATCACGCGGTTCTGGGACCCGGGACATCACCGTTCCGCGGGCTATTTCTCCGCCGCCAAACGTCCCGTCCGGGCTGCGGCACTTACGCGCAACGGACTACTCGGGGACGAGCTTCAGCGCCCGTTCACGACGGCCGCGCTGGCGGTGTGCATGACGCGTGACTCGTCCGCCCGCATCTCGCCGGAGGCCGGCATGGCCGCGATGCTGGCGACCGCGTGGCACAACATCGAGGGCTCGAGCCGCCTCTCCGACTTCGACGGCGCCGGCGGTCTGCACCAGCGTGCCGCCGCGCGCTGCGGAGCGGCGAACCGCATCCGTTACGTGTATCTGAGCTCCGGGAGCTTCACGACCAACGGCTACTACACCTACAACATCACCCTGAACGCCGGTGACCGGGTACGCGTCGCGATCGCTTGGCCCGCGAATGCCAACTCGTCCTGAACGTCGACCGTCCTGAACGTCGAGCTCGACCTCGCTGTGTTCCTCGGCTCCAACGCGACGGCCGGCCTCTCCATGGGCTTCTCGTCGCCCTGGAACAACAACTTCGAGATCGTCGAGTTCACGCCGCCCATCTCCGGCACCTACACGATCCGCATCAACGACTTCCGCTTCGATGGGTCGTCCGAGCGCGTCGGCCTGGCCTGGTCGCAGCGCAACCTCGATCAGGGCTATTGATCCTTGGACCGTGACGCGTCGCCCGGATGCGGAGAGCCGATGGCTGCCCGCATCCGGGCGATCTCTTGGCAAGCGCTTGGGGGAGGGCGATCCCGACCTCGGACCCACTCGTCGCGCCTGGGACGCGGCAGCCGGCTACGCGTTGCTGCCGATGAAGTCCAGCGACCGCGTAGCCGGTGAAGCGGAGCCGAGGGATCAGGGGCTGAAGCACTCGTGCACGACATTGACCAAGGCGCTCTTCTGCGCGATCGCGCAGCCGTCGGCCGAGATCACCGTGATCTTGCTGTTGACGGGCTCGAGGTACGTGACGGCGTCCGCCGGCCAAAGCGGCGGAAAGATCCCGTTGCACGGTCCGGCGAAGCCCGGATTCGGGATGTCGACCGTGTAGTCGTACACCTGCGGAGCATTGACCATTTGGGCGAAGGGGCCCGGGGTCATCGTACCGACGTTGCCGGCGAGAGCACCCATGCGCGGAGAGATGGCGTTCACCCACAGCGACGCACCGGCCGGGACGGTCGTCACGTTGAACCTGTGGGTCGTCGCGACTCCGCCCGCGGCAGGATAGCCCGGCGCAAAGGGCTCGACCGTTTGGCCGACAACCCACACGTTCGGATCGTTGTTCGGGTCGCGCGTGGTCGCGATGTTGATCGCCTGCACGTCGCTGGGGACGAAGAAGAACCGCCTCCCGTCGTTGTCCTGTTCGTTGGTCTCGGCGACCGTCATGCCCGTGTCCGCCGAGAACGTCACCTGGTACATCCCGCAGTCCATGCTCGTCGAGCTGGTGGCGGGCGGCGTGTTGATCGGACAGCTGGCATCTCCCAGGGTGAAGGTGATCACGGCGCTCTCTCCCGGTACCAAAGCCGGCCCGATCTGAGTGCATTGGAAGTGCGTGTGCACCGTCGGGTCGCCCTCGACGAACGCGGCTTGGCCAGCCACCACCAGGAAGGTCCAGCGAACGACGCTCATCTCGATCAGGTACCCGGCCGGGATCGCGTCGGTACCCGTGTTCGTGAGCGTATGCGAGATCGTGATCGGCAGATCTCCATCCGGAAGGATGTCCACCAGGTCATTGATCCCGAAGGCGATTCCGAACGTATCGGTGGGCGGTGGAATGAATGCGGCGTCGCCGCTCCACGTGAGGTTCCTGCCCGCCGCACCGAAGGTCACGACGACGGAGTCGGAGAAGTTCGACGTCGGACCGTCGCGGTACCAGGCCTGAAACGCGCGCGACTCTCCGACGGCGACGGCGGGCACGGGGGCGAAGCTGCCGTCGACCTCGAGGACCGAAGGGCCACCGACCGCGATCGCCTGCGAGTTGCCCGCCGGGTCGAACTGGAAGATGTGCTGCGCGCTCGGACTGTTGTACCGGAACTGGGGGGTGTCGATGCAGAGCAGCCCGCTCGAACTGGGCGGGATGACGTAGGAGCCGGGATTGGGTCCCGAAATGAAGTAGCCGAACTGGCCGGGCACCCCTCCGGAGACGTTTGCGAGGACCGGGCCGGCCACCGTGGTGGATCCTCCGAGCTGGATGTTCGCGACGCTTCCGAGCGAGTTGGGTTGGCCGAGGCACATCGTGTCGTGCGTGCCCGACCCAGGGGGGAGGGCAGAGACCTCGAGGTCGATGATGAAGTGCACCGGGAATCCGATGCTCGCTGTGGGAACGGGCTCGTCGATCCCGCAATCCGTCGCGGAGATGAAGCTCGAATCCGGTGGTGTTTCCCCGAGTGTGTTCGACCCAATCAAGAACAGATCTCCTTGCGGCTGGCCGTCGAACGCACGCACCTCGACAGCGAGGAGCGTGCCGGCAGGGACGACGATCGCAGGAGTGAAGTGTTGCGTGACGAAGGTCTGCGCGCCGGCTGTCGCATTCGACACCGGCTGCCAGGCCGAACCGAGCCGACTCAGCGTCGAGGTTGGACCCGGCGCCCCCGGACTCGGGTCGGCGTGCAGGACGACTTCGATGAGCTGACTACCTGCCGTCGCCGTCGCCGTCTCGACCGCGTAGGTGACCGATCGCACCTCGAAGTCGTCGTTCACCCCACAGGCGAGGGGGTCGTAGAGGCGCCAGAAGCTGTTGTCCGTGATTCCGTCAGGGTTGTTCAGGCAGGCCGCCGAGCCCTGGACGATCGTCGTGTTGTCATTGGATTGCGACCAGACCGTGGTCTGCGAATGCGCTTTCGGTGCGCTGAGGGCGGACGCGGATAGGCACGACCACAAGCACAGGCGAGCGGTGTCGAGTTTCGATCGAGGTATCATCGTTTCCTTGGCTGGATGCCGGAGGGAACCCAGCGCGAAAGCACTTCGCGCTCTGGGAGACATGGCGAGCTCGCGGTTGCACCGAACGCCAATCCGTCCGATTCGCACCCCGTTAGCGCGGGCCGGCGGAGACCGCCGTACACATCCGCTGTCCCGCCCGCCCCGTCCCGCTACGGGACGGGCTGGACGCGGCGGGCCGCGTGTCCCACGATCGAGGGGCCCCAGGACTCGGAGGAATCGTCATGAGAATCGACACACCGGCGGCCGTGCTATTCGCCCTCGTCCTCACAGCTGCAAGCTGTCAGTCGTGGAAGGTCGAGGACGTGCAGGTGAGAGGCCGCGAGTACGACGCAGCCGCCCAGGCGACCCGCGTCACGTTGACGTTCGAGGTGTCCGACGGTGGCTTCCCCGTCCAGACGCTGGGCCTCGAGAACATCCACGTGATCGAGAACGGCGTGATCGCGAGCTCGGAGTCGGTCGCGTCGACCCACGCCGAGACGCAGAGGATGCCGATCGCGTTGCTCCTGGACACGAGCGCGAGCGTGTACCGCAGCGAGCAGAGAGAGCCCGTCTGGACCGCGGCGCGAGAGTTCGTCGATGGTCTCCGTCAGGACGGCTTCGAGTGCTCGCTCTACCGCTTCGCGCGCACGGTCGAGCAGATCGACAGCATCGATGCACTCGAAGTCGATCCGGCCACTCTGCCCGAGGACCAACGCTGGACGTCGCTCTACTACGCCGTGCTCACGGTGCTCGATGAGCGCCCCGATGCGATCGTCGTCGTCGTCTCCGACGGCGCGGACAGCTACAGCCAGAACATGGGCGTCGCCGGGCTGGCGTCGGTTGTCGAGCGTGTCGAAGCGGACCAGCGTCGGGTGCACACGATCGGTTTCGGAGAGGTGGCCCCCGAGCTCGACCGGCAGGGGATTCGGGCGACCACGGCCCTGCGCCGGCTCGCACGCTACGGGACGTATCAGACGACCGCGGGCGGTAGCGAGGCCTTCCTCGATGTCTACGAGCACGTCTCCCAGCGGATGAAGACGGTCTACACCTACGAGTACCTGTCGCCGCAGCTCGAGGGCGCCCACGAGATCGAAGTCGAAGCGCGCGCGGGCCGCCGGTGGGGACGCTCGGACCCAATCGTCCTCCGGGCCGAGCCGGAGCCGGAGCCGGAGGACGAGGCGCTCGAGGAGACCGAGCCCGAAATGTAGGTCCGAAGGCGCCACACACGCGCCTGCACGACTCGGGTCGATCGTTACCCTTGCCCTTTTCGGCGGCTGGGCACAGATTGAGCGGATCGAGCTCTCCAGTTATCGCGAGGCCCCCATGAATCTCTCCAGCGTCCTTCCTCTCCTCACCGCCTGCTTGCTGTGCGCGCCCGGCCGAGCCCAGATCACAAGCGACGACTGCGCCAGCGCCGGCATGAGCATGATCGGTCCAGGCACGCACGCGTGGGACAACACGAATGCGACGACGGGGGCCGAGGGGCAGACCGAGGGGCTGTGCTACGCCTTCGGCACCTTCGCGATCGACTTCGACGTCTGGGCCGTCTACACCGCGACGGCGAGCGGTTGCGCCATCGTCTCCGCCTGCAATTCCGGTGGGTCGCTCACCGATACGAAGATCGCCGCCTACGCCGGCAGCGCCTGTCCAGCACCGGGGACGGCCATCGCGTGCAACGACGACAACTGCGGCTTCTTCTCGGAGATCAGCTTCAGCATCACGGCGGGGCAGAGCTACTTGATCCAGCTGGGCAGCTTCCCGGGCGCGATGGCGGGCACGGCCTTGATCGACATCACCGAGGGCCCGTCTCCCGGTCCCAGCGACCTGATGGACCTCGACGACTGTGCGGCTGCCGGAGCGGACGTGGTCGGTCCGGGCTCGTACCGCTTCAGCACCCTCGCGGCGACGACCGGCGCCCAGGGGCAGAACGAGCCGAACTGCTACGCGTTCGGCCTGAACGGGATCGACAACGACATCTGGTTCACCTACACGGCGACCCAGAACGCGTGCACCGTGATCGAGACCTGCAACAGCAACCAGCCGTGCCTGACGTTCAACGACACGAAGGTCGCGGTCTACCCCGCGCAGGGGTGTCCGGCGACCGGAACGTCGATCGCGTGCAACGATGATGCGTGCGAGTCGCGCTCGGTCGTCGTGTTCCCGAGCGTCGCGGGCCAGAGCTACCTCGTCCAGCTGGGCAATTTCCCGGGCTCTGGCTCCGGCGCGGGGATCGTCGACATCTCGGAGACGCCCTGCCCCGGGGCGTCGTTGTCGAATCAGGACGACTGCGCGGGCGCGGCCGTGGACACGATTGGCCCGGGTCACTACGGGTGGGACAACCAGGGCGCGACGACCGGTACCGAGGGCCAGACCGAGGCGAACTGCTACTTGTTCGGGACGTCCGGAATCCAGGGCGACATCTGGGCCCTGTACGTCGTGACCGCCGACGGCTCGGTGACGATCGAGTCGTGCGGTTCGGCCGGTAATTCGAATGACGACACGAAGATGGCCGCGTACCCCGCCGCGCCGTGCGGCACGATCGACGGCACCTCGGTCGCTTGCAACGACGACACGTGCGGGCTCCTCTCGCAGCTCGTGTTCAATATCCAATGTGGGGAGAGCTACCTGCTGCAGCTCGGCAGCTTCCCCGGCAGCGGCGACGGCACCGCCGACCTGTTCCTGACCGAGGTCGGCGCGCCGTGCAGTGCCGGTCCGATCGGCTTCACGCCGATGCAGTGTGACCCGGGCAACCCCAACTCGACCGGCATCTCCGCGACGATCCGAGCCGAAGGCTTCGCCAGCGCCGCCGCCATGGACGTGACGGTCATCGCCGAGCAGGTTCCGCCGGGTGAGTTCGGTTTCTTCTTCGGATCGCGGACGATCGGCTTCATCGCCAACCCCGGCGGTAGCCTCGGGAACATCTGCGTGCTCGGCAACCAGGGGCGCTACCACATGGCCAGCCAAATCGGCCAAGGGCCGACGTTCACGCTGCAGGTCGGCGACATCAACGTCCCGACGAATCCGCTGCCTGGCGAGATGATTCAGCCGGGGGACACCTGGTACTGGCAGGCGTGGTACCGCGACATCGGGCCGACGAACAACTTCACGAACGTCGTGGCGGTCGCATTCAATTAGCCCGGTCCCGGTTCGCCCGTAGTGGCGCCTTCGGTGCGACTCTCGGCGCGTTCGCCGTTTCCCTCGACACGTACGCGTCGCATCCGGCGTGCTCGACGGGGCCCCTGGCCCCGTCGAGCACGCCGGACGCCGCTACGGGCGAATCGGGAGCGTCTCGTCGGAAGCCTCATGAATAGTCCGGGTTAGTGGCGTGATTCAAGAGTTCGGGCTACCGGAGGACCAGACTCTCAGTGAAACGTGATGCTCAACGCGTCGGTGAAGTTGTTGCTGCCGCTCGCGTCGCGGTACCAGCACTGGAAGCTCCAAGTGTGGCCGGGTAGCACCATCAGTGCGACGGGACTCGTCGGGATGGCGCGCAGGTCGACGCGCAGCGCGCCGAGCGGGCCGGCGAAGATCTCCTCGGCGAGGTTGTAGCGCGCGACGTTGTTCGTGAGGCACAGGATCCCGTCCGACCCCGGCGGCTGCGTTCTGGGCGACGTCGCTGTCGTACGGTGCTCCGACGAGCGCGAGCTCCCCGTCGATCGCGACGGATGCCCCGAACCAGTCGTGGTCCTCCGCGTCGGGAGCGAGCAGCTCCACGTCGCACTGTTGGGTGAGGGTCGGCGAGACGAACAGAGTGATCGCGGCGAGATGCATGGCTCCTCCTTGTCGGGCGCGATCTACATGCGACCGCGCCCGAGCCATTCGAGCCATACGACGAAGGGCGAGACGGTCGAATGCCGTTGGACGCATCTCCCGTCCTCGAGCCCTCCGTAGGAGTCTGGGAGAGCGTGACGTTCCGCTAGAGTCCGTAGTTTCGGGGTTCGACAACAACGTGTGCGACACCGTATTGTCGAACCCCGAACCCCCAGGCTACTCGGACGGCACCTCGTTCACCGTGTAGTAGGCGTGGCGGTGCAGGAGCTCTCCACCGTCCCGCGCACGCAGCGCGCCGAGATCGAACTCGTGCACGTGGCCGGGCGTCAACGTGTCGAGAGCGATCGAGGCACGCAGCCCGTCCTCGGAGAGCGTGACCCCCTCGACGGCGGGAACCGTTCGGTCGACCTCCGGGCCACCGTACGCTCCGTGGTAGATGTGCGTGAATGTCGTGACGGCGTACGTCGCCGGATCCGCGCCCGTCGCCGCGTCGACCGGCTTCGTGAAGGCGAGATCGAACCCACCCGGGTGGATCGTGATCCGCTCGATCTCGAACGGCATGACTCCGGTCCAGTCGATGCGCTCCAGCGCGAACGGCTTGATTCCACGCACGGGCCAGCCACGGTTCGTGCCACCGCACAACAGGCTGCCGCCGGCTGTGAACTCGACGTCGAGCAGGCCCGTCGAGAGTCCCTCGCGGAAGGGGTAGCACGCGCCCTGCCAGACGCCGTTCACCTGCTCGGTCGTCGCGCGCAAGACGACCGACAGGCTGAAGTCTCCGAGGAACATCTGGTCCTCGAAGGGGCCGAACTTGCCCTGGGTGCGGTCGATCGTGAAGCCGCTGATCGAGCGACCCATGCGGATGTAGGGGAAGATCACCGCGTAGGGCACCAGCTCCTTGACGCGCTCCTTCTCGGTCACGATCCGCCCGCCCGACTCGGGCTGTTCCGGCGCCGCGCCCATGTTCGGCGCGTAGTCGTACCAGTTGAAGCTGATCGGGTGCCCGTGGAAGCTGCCTGGCGTGATGGCCTTGAGGCTGCACGAGGAGTTCCAAGGACCCTGGCTCTCGATGTAGAAGAGTGCTCCGCTCTCGTTCGGCCCGATACCGCCCGGGCTGCGCAGGCCGCTCGCGATCGGGATCGTCTCGCCGGCGGGGGTCACGCGCATCGTCCAGCCCCGGAACAGCGCGCGTGAGTGGTAGGAGTTCGACAGACCGAGTGCCACGTGCAGGTTGCCGTCGGAATCGAACTCGGATCCGAACGCGTACTCGTGGTAGTTGCCGTAGCCCCACGCGTCCGAGACGGTCTCGAAGCGATCGGCGCGGCCGTTCCCGTCCGTGTCGGTCACCCGCGTCAGCTCACAGCTCTGCGTGACGTACAGCGCACCGTCGCGCAGCGCCAAGCCGAAGATCTCGTCGAGGCCGGTCGCGAAGAGGTGGTAGCTCGGCTCGGGCTTCTCGGCGTCGATCGGGTCGACGAGGTACACGTCGCCGCGCCGAGTGCCGACGGCGACGCGGCCATCCGGCAGAGTCAGGATGGCTCCGGCCTCGACGGCGAGGCCCTCGGGGATCGGCACGTCGACGATGCGGTAGAACTGCCGCTCGCGCTTGGCGGTGCCCCACATCGCACCGAGGTCTTCACCGGCGGCAGCGCTCGGCAGGAGCGTGCACGCCGAGATCAAGAAGCCAGCGAAGCACGATCGTCCATGCGGAGTCGCCGGCGGGTAGCGGCGCGGGTCGAGGCATCTGGGCATGCGCAACAATGTAGCCGACCGGGCGTGCGAAGCGGGTTCCGCTCACCGTGCCTCGGCGTCGATCCGCACAATTTTGAGCTCGGACGTCGGCTCGACGTGCAGCTCGTGCGCGCCCCGCTCGTTTGCCCAGGTGATCTCCAAGCCGTAGTCGCCAGGGCTCAACGTGAAACGGACTCTCTTGAGCCCCCCCGCCGCAGGGATGCGGATGCGCTGCTCGAGCGCGAATCTCTCTTCGGTGTTCCGGATGCGGAGCTCGCCCCACGTCGAGGTGGCCGCGCCGGGGTGATCGGTGGGCATGGAGAGAACGATACGCACGCGCGTAAGCTCCTCGAACTCCACCGGCACTCGCAGCTCGTCGCCCGGACGCACGACGACATTGCGCCGAAACGAACGCCCGCGCTGGTCGTGCACGAGGATCTCGCGGGGGCCGCTGCCCAGCGGACCGACGCGGATCCCTTCGTCCGTGAAGGGAGGGCGGGAAGCAAGCGGTAGGGACATCGACAACCTCTCGGAACGATCCGTTGCGGACTCGACAGTCAGCATGCCTGCCGGTCTCGGATTGTCACGGACCGTGCCCGTCTTCGGCACATGCTCGTTGGTCCTCGGCCGGCCGGGGCGCGCGAGTCTACGGCCGGGACACGCGCGTTTTTGGAGGGGACCTACAATCCAAGATGGATCTGCCGGTTCTCACCCGTCGGGCCTCTCCTCCCGCTCTCTCTCTCCAGACACGTGGAATCATGATGCCGTCCACTTCCCACCTCTTGTGTGCGCCCCTCCTGGCGCTTGGCGTCGCAAACGTCAGCGCTGCTCAATCGCTCAACATCGACTTCGGCAACGGACCGGTTCCGGCTGACACCTACGCCGCTGGCGGCATGCCCGGTACGTGGAACTCCGTGCCGGGCATTGGTCCGATGACCTACGGCCCGCTCGTCGACCTCGCGGGAGACGCGACCGCGGCCGACGTGATTCTGTCGGCCGGTTCGGAGTTCTCCGACGACAACCCCGACACGAGCGGCGACGACGAAGCCCTGATGGACGACCTCGCTTGCGCCTACGGCAACGGTGCGTCCGCGCCGACCGAAGTGACGATCACCGGGCTGCTCGACGGCGAGTACGAGATCTACTCGTACGCGTGGGCGCCGGACAATCCTGGGAGCTTCGTCACCGAGGTCAGCGTCGCCCTCTCGTCCGATCCGGCGCAGCTCGTCACGGGCGACTGGCCCGGAGCTCAGATGCAGGGCGTGACCTTCGCGCTGCACACCGGCGTCATCGTCTCGGGTGGAGGCGACGTCGTCGTCACGTTCGATCAAGACTCCGGCAACCCGACGGTCGGATCGATCAACGGAATCCAGGTCTTCAGGCGCCCGATCATCGGATCGCTCGATCCTCTCTGCGTGCCGAACGCCAACTCGCTGGGCTTGACCGCCAAGGTGACGCTGGAGGGCACCGCCGTCGCGGGCAACGTCATTCTCGCGAGGTGCACGGACGGGGTCCCCTCGCAGTTCGGCTACTTCATCAGCGGTCCGGCTGGCTTCTACTTCAGCCCCCCCGGTTCCGAGGGCATCATCTGCATCGGCAGCCCTGCGGGTCGCTACAACTCGGGATCGCTCAGCCAGGTCTTCGTCTTCGACGTCGACGGCGTCTCGACCAACACCTTCGACGGTGGCCAGTCCGTCCTCCCGACGGACGGATCGTGGTCCCCCGTATCCGCGGTCGTCGCAGGAGAGACGCGCGGCTTCCAGGCGTGGCACCGCGACAACATCCCGGCGCCGACGAGCAACTTCTCGGACTCGGTGCTCGTCACGTTCCTTTGATGAATGACAGAGCCCTTGCGCTGCCGCCGCGCGCCTCTTTGGAGCGGCTCGACGCGATGCCGAAGTCGAGCACTTCGGATCACCAGACGCCGTGACGAGGATGTTGGACGGCTAGATGTCGCGGTGAACGACGAGCTGCTCGTGCGCGTGCTGCACGGCTGAGCAGACGCGCGTGAAGAGCACGAGTCGCTGCTGGATCGACAGACGCCCCGCGTCGCAGTACTCGTCGATCCGTACGCCGTCGACGTACTCCAGCACGAGATACGGAGTGCCCTCCTCGGTGGCGCCGCCGTCGAGCAGCGCGGCGATGCACGGGTGGCCCAGATTGGCCTGGACCTGGCGCTCGCGCCGGAATCTCTCGACCAGCTCGCTCGAATGCATGCCCGGATGCAGTAGCTTCAGAGCGACCCGGCGCTCGAAGGCGCCGTCCGCGCGAAGCGCGAGGTAGACCGCGCCCATCCCACCCGCTCCGATCCGGGTCTCGAGCTCGTACGGTCCGATGCGCGCCCGCGGCGCGCTCGTGGGAAGGAGTCCCGGTTGCGGCGGCTGCAGGTCGTCATCGTCGCGCGCGTCGTCCGAGAGCATCTCGAGCGCCACCGCCAGGAGCTCGGGCGCATCGCCGAGATGGCCCCCGCGAGAGACGACTCTCGCTCGGCGCCGTCGAGGTCGAACGCGCCATCGAGCGCCGACCGCACGCGTGCCCAGTCGTCGGCTCTCACCTCGGCGCGACCGCCTCCGAGCTTCTCACCCCGTTCGCCGCGACGACGAACGGGGTCTTTCGATGCGCGCTGGCGAGCGCGTCGAGGTAGGGGCGCAGGGGCACCGTCACCCATTGAAGTCTGGACGGAGCGAGCGCCCTTGACTACGCCGCACGAAAGAAACGGCGCCTGCCCGAGGTTCCACGCGGGCGTCTGCCCCACCGCGGCTGACGCGCCGCCTCGGGAACGCAGGCTCAGCGCCCGAGGTCGACGTGGACGTCGGTCAGGTCCCCGGCCGTGATGACGAACGGCAGCTCGAGCACCTGCTCGTTCTCGTCGCGGATCCCGAGACGGTAGTCCCCGGGGGCGAGGGGACGGCGCAGCCAATACGTGCCGTCGCGCTCGATCTCGGAGGAGGTGTAGATCACCTCGACCGTCGTCCGTGCCGCGTCCCAGGTCATGAGCGCGAGCGAGCCTTGGGCGTCGGGGCCGCTGAGGTGCCAGCGTCCGGGGTTCGCCGCGGAGCGTCCGGCGACGCGGAACACGGCTCGACCTCCCGGGCGCAGCGGCACGTCGATGCGTTCGGCCGCGCTCGGTCTGCACGTGAGCTCGAGCTCGGTCGTCCGCCAGAAGCTCTGACGCGAGGGCTCGCTGCGCGCGTCGAGCTGGGGCTTGAGCTCGAGCCGGTAGGAGCCGGCCGGAACCTCGCCGAGATCGATCGTCGCCTCGCCGCTGGTGATCCCGCGGTACACGTACCACGACGAATCGGCGAGATGCATCCGTAGGGTCAACGGCCCGACCGGTCCGCCTCCAGGCGCGAGCGCCAGCACCAGCCGCGAGGGGGGATCGGTGCGCGCGAGCTCGAGCTCGAGGGAGAAGTCGCGGTCGTAGTCCTTGGGGCCGATGCGCAGATCGGTCAGCGGGGCGAAACCGGGCTTGCGGACTTCGACGTGGTAGCGCTCGTCCGATTGCGCCATGAAGAACGGGTACGTCCCGTCGGGTTGGGTCGGTCCCGACACGGAGCCGCCGCCGGAGAGCTCGAAGAGCACCATCGCGTCGGCGACGGGGCGCCCCTCGCACACCACGCGTAGGGTGTAGACCCGAATCGGACTCTCGAGCTCGAGCCCCGAGGTCGGAGCGGCCACGCGGATCGCATGCTCGTGCTCGTCGTAGAAGCCGCTCGCCCGCGTCTCCGGTACGAAGAGCACGTCGTAGGGCCCAGGAGTCAGTCCGCCGACGTGGAACGTCCCGCCCGCGCCAGTCGCGCTCCGCGCCGCGGCGCTCGTGACGCCGTTTGCGAGGAAGCCGAGGCGAGAGCCGTCGAGGGAGGCTTGCGGAGCATCCCTGGCCGCCGCGCTGCTCACGACGACCGTGCCGGGTGCTGCGAGCTCCCGTCCGGGCGCGTACGCGACGCCTTCGATCGCGGCGCCGCCGTCGAGCGCGATCGCACCGCAGTCGACGTCCATGGGGTCCGTCGAGTCCACCCGCTGCCCGTGCGGCGCGCAGTTCGCTGCGACCGCCACGAACCAGCCCGCGCTCGCGTCCGCGACGAGCAGGAAGGCACCGTCATCGTCACAGGCAGCGCGACTCGGTGACCCGACGGACGGCGCGCCCGACTCGTCGGTGGCGCTGGGATAGAACGCCACCGTCGGCCGCGCGTCCGACTCGGCCACGACCCGACCGGCAAAGATGCGCGCGATGCGTGTGAGCGCGAGGTCGACGGCGATCCGCCGGCCCGGCCGCACGTCGCTCGCCGTGGTCGTGTAGTCGATGGCAGCGTACGCACCCCGATCGACGCGGAGCGTCAAGGTGGGAGCGGAGGCGCCTCGCGGCGCATCGTCGAGGACGACCGTGGACGATCCGTCACGCGTCAGCGGCACCGCGAGCGGGGGGGCGGAGGATCCGGTCTGCGTGACTTCGAGCTGGAGGTCGGACGGTGCGGGCGCGTCGAGGCCGCTCACATTCAAGACGAGGGTCCAAGGCTCCACCGCGGCTGTGCCCTCGACACCCGCGCGCTGGGTTCGCTCCGCGGACTTCTCCGTCGGTGACGATGCGAGCGCCGCCCGCGTGGCCCGGGACGCGGGCGGTGTCTGCTCGAGCGCGCCTTGCGCCTCGAGCTCCGGCGTCCCCGTGCTCGCGAACCAGCCCGCGCGCCACACGCCGACCGTTCCACCCGCGAGCACCAGCGCCGCGGCCGCGAGCGAACGCGAGCCGAGCCACGGCAGCGTCGCGGCGGACCCTGCTGACGCGGCCCGCGGCGTCGCTCGGGCGGCGGCGGTGACGTTCGCGCGCATGCGCTCGAAGGCGGGGCTCGTCGCCGTCGCGGCGAGCGCACCGACGGCATAGCCGGTCGGGAGCGTCTTGCGCAGCAGCTCGAGGCCGCGGTGGATCTGCACTCGTACCGTACCTGGGGCAAGGCCGCGCCGGCGCGCGATGTCCTGGGGGCGATCGCCGTCGTGGAGGAACGGATCCAGGACGAGCTGGTAGCGCTCCGGAAGCCGAGCGAGCGCGCGCTTCAGCTCGTCCGTCAGCTCCGAGCCGATCGCGCCCTGGACGGGGTCCGCCGGATCCCGTTCGCCGAGCCGCTCCGACTCGATGGGGCGCGCGGTGCGCTCGTTCACCTGTCTCGCTTTGCGAACGAGGATCCCAACGAGCCACGGGCGCAACGGGAAGGCGGGATCGAACGTATCTGCCTTCTCGATCGCGGCGAGGAACGTCGCCTGGACGATGTCCTCGGCGTCGCCCTTGGGCTCGACGAGGTGCAGTGCCAGGCTCAGCAGGCCAGGCGCCGTCGCGTCGAAGACGGACGTCAGGGCGTCGACGTCACCGCGCGAGCGGTAGCGGAGAAAGAGTCGTGTGAGTCGCTTGTCACCCATGGGGCCTCCAGTTTCGGGGCCAGTAGTTCAGGTGAGCGGCTGCAACGTTACGCGGATTTGTTGAAGTTGCACCGTAAACCGCCCGTCTGGCGGGACTCTCATCCCTGCATGCCTCCGCCCGAACCCGAGCGCCCCGAAGCCCTGCTGTCCGAGATCGGCTGGCTCGACACCCTCGCGCATGCTCTCGTGCGTGAGCCGGAGCTGGCGGAGGACGCCGCTCAGGAGGCGGTTCTGGCGGCCCTGCAGCGGGGCCCGGTGCGCGGGACGAACTTGCGCGGCTGGCTCGCGACCGTCGTACGGAACGCCGTGCGCAAGACGCGCCGTAGCGAGCGCCGGCGGCGCGATCGGGAGGAGCTCTGGTCGAGCGGGCAGAGTCGTGTCCTCTCGGCGGAGGACGCGGAGCGCAGCTTCGCGCTGCGCCACGATCTGGCGAGCGCGGTTCGCGATCTCGACGGGCCGCTGCGCCAGGTCGTCCTCTTGCGCTTCGTCCATGACCTTGCACTGCGCGAGGTCGCGGCCCGTGTCGGTGCGCCGCTCTCGACCGTCGACAGCCGCATTCGTCGTGCGCTCGTGATTCTGCGCGAGCGCCTCGACCGCGACGGGGATTTCGACGCGCGCGCCTGCGCGCTGCTGGCGCTGCGGCGCGGGCCCTCTCCGCGCGGGTTGGCGCGCGCCGCCGCGCTCCTCGGGATCGTCAGCGCGGCGGCCGTCGCCGTCATCGCGAGCCGCCTTCCCGCCGTCACGTCCGTGCCCGTCGAGCGGCCTACGTTCGACGGGCCGGCGCAAGTGTCGCGATCGAGCTCGGCCCCGAGCCCGGCCGCGGCACGCCGCGCCATTGCGCCTGCCCGGCCCGAACCCATCGCCGCGACCGGCGGGGCGATCGCTGTCGACGTGCGCGACCGGTCGGGCGCGCCGGTCGCGGGGGTCTTCGTGCGTGCCTGGCCGCGCGACAACGCTCGTTCGCGCTCGCTCTCGCCCGGTGAACGGACCGGCGCCGCCGGCCGCCTCGAGCTCGCCGGGCTCGTCGCGGGTGGGTACCGCCTCGTCTTCGATCGGTTGGCGGGCATCGACGTCGAGGTTCGGGACGGCGCGGTCACGCGGATCGCGCGCACGCTCGCGGGACCGGCGGCGGCGGGCGTCGTGGTCGACGAGCAGGGAGCGCCGGTGCCCGACGCGGAGCTCTGGGTGTCCGCCGCGCCGGCCGGTTGGCTCGAGGGCGACGCCTGGGTCGTTGGCGAGGTCGAGGACGCGGCCGTGGCGCGGACCGACGCGCTGGGGCGCTTCGAGATCCCGACGATCGGTGATGCCGTTCTGCTCGGCGCGCGCGCGGCGGGCCGGTCGCCCTCGGCGCCCCTGCGCCTCGGCAGCCTGGGCGGTCGACTCGATGCTCTGCGCCTGACGCTTCCCGGTCCGGGCGGGGCGGTCGCGGGGCGCGTGCGGAGTCCGGGCGGAGACCCGCTGGAGGGTGCCGTCGTGTACGTCGACACGCGCCAAGGACAGCGCGTGCCGGAGCCGTTGCTCGCCACGACGACGGATGCGGAAGGTCGCTTTCGATTCGCCGGAGTACGGCCCGGCGTCCACGAGCTGAGCGTACACGCGGCCGGCCTGTTGCCGTGGCGTGCAGGGATCGAAGTGTTCGCGCACGGCGAAGCGCTCGCCCAGGTCGAGCTGCGCGGCGGCGCGTTCATCGCGGGGAACGTGCGCGATCCATCCGGGCGTGCGGTCGCCGGCGCGGAGGTCTTCGCGGGCGAGCGCCCCTGGCAGTGGGCGCCCGCTTTCCGGCACGCCAAGTCGACGCGCTCGGGGGCCGACGGCAGCTTCGTGCTGCACGGTCTCGAGCGCAAGGCGCTGTGGCTCACGGTCGCCGCGGGGCAGGGCGCGCGGCGCACGGAGCGCATCACGCCGCCGGCGGACGTCGAGCTCGTTCTCGCTCCGCTACCGGAGCTGTCGGGACGGGTCGTCGACTCCCGTGGACGCGGAATCGGCGGATGTCTCGTGCGCGCCGGAGCGTCGCACGCGAGCTGGCGGTGGGCGGAAACCGACGCGGCCGGCACCTTTGCCGTGGCGGTGGAATCCGACGGTACCCAGCGGCTCACCGTGCGCGAGAAGGGCGCGATCGTCCACGAGGGCGAAGCGAGCCCCGACAAGGAGGTCGTGATCGCGATCCCCGACGGCGAGCGCCCGAGCGCCACGGTGTCCGGGCGCATCCTCGCGGGCGGCACCGAACCGAGTCACCTCGTCGTCGAAGAGGTCACGCAGCGGCGCCCGTACCGGGTCGGCCTACGCGTCGAGTCCCCTCGCTTTCATTCCGCGCCGATCGTGCCCGGCGTCTACCGCATGCGCGTCGTTCACGACGCATTCGAGTTCGAGCTGCCCGGCGTATGGCGCCTCGCGCCGGGCGCGGCCGTCGACGTGGGGACCGTGGCATTCGAGCCGGCAGCCACGACCGAGATCGACCTCGCGCACGAGGGTCCGCTGCGCGACGTGCGCTACTGGATCCGGGACGAGGGCGGGAGCATCGTGGAGGAGCGCAGGTTCTCGGATCCCACCCCGTATCTGCCGCTGCGCGTCCAGCTGCGGCCTGGCACCTACTCGCTCGTCGTGACGAGCGCGACGACCGTTCCCCTGCGCGGCGTGCTGCGCGTCGATGGAGGTGCGCCGTCCCAGCACTCCTTCCGCCTCGTGTCTGGCATTCCGCGCGAGCTGCTGCTGCGGCCGCGTGCGGGAGGCCGGATCTTCGACCGAGTGCACGTCGTGCTCGAGGGTGAGCACGGGACTTTGATGGACGTGCACATCACGCCCTCGTTCCAACGCACCGATGGAGCCTACCGTTTCGCGCTCGGACTCGCGCCCGGCACGTACCAGTTGCGCGCTTCGCTCGGGGAGCTCGGGGGGGAAGCGACGCTGGTGGTTCGCGCCGGCGATGCGGAGACCGTCGAAGTCGTGCTCGAGTAACGCGGGATCGGTTCGGAAAGCGAAGAGGCGGCGGGACTAGGAAGGGGGCCACTCGGTTCGACCCTCTACACGCACGATTCTTCATGAAGACCGACCTTCGAACGTATGTCCTGATACTCGCCCTCGCCCCGTCCGCCGCCGCCCAGTGGGTGGAGCAGGACTGCATCGCGACCCTCGAGGTCGTCGGGCCCGCCGCGGCGGATACCTTCGGGTGGCTGGCCGATACGGTCGGCGACGTCACGGGCGACGGGATCGGAGACATCGTGTCGACCGCCCCGCTGAGCGGGCTCGGCGCGAGCGCGGCCGGATTCGTGCGCGTCTACGACGGGGTCGACGGCTCGGTCGTGTGGACGCGGACCGGCGTCGCGCAGTCCGCGATCCTCGGGTACGACCTGCAGGTGGGGGATTGGAACGGCGATGGGGTCCTCGACGTGTTCGCGGGCGCGCCGTTCGCCGCGGGAACGGGCGGGCACGTGTGGGTCCTCTCGGGGGACACGGGGGTCGTGTTGCACCAGTTCAACCCCGGGAACGTTGCGGGCGACGCGTTCGGAGCGAGCATCGCCCTCGGCGGAGACTTCGACGGTGACGGCACGGACGACGTCGCGATCGGCTCGATCGGCTACGACCCGCCCGGGCTCGTGAACGCCGGGCGGGTCTACGTGTACTCGGGCTTCGATGCGTCGCTGATCGCGACGATCGACGGGCCGTCGATCGCCAGCGGCGACGCGCAGCTCGGCACGGGTCTGTCGTTCCTGGGCGACGTCAGCGGCGATGGTCGTGACGACCTGGTCGCCGGACACCGGCACCCGAGTTTCTTCCGCGGGCGCGCGCTCGTGTACGCATTCGACGGCACACAGGTGGGCCTGGTGTACCTGGTCGATGACGTCGGGATGGCCTGGAGCCTGTTCGGCAACCACATAGAAGGCGGGCTCGACGCGAGCGGCGACGGCGTCAGTGATTTCATCGTCGGCGACTTGCCGGGCAGCGTCGCGGACGTGTTCTCGGGAACCGACGGCAGCTTGCTCTACACGCTCGACGGCAACGGAGAAGGTGGCAACTTCGGTTCGGGTGAGCTGATTCCCGACCTGGATGGCGACGGTGCGGCCGAGCTCCTGCTCGGCGCGCGCGCCAACTCCGTGGGCGCGACGGGGGCGGGCAAGGTCTTTCTCTACTCGGGCCTCAGCGGAACGCTGCTACGGACGATGACCCACACGGCGCTCAACCAGCGGATGGGCTTGTCGTGCCGCTGCATCGGCGACCAGGACGGCGACGGGACGAGCGACTACGTCATCGCCGGAACCGGCGGCGGCACGTCGGGCCCTCCGCGTGGCCGGTTCTTCGTGCTCAAGGGCGTCGGCGACTTTCCGCGCTTTTGCACCGCGGCACCGAACTCGACCGGGGCGCCGACCTACATCGGCGCCTCCGGATCGGCGGTGGTGAGTGCGAACGACCTCGTGCTCCACGCGAGCCCCGTGCCGCAGGGCGAGTTCGGCCTCTTCTTCTACGGAGCGGACCCGATCCAGCTGCCGCTCGGCAACGGGTTCCGCTGCGTCGGCGGAACCCCGCTCTTCCGGCTCCCCGTGCAGGCGGCGACCGGACGCGTGCTGTCGCATGCGGTCGACAACACGCAGGGCCCGGCGGCCGCGTTGCTCGTGCCCGGCTCGACTTGGCACTTCCAGGCCTTCTACCGCGATCCTCCGGCGGGCGGGGCGCGGTTCAATCTGTCCGACGGGCTGACCGTGACCTTCCGGTGATGTGGGGTCAATGACGTCATGGTGGGGCTCCGGGGTCGAGGGGCGGTGCGTGCGATGTCGACCCACCGTAGCTCGGACGACGGTCTTCAGGCAGTTCCCGGTCGCGTACGGGCTCTCTGGCGGAAGAGCGCGAACGCTCCTGCGCCCACCAGCAGCAGGCCGAGCCCGCCACGAAGGTTGCGGGCGCTCTTCTGGTCACGCAGGACCGCGACGTTGGCGTTCATGCGATCGGTCTGCTGCACGATCGAGATCGGCGTCGCGCCATCCCAGTCCAGGCCGGAGTCGATGAGCTCGAGAGCCTCGGAGGTGTCGGCGGCGGACACGTGTCGCTCCCCAGCAACGACGAGCAGGGCGCAGCCGGCGAGCAGGATGGCGATGGTGGCGATGGTGGCGGGGCGGGGCATGGGGGTCTCCAGGGCGGGGTGGGGTGAGGGGGTCGAACGGTTTCCTCTTCCCACGCGTGAGTCGCTTCCTGAACGCGCAAGGAATTCCGAGCGGTTTTGGCGGGCCCAGGCGCCCGGCTCCGCCCGCAGGGGCGCCCGGCGGACAGATCCGCCAGGTCCGTCGAAATCCCCTGTCCCAGGAGTGTCACGCATGCTGCGCCTAGCAGCCCGTTGAAGAAGTGCTTCGGAGGCCAGGGGGACAGCATCCGCGTCCGGTTGGCGCGTGGAAACGTAGGCGAATTCGTGGATTCGGGGAGGCTTTCAGGTGCCGACCGGGCGTGGAGGATGTCGTCATGGCGCCGAATGACTTTTTCAACGGGCTGCTAGCCCTGCAAATCGCTCTCACCCTCGCCGTGACCGGCGGT
>JAAELL010000420.1 GCA_024226735.1 bacterium | reverse complement strand
TCCGTCGACGAGATCGCGGACATGCTGGTGGATCCGGTGCCGGACGTCCGGACCGCGGCCATCAAGGTCATGGGCGAGCTCGACCTGTCCATCGACCGGAACCTCGGCCGCATACTGCTCACCGACGCCGTGGAGGTCGTGCGCATCGAGGCCGTGCGCTACTTCGCCGAGCGCCGTGAACCCCGCGTCCTGCCCGAGGTGATGCGCCTGCTGCCCAGCGGCACGCAGGCCCTGCAGACGGAGATCGTCGGCTACCTCCGGGCGGTGGCGGCCAAGGACTTCGACGCGTTGCGCGAGATGCTGGGCGACGGCGAGCTCGGAGCGGAGGCCATGGCCTCGCTGGTCGAAATCGCCGCCTTCTGCGGCGGGACCAAGGCTGTGCGCTTCATCGCTGAAAGCACGAAACATGAGGACTCGCAACTGCGCGCCACGGCGTTCGGCGCCCTGGACGCCGTCGACGGACGCCGCTTCGCCAGCCTCGTCAAGAAGGGCCTCGCCGACCCCGTCGAGGACGTCCGCATCGCGGTTCTGACCAGCCTGGCCCGTCGACCCCAGGCCGCGAGCTACGAGCGGGCCGTCGAGCTGGCGGAGGACCCCGACGAGAACGTGAGACTCGTGCTGGCCCTCTCGCTCGGGGCGGCGGGCATGACTCAGCATGCGCCGCAGCTGATCCGACTCCTCGACGACGGCTCGACGCGGGTCGTGGCCGCCGCCATGACGAGTCTCGCGGCCCTGGACGACCACTCGTTGCAGGACGACATCTACCTGCGCGTCGACCTCCGGGAGATTCGCAAGGCCATCACCGAGATCCAGCGCGATCGGCGCTGCGAGGCGCTCATCGCGTCGATGCGGGAAAGGGCGGC
>JAAELL010000419.1 GCA_024226735.1 bacterium | reverse complement strand
GGGCGCTGCTCGATCGGTTGGACTCCGACGTCAAGCTGCGACGCGTGTGCGGCTGGGAGAAGAAGGCCGAGGTGCCGAGCGAGTCGACCTTCTCGCGGGCCTTCGCCGAGTTCGCCCGCACGCGCCTGCCCGAGCGGGTGCACGAGGCGCTGGTGCGGCACACCCAGGGCGAGCGCCTGGTGGGGCACCTCTCGCGCGATTCGACCGCGGTCGAGGCACGCGAGAGGCCCGTGCCCAAGCCCAAGGCGCAGCCGGCACCGAAGCGCAGGCGCGGGCGGCCGAAGAAGGGCGAGGAGCCGGTCAAGGTGCCCACGCGCCTGGAGCGCCAGCCCGGGATGACGTTGCCGGCGATGCTCGGGGACCTGCCCAAGGTCTGCGACGTCGGGACCAAGCGCGACAGCAAGGGCTACAAGCACACGTGGATCGGCTCCAAGCTGCACTTGGACGTCGCCGACGGGCAGATCCCGGTCAGCGCGATCCTGACGTCCGCCTCCACGCACGACAGCCAGGCGGCGATCCCCTTGGCCACGATGAGCGCACAGCGCACCACCAGCCTGTACGACCTGATGGACTCGGCCTATGACGCCAGCGAGATCGCCGCCCACAGCCGCAGCCTGGGCCACGTGCCGATCATCGATCCTGTCCCTCGCAGCGCGACGGTGAAGGCCGAGCTCGAGGCCGAGGCCGGGCGCCTGCGACGGCTCGGCCTCGAGCGTCCCGAGGACGTGCGCTACCGCGAGCGCAGCGCCTCCGAACGGGTCAACGGTCGCTTGAAGGACGAGTTCGGCGGGCGCATGGTACGGGTTCGCGGCGACGCCAAGGTCATGTGCCACGTCATGTTCGGGGTTCTCGCGCTGACCGCCGATCAACTGATGCGTCTGGTGATGTAGTTCAAGGGTCCGCGACCGACGGCGTACTCGAACCGGCTCCCGAAACGGGGGGCCAGGGTGAGGTTTGCGTCGAATCAGGCCGAAATCGGCCATAACCGGGTTCCATGGCTCTCTGCGCATCGTTTCGGGTGGCGATTGCTGGGGCAGACAAGAGAAACAAATTTTATTCCTAAATGCATCATTTTAGGCACTTTCAGGCCCAGGAGTTTTGCAAGAGGCTCAATCCTGTCCAATTCTTCCCGCTCCCTGATGAGC
>JAAELL010000418.1 GCA_024226735.1 bacterium | reverse complement strand
CATTTTGGTCGGCCCGTACCCGCCCGCTGCTGCGTTGCGCCTCCTCCGAGACTTGCAGCGAAGTCGCGTCGTCGCTGCGCCTTGCAGCGAACGCGTACGCACCGACCAAAATGCCGCACAAGAGTGAATCACACCACTAGGGGCTCAGTCCCCCCTCAGTCCCCCTTCAGTCCCCCCCGCCTTCGGTCTTCTGCTCCGGCTTCTCCTCGGCCTTCTTCGCCAGCGCTTCGCGGATGCTCTCGGGCACCTCGAACGCTTCGGGCGCGGGGGTCTCGAGCGCGCACGCGTCGAACCGCCAGCGCCACTCCTGGCCCATGTCGGGATCGAACACGGTGCGGTGGAACGGCAGCAACAGGCCTTCGCTCTTGCGCCAGTCGCCGAACAAGACGGTCGACTCATCCTTCGCCGTGCGGCCCGCGAGGAGCCCCGTCTCGATCGCGAAGTACACCTCGCGCGTCCGCTCCGGCGTGACCGCGACATCGACGCGGTAGCACGGCATGCCGTGGAAGCTCGCGCGACCGACGGTCTCGGCCTTGGCGTCCCTGGGCAGCGGCGTGAACAAGGAGCGCAGCCCCGCGGTCTGCTTCAGTTCGGTGACCTTGCCGTCGTCGATCAACTTGGCCCCGCGGTACGGATTGACCTCCCAGCCGATCTCGCCGTCGAAGAAGCGCTCAATCGATCCGCCGATGCCGGGCGGGAGGTCGAAGCGGATGTGCCAGCGCCCGGCGCTCGCGGTCTCCCACGTCGCACCGACGTTGGCGAGGCCGAGCGCGTCGTTGTGCAGCTTGCCGGTCATGCGCAGGCCCAGGCCGGGCTTCGCGTCTAGACCTGTCTTGGCGAGGTGCGCGGCGACGAGCTCGCCAGCGCTCGGCAGCCCCGCGGCGTCCGCGTCCGCACCCGCCGCGCCGGCGTCCGCGACCGGCGTCGCGCGGTGGTCGAGGCACACGAGCTCGCCCAGACTTCCGCGCAGGAAGACCTGCCCGTTCGCGAGAACCGGGGCGGTCCAAAAGACGCCGTCGTCGATCCATTTGGTGCGCGACTGCTCTTCGAATCCCGCCGGCGATGCCGCCGCGACGACGAGCTCGCCGCGCGAGGTGGTCGTCAGCAGGCGTCCATCCGCGATCGTCAGCGCGCCTTGTCCCAGGCCGCGCACGCGCCAGTGCTCCTTGCCCTCGAGGTCCATGCACTTGAGCATCGACTCGTCGAATCCGTACAGGAAGCCGTCGAAGAGCGTCGTGCCCGCCATCTTGCTGCGCATGCGCCGCGAGCGCCAAACCTCCTCCGGCTCCTCGCCGCCGAAGTCGACGAGCGCCGCGCCGTGGTCGTACGCGCTCGAGATGAGAACGCGCGTGCCCAGGACGATCGGCGTCGCGCCCTCGACGTTGCGCTCGGTCTTGCGGAAAACGTAGGTGTGCACGTGCGAGCCGTCCTTCGCGTCGATCACGACCAGGCCCTTCGCGCCAAAGGTGACCAGGCACGCGCGCTCGCCGAGCCGGATCGGCGCGACGGTGGAGTAGTTGGCCCCGTAGCTGTCCGAGATCCACACCGTCTCGCCGCTCGCGCGGTCCAGCATCACCGTCCGCTCGGCGTTGAGCACCAGGTTCGGCCCGACGACGAACGGCGAGCTCGCGAAGCCGTACCGACCGGGCTCGACCGCGTGCCGCTCGACGAGGTCGACCTCCCACAAGAGCTCGCCGTCTCTCGCCCCGTAGGTCCGCACTTCGCCGGCACGCGAGGGGACGTACAGGACACCCTCGTGGACAATCGCCGTGCCGAGCGCACCGCCGCCGTGCTCGTTGGCGTAGATCAGCGCCGCGTACTCGTGCGACCAGACCGTCTCGCCGGTCTTCTCGTCGAGGCACGTGACGCGGTCGACGCCCTTGCCCTCCTCATCGCCGTCGAAGTAACCGGTCGTGAACACGCGTCCGTCCGCGATGACGGGTGCCGAGTAGCCGCGTCCGACGTTCGCGAGCCACGCGGGTTCGTCCTTCGGGGCGGAGCTCCAACCGGTTTCGGTGGATACGTTGTCGCCGTTCGGCCCGCGCCAACGCGGCCAATCGTCGGCGTGGGCGCCAGTGTGCAGGACGGCGAGGGCGGCGAGAGAGAAGAAGCGAAGCTGACTCACGGGGGGCCTCCTAAGGGCGCGCCAGTCTAGTATGGGCGCATGCCGATCCGTCGTTTCCTGGTCTTCTTCACGTTCGTCCTACAAGCATTCACACTCGTCCTACACGGTGCACCTCAAGCGGACGAATGGCAGCCGCTTCTGACGCCCGGCACGCTCGACGGCTGGCACACGGCGCCGGGTGGGAGCTGGGAGTGGGAGGACGACGTGCTCGTTGGCAAGAGTCCGAAGAGCGAGACGCGTCACGGTCTGTTGATCAGCGACGCGCGCTACACCGATTTCGAGGCGCGTCTCGAGTTCCGCACGGTGTCGGGCTGTAGCGGCTTCTACTTCCGCGTCGACGAGACGGAGAAGAGCACCGGTGTCGCGGGTTTCCAGGCCGAGGTCGATCCGAGCTTCGAGACGGGCGGCTTGTATGAGACCGGCGGTCGCGCGTGGGTCGTCAAGCCGGACCCGGAGGCGATGCGCGCGATCTACCGCCCGGGTGAGTGGACGGAGATGGCTGTTCGCGCGGATGGCCGCGATGTCGAGGTACGGGTCAACGGTCAGGTCACGGCCGAGCTGACCGATGATCCAGGTCGGCGCGAGGGACACTTCGCCCTGCAGCTTCACGGCGATCAAGACTTGCACGTCGAGTTCCGCAACGTGCGCGTACGCGAGCTGACGCGGCGCCCGAACGTGCTGATCGTGCTCGCCGACGACATGGGCTACGGCGACGCACATTGCTTCGACGAGCGCTCGAAGATCCCGACGCCGCACATCGACCGGCTCGCGCGTGAGGGGATGCGTTTCACCGACGCGCACGCGCCGGGAGCGTGGTGCGTGCCGTCGCGCTACGGGCTCTTGACGGGTCGCTACCCCTTCCGCAAGGGCGGGTTCCGGCCCGGGCGCGAGCCCGTGATCGACGCCGGGCGCGTCACCGTTGCGTCGCTCCTGCGCGCGGCGGGTTACGGCACGGCGATGGTCGGTAAGTGGCACCTCGGCTTCGAGGGCGGAGCGGCGAGCCCCGGCGCCGAGCTGCGCGGCGGGCCGCTCGACCGCGGGTTCCAGCGCTTCTTCGGGATCCACGCCTCGCTCGACATTCCGCCCTACTACTACATCGACGGCCGCGCGCCGCTCGCGCCTCCGACGGAGGCGGTCGGGGCGAGCGCGACCGAGGGCTGGACCAACATCCAGGGCGCCTTCTGGCGCGCGGGCAAGCTCGCGCCGGGGTTCGTGCACGCGGACGTCCTGGGCCGGTTCACGCGCGAGGCGACTGACGCTCTGCGCGCGCTCGCCGCCGCGGACGAGCCGTTCTTCCTGTACGTCGCGCTCGCCTCCCCGCACACGCCGTGGCTTCCGTCGAAGGCGTTCGCGGGCAAGAGCGGCGCGGACCTCTACGGCGACTTCGTCGCCGAGACCGACGCGGCGCTCGGTACTTTGCTCGCCGCCCTCGACGAGAGCGGCGTCGCGGACGACACGCTCGTTCTCTTCACGTCCGACAACGGTCCGGTCTGGTACCCCGCGGACGTCGAGCGCTTCGGGCACTCGGCGACCGGTCCGTGGCGCGGGATGAAGAGCGACTCGTGGGAGGGCGGACACCGCATGCCGTTCGTCGTGCGCTGGCCGCGCGAGGTCGATGCTGGCACGGTCTGCGAGCGCACGGTGTGCTTCACCGACGTGATGGCGACGCTCGCCGACGCGGCGAACCTCGCGCTACCCGAAGGCGCCGGCGAGGACAGCCGCAGTATGCTGCCGCTGCTGCGCGATCCGTCGGCCCCGCCGACGCGCGAGGTGACGGTTCTGAAGCAGAACGCGTCGGTCGTGCGCGCCGGGCGCTGGAAGCTGATCACGCACCTGGGCTCCGGCGGCTTCAGCAGGCCCCGCAAGCTCGAGCCGGCGGGCGAGCTGAAGGGACAGCTCTACGATCTCGAGGCCGACCCGGGCGAGACGACGAATCTCTGGAGCGCGAAGCCTGAGATCGTGGCGCGACTGACGGAGCTCTTGGCGCAGCTGCGCTAACTGCAACTTCGTCGAAGGGCGGAACGAGGCGAAGCATCGCGAACTCGGGATAAAACCGCAACTGTCTGCATCACACCACTAGCGCCGGGCGAGCCACTCGAGCGCGACCGTGCGCTGGATGATCTCCGGCCACGACGCCTCCGTGTCGACGTCGGTGCGCGTCGCGCGCACCTTTGGCATGATGGCGTTCCCACACCGCGTCGTCATCGGCAAGGACGGCAAGATCGCCGGCTTCGATCTCGAGAGCGCCCGCGGACTGTTCGAATAACCCGTGCCGTGGACGGTAGAGTGCGCCCGTCATGCGCACCCTCTCCCGCCACTTCGCCCGTACGTTCGTCGCCGGAATCGTCGCCCTCTTGCCGGTCGCGGGCATCGTCCTCGGTGCCATCCTCGCCGAGCAGGCGGTCGCCGACTCGTGGTTGGCCGAACAGCCTTGGTACTTCCCGGGCATGGGGATTCTGGGAGTCGTCGTCGCCACCTACGCGATCGGCCTGACGATCACGACGATTGTCGGGCGCTTCTTCTGGAAGCTGCTCGACCGCACGCTCGAGGCGCTGCCGGCGCTGGGCATGCTGTACCGCACGCTCAAGCAAGTGCTCGGCTACGGCGAGGGCGAGGACGCGATGTTCGAGCGCGTCGTCCTCGTGCCCGGCCGCGACCGCGACTCGATGGAGCTGGGTCTGGTCACCAACAACCTGCCGGCGCTCGAGGGCGGCGCCCCGCGCGTCGTCGTGTTCGTACCCGCGGCGCCGACACCGACCAGCGGCCGCGTCGTAGTGCTCGAAGAACGGCTGACCCAGCGGATGGAGATGACGGTACACGAGGCGCTCAAGTTCCTCGTCGCCGTCGGCAAGCTCGAGGGTGACGAGCACCTCGCCTAGCGGACAGGCTCCTCGCGGATCACGAGCAGGCGCACCTCGGTCATGTCCTCGATCGCCGACCGGATGCCTTCGCGGCCTTGCCCCGAGTCCTTGACGCCGCCGTAGGGCATGTGGTCGACGCGGAACGAGGGGACGTCGTTGATGATCACGCCGCCGACGTGCAGCCGGTCCCACGCGCGGTGCATGCGGCGCAGGTCGTTCGTGAACACGCCGGCCTGCAGGCCGAAGCGGCTGTCGTTGACCGCCTCGAGCGCCTCGTCGAAGCGCTCGAAGCGTGACAGCAGCACGACCGGCCCGAACACCTCCTCGCGGTACAGCTTCTGTTCTGGTCCCACGCCTTCGATCAGGGTGGCCTCGAACATCGAGCCGCGGCGCGTCCCGCCCACGAGCACCCGCGCGCCAGCGCCGACCGCCTCCTCGATCCAGCTCTCGACGCGCCGCGCGGCGTCCTCGTCGATCAACGGACCGATGAAGACGTCGCGGTCCTTGGGATCGCCCGCCCGCAGCGCGCCCACGGCGCTGGTGAGCTTCTCCGCGAGCGCGTCGTAGACCGCTGCGTGCGCGATGACGCGCTGGACGCTGACGCAGCTCTGTCCCGATTGGTAGTAGCCGCCGAAGACGATCCGCCGCACGCAGTCGTCGAGATCGGCGCCCTCGTCGACGATGCAGGCGGCGTTGCCGCCGAGCTCGAGCACGACGCGCTTCATCCCCGCTCGCTTCTTGAGCTCCTTGCCGACCTTGTCGGAGCCCGTGAAGCTCAACAGCCGCAGTCGTTCGTCGGTCGTGAACGGCCCGGCATCGGCGACGAGGCAGGGCAGGATCGAGAAGGCGCCGGCCGGCAGGTCGGTCTCGGCCAGGATCTCGCCGATGATCAGGGCGCCGATCGGCGTCTTGTCGGCAGGCTTCAACACGAACGGGCAGCCACAAGCGATCGCTGGGGCGACTTTGTGCGCGACGAGGTTCAACGGAAAGTTGAACGGCGTGATGAAGGAGCACGGCCCGATCGGCACCCGGCGGGTCATGCCGCGATAGCCCTCCGCGCGCGCCGAGATGTCCATCGGCAGCACCTCGCCGCGGATGCGCGTCGCCTCTTCGGCCGCGATCTCGAACGTGTCGATCAGCCGCGTGACCTCACCCTCGCTGTCCCCGATCGGCTTGCCGGCCTCGATGCAGAGCGCGACGGCGAGCTCGTCCTTGCGGGCCCGGAAGCGTTCGACGCAGTGTCGCAGCGCCGCCTTGCGCGCGTGCGAGGGCATAGCCATCATCGGCGCCGTGGCGTCGGCCGCGGCCTCGATCGCCTGCCCGATCATCTCGGGCGAGGCCAGCGGGACGCGACACGCGACGTCACCGGTGAACTTGTCGACGACCTCGAGATCGGTGTTCGGCGTCTCGGCGCGGTTGGCGAGGAACAGCGGATAGGTGTCCTGGATGCGTTGCATGATGTTCCTCCAGCGCCGGCGCGTGAGCGGTCCGAGCCGCTCGCGGGCATGCTACCTGGAAGCTTCGCACAACTGCTTCAGCCGCGCGAAGTCCTCGTGCAGCTTCTTCTCGCCGGCCTTGCGCATGAAGGGCGACATGAGCACGCCCATGACCTCCCACAGCCCCTTGAAGCGCGCCGACGAACGCTGCGTGACGCGTGTGACCCTGCCGAACGTACCTCCAGAACGTAGTCGACGTCGAGGTCGAAGAACTGCCCCTCGAGCGCGATGCCGATCCGGCGGTCCTTCTCGTTCTCGATGACGCCGTCGACCCACTGCATGACGCGCTGCGAGTCGTTGAGCCAGTGAAAGACCTTGTCGGGCGTGTAGTCGAAGTCGTCGACGCTCGGCATCGCGCTGAGCCCGAAGCCGGGGTAGTCCGGCGCGATGACGTGGTAGTCGCGCGCCAGCTCGGGGATCAACTCGCGGAACATGTGGGACGATTGGGGGGCGACGTCGCCGAGGTCGCCGCGCTGATCGCCCGATTCGGCAAGGAGGCGGGGCCGCCGTGGCGCAAGGACCACAAGCTCGCTGCAGCGGCTGCGCTCTGGGTGCTCGGACCTCGGCTCCGCTGAAAGAGCTGGGTCTGCTGACACCACGCTGTCAGCAGCGAGTTGTTAGAAAGGACCAATGCGATTAGCGATTCCCCTGCTGGCGGCGCTGTCCGCCCTGACCTCTGGAGGCTGCGTGAGCAGCGAGGCGAGCCCCGAGGTGCTGCACCAGCACCACACGATCGACTACATCGAGTTCACCGTCCGCGACCTCCCGGAGGCGAAGCGCTTCTATACCGAGGCCTTCGGCTGGAGCTTCACCGACTACGGGCCGGAGTACGCCGGGATCCAGCGGCCTGGCGGCGGCGAAGTCGGCGGCATGCACCAGGCCGCGGAGCTCCGAATCGGCGGACCGCTCGTCGTGCTGTACTCGTCCGACCTCGAGGCCAGCGTGCAGGCGGTGGTCGCGGCCGGCGGCGAGATCGTGAAGGAGCCGTTCGGGTTCCCGGGCGGGCGGCGGTTCCATTTCCTCGATCCGTCGGGGAACGAGCTGGCCGTGTGGGGCGAGGCGCAGGGGGCGGGCGCGGGGGAGTAGCTCCTCCGCGCGTGTGGAAAGATGTCGGCGAACGCTGACATCGGACCCAACGCCACACGAACCATGCACCTCCGAACTCCCCGCGAGCTCGGCCTGATTCTGCGCGCACGGCGCAACGAGCTCGAGTACATCGAGAGTCTGAGCGGTGCCGACGTCGCCGAGCGCCTGCGCCGGTTGCACCACGACGCGTCGGCCTGGAGACGTGCAACGGACAGCGGCCAGTTCAGCCTCGCCGGAGCCCAGCCCAAGCGCGCGCTCCTGCGCACCGCGGAAGGCTGGGCGCTGCCGTCCGGACACGCTCCCACGACCCACATTCTGAAGCCGCCGCTGCGCGGAGTCGTGGGCCACGCGGAGAACGAGCACTTCTGCCTCACGCTCGCACGCGAAAGGCGAATCGCCGCCCTTTCGGCGGATCCATCAAGAAGACGTGTGCCAAGCGCTCGCGGTGGCGCCGACCCGCAAGTACCAGAGCGAAGGTGGACCCGGCGCAGCGGCCGTCGCAGGGCCGCTCCTCGAACAGTCGACCGAACCGATCGCGGACTTGCGTTCGTTCGTGCAGGCGCTGGCGTTCAACTGGTTCATCGGAGGAACGGATGCTCACGCGAAGAACTACGCGCTCATGTACGCGCGGAGTGGCTCGGTGCGACTCGCTCCGCTCTACGACCTCGCCAGCGTCCTGCCCTACGAGGGTTACGAGCTGCACCGACTGAAGCTCGCGATGAAGGTCGGCGGCAAGTACCGGTTGACCGAGATCCAGAGTCGCCACTGGCAGCGGCTCGCGGACGAAGTCGGATTGAGGGAAGGTCTCGCCCTCGTCGCGTCGCTCGGTGAGCGCTTTCCGGCGGCCATCGATGCGGTGCTCGAACGCGTGCTCGCGCAGGGTCTCGAGGCCGAGCGGGCCGAGGCCTGCGCGCGGGCGATCCGCGACTGGGTGCCGCGCGCATTGCGCGGGCTCGGGCGGGATAGGAGGCCGTCATTGCGCTACGGTGACGCCCATGGGATTCCTGCCTTCATGGCTCGTCGCCTTCCTCGTCGTGCCCCAGGACGACCCGGCGATCGCGAACGCCAAGCCTGTCAACGCGTCGTTCGCGTGTGAGCTCTACGCTCAGCTCGCCGAGCGCGAGGGCAACCTCTTCCTCTCGCCCTACTCGATCTCCGCCGCCCTGGCGATGACGCTCGAGGGTGCGGCGGGTGAGACGGCGGCGCAGATGGAGACCGTCCTGCACCTGGAGCGCAGCGCGGCGGCAGAGACCTTCCGCGCGCTCGATGCGGCCCTCGCCCCGCCGCGCGTGAAAGACGTCGACAAGGAGGTCGACGCCTACCAGCTACGCGTCGCCAATGCGGTGTGGGCGCAGGCGGGCTTCGAGTACCGCCCGCAGTACTCAGACGTCCTGCGCTCTGCCTACCGCGCCCACTTCGCCGACGTCGACTTCCGCAACGGCGACCGTGCCCGGGCGAAGATCAACGCGTGGGTCGCGAAGCAGACCGAGCGCAAGATCGAGGAGCTGATCCCGGCCGGCTACCTGGCGCCCGACACGCGGCTCGTCCTGACCAACGCGATCTACTTCAAGTCCGCGTGGGAGAACGCCTTCAGCCCGAACAGCACCCGCCCCGCCCCGTTCACGACGCTGTCCGGCGAGCGGAGCGACGTGCCGATGATGAACCGCAGCGCGAGCTATCGTCTCGCCAAGGGCAGGGACGAGCAGGTGCTCGAGCTCGCCTATCGCGGCGGCCACCTTTCGATGTGGGTCGTCCTGCCCAAGGAGGCGGACGGCCTGCCCGCGCTCGAGAAGCGGCTCAGCCCCGAGCAGCTCGCGCGCTGGGACGCGGCGTTGGAAAAGAAGGTCGTCGACGTGCAGCTGCCGCGCTTTCGGTTCTCCTGCCAGGCCGAACTGTCGCGGCCGCTCACCGCCGCGGGGATGACCGCGGCGTTCGATGCCTCGAAGGCCGACTTCTCGGGAATCACCGCGAGCGATCGCCTGTTCCTCTCCGCGGTCGTGCACGAGGCGCACGTCGCGGTCGACGAGGAGGGAACGGAAGCTGCGGCGGCGACGGCGGTCGTGATGCGGAGCGTCAGCTTGCCTCCGCGGGCGACGGAGCAGTTCGTTGCGGATCACCCGTTTCTGTTCTTGATCCGGCACCGCCAGAGCGGCGCGCTGTTGTTCTTGGGTCGGGTGGTGGAAGCGACGGAGTGAAGGCCTGGCGCGCGGTCACCGCGAGTCACGTCACCACTTCCCGAACGGCTTGGTCGGACGGATGAGGTAGAACGTCGCGCCGCCGGGATCGCTCGCGATGAGCATCAGTCCGTACGGCGTATCGAACGGCTGCATGGGCAGCTTCCCGCCGAGCTCGACGACGCGCTTGGCGCTGGCGTCCGGGTCGTCGGTCGCGAAACAGGTGTGCCAGCGCGGCGCCATTCCCGCGGGCAGCTGCGGACCGATACCGCCCACCGTCACCTCGCCCGTGTGCAGCGTCCAGTCGTCCAGCCCCGCGTACCCGGGTGCGTCGAACACGACCTTCTTCGCCTCGAGGTCGAGCACCTGCGTGTAGGCCTCGTGCCAGGTCATCGAGCCCGGCTCGCCCAGTACCCCGGCGCCCCGGTGTTCCGGCGTTCCTTCGGCAGCCAGACGCCGAAGTGCGCGCCGGTGGGATCGAGCACCTGTTCGGCGCTGCACCGGCACCTCGAACGCTGGTTGGCCGATGGGTGGCTCGTCCGCGAGAGCCGCGGCCGGGCGACTCGCTACCGCGGGCGCGGAGCGCCGGGCTTCGAGCGTGGTGACTCCCTACGGGGCTTGGAAGAGGACGCGGTTTGGCGCGACGTGCAGTCGTGGCTCGACCGGGCCGCGCGGACGCGTGGGCAAGCAGCCGACGCGATCCTCGCGTACGTCGTCACCGAGCTCGTCAACAACGCGATCGACCACTCCGGCGCGCACGACGTGAGCCGGATCGCCGGCTGCGAAGCGCGCACGATTCGCGCGACGATTCGCGACGAGGGAGTGGGCGCGCTCGAGAACCTACGCAGCTTCTTGCACCTGGAGGATCACTTGCAGGCGCCGCGGCGTTGCGGCTCCTGCGACCAATCCCAGTATCACCGTATTGGCAGCGAAGTTGCGTCGTCGCCGCGCCTTGTGGCACGCACACGCGAACTCGGGACAGGACCGCAACTGTCCGCATCACACCACTGGAGGGGCTTGGCGAGTCCTGCTGCGCGGCGAAGGCCGTGACCTTCGCCGCGAGCGGTCCTACCGATCGCTGCTCTTCCGCGGGAACAGCTTCACGCGCAGCTCGATGAGGCGCTTCTCGGCGTCCTCCTTGGAGAGCTTGCCGCTCTTGACCTGCTCCTCGATCTCGCGCTGGGCCTTCTTGTAGCTCTGCTTGCGGCGCTCCGTGTCGGCGTCCTTCTCGGAGTCGCCGAACAGCTCCTTGCGCAGCGCGATGAGGCGTTTCTCGCCGTCCGTGGAGGAGATCTTGCCGGCTTTGATCCCCTCCTCGACCCTGCGCTGGGCTCCCTCGTAGCGTCGCCTGCGGGCCTCCATGTCGGCTTCCTTCCGGGGTTCGCCGAACAGCTTCTTGCGCAACGCGATGAGGCGTCTCTCGCCGTCTTCCTTGGAGGCTCTACCGGTCTTGACGGCCTCCTTGATCTTGCGCTGGGCCTCCGCGTAGCGTCGCCTGCGGCCCTCCATGTCGGCGTCCTTTTGGGGCTCACCGAACAGCTCCTTGCGCACCTGGACGAGCTTGCGCTCCGCCTCTTTCTTCGACAGCTCGCCCTTGGCGACGGCCGCCTCGATCTTCTTCTCGGCATCGACGTACTCTTGCCTGCTGCGCCGCTGCACCGCTTCACGATCGGTGACCTTCCCCTTGCCGGCGGCCTTGCGCAGCGCTTCCATCATGACCTGCGCGTGGTCGAGCGTGATCTCGCCCGCGGCGACGGCCTGTCCGAGGCGCCGCTCGATTGCGCCGAAGTCCTGGGCGTAGGCCAGACTCATGGGGAGCAGGCCGACGGTCACCGCGAGCACGATCGTGCGCAGCCAGCGCGGGGTCTGAGGGAGCTTGTCGGAGATGATCATCGTGAGTCTCTGTTCGAGGGATCCGCCGGAGTGAATGGCGCTGGCGACGGCGGGCGGGCGGAGAGCCGTGCCGGCCAGCAGTTCGGCCGCGCTCAGCAGCGCGTCCGCGTACGTGTGTCGATCGGCGTCGAATGACTGGAGCACCAGCGCGTCACAGGCGAGCTCTTCGCTGACGCGCAGGTTGCGGCGCGCCCACCACATGACCGGGTTCCACCAGAACGCGACGCCCGCGAGCCACTCGACCCAGCGCACCCAGTGGTCGCGGCGCCGGACGTGGGCGAGCTCGTGCGCGAGCAAGAGGCGCAGCTCTTCCGTCGAGAGCGAGTCGAGCGCCTCCCGCGGCAGCACGACCTGCGTGGGTCCGCCGAGCCACCACACGAACGGCGTGACGTGGGCGGCAGTGGTGATCACTTCTGGGACGCGGCGCAGCTCGAGCGACGCCCCGAGTCGATCCGACATGCGCTGCACGTCCGCAGGCGCGGGGCGGGACGCGCGCCGCAGCGAGCGACGGAACGCGCCGAGTTGGTGCAGCGAAACGGCGAGGACGATCAGCGAGCCCCAAAACCAGACCCAGCCGAGCGCGCGCCACACCGGCAGCGCGTAGGCAGCGGGAGCGCTCACCTCGTCGGCGAGGATCACGGCGCCGGCGGCCGACGTCGCCTCGAGTCCTTCGACTCCGAAGCTCTCGCCTGCCACCGCGGACGAGACCGCGACCGGGATGACCGGCACGGTGAACAGCGGCGGCGTCACCAGCTTCAGCAGCACGCCCAGCCACAGAAGGTGCGCGAGGAGCGGCTGCCGCCCGCGGCGCTGCATCGCGAAGGCGACGATCGCGATCGCGCTCGACACGCACACGTTGCTGAGAGTGAACCGGAACCAGAACTCACCCACGGCGCGACCTCCCCCCTCCCGCGCCGTCGAGCAGCTTTCGCAGGCGCGCGAGCTCCGCACGGCTGATCTTCTTCTCCTGCAGGAGGTGCGTCAGGAACGGCGCGATCGAGCCGCCCGTCAGCCGGTCCGCCAGGGACTCGAGCTGCTGGCCGGCGTACGCCTCGCGCGAGAGCGCTGCGGCGAAGACGTGCACGGCCAAAGCACGGTCGCGCAGCACGCAGCCCTTCTCCTCCAGGCTCTGCAGGAAGCGCTGCACGGTGCCGTGCTGTGCCTTCTGCGCCTCGGGATACAGGTGTTCTCGGATCTGGCGCGCGGTCAGCTCGCCCTGTTCCCAGAGCAGCTCGAGGACGGCGAGCTCCGCGTTCGTGAGTAGGGATTGGCCCATGGATGGTCGAGGGTAGCGCGCCTCGCTCGGCTGGGTACGGTAATCCGTCGTACTTCTACGGTGTTTTACCGTAGGGATCCTTCGAAAAGCGCGAACGTACGTCCCGCGGCAGCGGCTAGTACCCCGAGCTCGCCGCTCGATCGTCCTCTTCCATCGACGCGCTGAGCGCACGCGACGCGTAGCGCGTGACGAGCGTGACGACCACGGCGGTCACGACGAACCCCAGGATCTCCAGGATCCAGTGCGAGGTGGTCTGCTGCGGGTGGAGCGGTGTCCCCGAGAGGTCGCCCGCCATCTCGCCCGCGTACACGTAGAGCGCCGTCCCCGGAAGGATGCCGACCAGGGTCGACAGCACGAAGGGTACGAACGGAACCCGCACCGAGCCGTAGAAGACGTTGAGGAGGCTGAACGAGAAGATCGGCGACAGGCGCGACAGGAAGACGATCTTCCACCCCTCGCGCTCGACGGCACGCTGAATCCTGGCCAGCTTGGGCTTGCGCTGCATCAGCCGATCGACGAACCGGCGCAGGACGCTCCTGCCCAGGAAGTATCCGAACAACGACCCCACGGTCGCCGCGAGCTGCACCCACAGCACGCCTTCCAGGAACCGGAAGTGCGCCCCCGCGGCCAGGTCGAGCGGGAAGACCGGCAGGAAGAGCAACGACGCGACCACGTACCCCTGCAACAAGACCAGCGGCGCGAGGTCGCCCAGCTCGGACAGCTCGACGAGCCCCGTGCGCTCGAGACCACGCAGCTTCGGCGACAACGCGATCGCCGCGACGACGGCGACGACGATCAAGAGGATCTTGATTCGCGCGCCGGTGCCCGAGCCGAGGGTCGCGACGGGTTGTTCCTCGCCGGAGGGCCTGTCGTTTCGTGGTGCTTGGACGGTCACTCGGTGCCAGGGCTCCTTCGAATCATCCGGGCTATTCGCCGGCTTCCACTCGGGCATTCAGGAAGTCCGGCTCGCCCTCCGTCGGCGCCAAGGCCGCCGCGCTGCGGTAGGCCCCGGCCGCATCCGCGGGTCGCTCGAGTCTGCGCAGCAAGTCCGCGCGCGTCGCGTGGAACAGATAGTACCCCTCGAGCGGCAGCTTTTCGACGAGTGCGAATGCGGCTGCCGGACCGTCTACTTCGCCGACGGGCCTCGGGCGAGCGCGTCATGTGCAGCAGCTCGTCGCACAGCGCGACGATCTGCGGTCAATTGGTCTGTTCGGCGGCGCGAGCGTCGGCGTGGACGGCCTGGATCGCGCACGCGCGCAAGAGGTCTTGACCGTCGCCGATCAAGTGTCGATCCCAATTGCCGCGCGCGTCGGCGCGACTCGCTCAGGAGCAGCAGCGCGAGCAGCCGAGCGACCTCGGGCTCGTCGGGCATGAGCGAAGGAACGACAGGGCGCTCGAGAATCCCGGCGTTCGATGCCGTTGACGGGCGCCAGTGCGCACCAGGGAACCATTTGGGCCGCCCGCGGTACACTCGGCACCGATGCGTCTCATCCCCTCCGCGTCGAGGGTCGAGCTCTGAGTACCGGGCCCGACGCCCGGACGGAATGACCCACGAGAGCGATGCCCAAGACCCGCGCCGCGCCCAGGTGTGGGCCAGCGCGTTCGCCGATCACCAGGCCCGCCTGGCCCGGAGCTTGACGCGCGATGGGAGCGTCGCCGCGGACGTCGTGCAGGAGACATCTGCCAACCAGCCGCATCAGACTCTCGATGGTCAGCCGCTCTACCCCTCGCTTCTAGATCGAGCTGTCGCTCTCGCGTTTGGGTTAGCGATGAACAACGCCTTCGTGGATGGAAACAAACGCGTAGCTCACGCGGCTCTTGAGACGACTCTCGTGATAAACGGCTGGGAGCTGAATGCACCTGTCGACGACCAAGAGCAGCTTCTTCTCGATTTGGCCGCGGGGCGTGTGAACCGGGATCAGTTGCTAGCTCAGATCAGGACTGGTTGGTGGCCCTGGGTGAAGAGAGCTGACCGCACCGCCGTTACTTCAGCGTGGTACGCCCGGCGGGATTCGAACCCACGACCCCGGCATTAGGAATGCCGTGCTCTATCCAGCTGAGCTACGGGCGCGTGCAGAAGGCAGGGTAACGCGTGGCGTTGGAGGGGGCCAGGAGGGCAGCCCGGAGTCGGGCACGCTGACGTCAAGGGGCGCCGCCGCCTTGGCGCGCAAGGGCCCTGCAGGTACACTCCTGAGCCATCGGCCCCGGCCGAGTGCCGCTGCTCGCCCCTTGTCTAGCCACGGAGAGACGATTGCCCGCCAAGAAAGCCAAGTTCGGCGTATTTGCCAATCGTGCGGATCCTCGCTACCTGAAGACCCTGAAGGAGAGGTTGGACATCGATGGACCGGTGGGCCTTTCCTCCACCGCCGTATCGTGGGCACATCCGGCCCAGGTGACCAAGGAAGACCGCAAGTTCTCTCGTAGCGTTTGCATCGACTACTTCGGGTTTACCGCGTCACGACTATTCGATCGAGGCAACGAAGTGTCCGAAGGGTGCTTCCAAGCTCTCCGAGATCTTGCCGCACGTACAGCAGAGCTGAACCAGGACGGCGTGGCAGTCCGCATACGGCTGCTACTCGGCTACCCCTACTCTGCTGCCAGTCAACTAAGAATGCAGGCGGAGGCGAGCCGGAAGCGGTGCGCTGTTGATGATCCTACATGGAACCGCGGCCTTGATTTCATCGAGCATGTTGATGACGAAACATTCAAGGGTTCGCGCCTGTTCCGAAAGCTGAAGTCAACGCTCCACTCGTTCTACGAGTGGATGAATGAGTTGGGTGAGAATCATGTCCTTCGGCAGCACCCGAATCGAATTGACTTACGGCTCTCGACGGTTAGCCCGATGGTCTGCGGGCTGAGGGTTAATGATCAGCTGTTTTGCGATTCGTATGTTCTCGGCAAGGAGAAGAGGTTCGAGGCGCAGTGCTCAAACGCTGTCCTACCTCTTGTGGGTGTTAACCGGGAGGATGCACCCCGCGCCTTTGCATTGTTTTGCGATCACTTTCGCTACATATGGGAGTGCGACACAACCCTCGATGCTCCGGATGCCATCCGAGTGGAGCGCGATGGGCCGAGAGTGCTGCCGCCTGCAGAAGTCGACTATGCACATAAGGCCAATCGCATCAGCCTGATTCAGCCGACGCCACCGTCTGCGACGGATGTTGCCAACTATGGTCGTGCTGCGCGGAGAATCCTCCAAGGTCATTGCCCACCTGTGCGGCCCGTGGTGCAGGCGGAGCTGGCCTTTATTGCTTGTAGCTGGAGTAGCAGGGAGGACGAACCCAGTACACCGGCCAACGATGCTCGGCGACTGCAGCGTCTACTAGAGGGCTATCTTGGTGAGCAAAACGGTAAGAAGGCTCGAGTCAATACGCGCCTGATATTCGCGCCACCGGGCAAGGACTTGGGGGCGATGATCTTCGGCGCGCTCCGGGATTCGACCATTGGGATCGTTGTCTTGTCCCCAGAGATTAGTGTTCAAACGGAAGACGGTGAGCTTTGGCTCGCGCGGCCCAACGTCTACCATGAGCTTGGATACCTTATGGCGCAACTTGGACAGGAACGAACGTTCATGTTTGTGGAGCGACGTGTTCAAGCGCCCAGCAATGTCGGTGGGATCACACACATACCGTACAGCGAGGATAAGGTAGCTCTTGCCTTCACGGATCTCATCGTTGGGCTCGTGAACTGCCGTGTGCTCAGCAGTTCAGAAGGGCTTGAGATCGGCAACCGACACCTGGAGAGGTTGAAGGACATGTTGACGGAGGACAAAATCACCCAGCCTGACTACGAGTGGGCTCAGAATCGGGTGAATGAGAGCCTCAGGAAGCCTGCTGCCCGAGAAGCGCAGTACGTAATGACTCCGAAATCAGGGGTAGTGCAGCCTGGTGTCTGTAGTTTCGTGAACGAGCGTCAGCGCGAACGGGCGGTATTGAGTGGCGAACCACGCTTCGGTTCCATGTGGGTAACT
>JAAELL010000417.1 GCA_024226735.1 bacterium | reverse complement strand
GCGACGGGAAGTAGGCATGGATCTTGACAAGCTAGTCGTGACCGACGAGATGGCGGGCGAGGACGATACCGAGACGGCGGCGCTTCGTTCGATGTGCGAGAACGCGAGGAGCTACTTGCTGTCACACGAGTGGTGCCGAGCTGTCAAAGAGTCGTACCTTGGCTTCGGCCTCGGCAACGTCGTTGCGGCCTTCCTATTTCGAATCGACGCAGCGAGCGAGGTCGACGACTGGCTCTGGGTCATCGAGGGGGACTTGCCTTCGGCGTACTTAGTCACGGATCGTGCGCCGACTGGAGCTGCCGCCCTCGGGGCCTACGCCGATTTGATGGAGGATTGGATCAAGGCCGTGCGAGCTGGCGATGACTTGAACGATGTGTTTCCGGTAGGTGTGCCCCCCGACGATGAGCACGCAGCGTTGCTGGAAGAGCGGGTGGTGCTCATCAGAGAGGAGATCATCCCTGCGACCGAGGAGACTGAGAGATGACGCCCGATGCGATGACACGCCAGTCTCTCGATGCTCGATACTCGTGCGGCGCCGTCGCACCCGGACACAATCGAGACGGCGCCCGCCAACCAGGATGGCCCGCACAGAGAGAGCCCCGAGAGTTCGAGAGCCCGTCCGAGTCGGCGTCGTTCCGAAGCCGGGGTCGCTCGGACGGTGGCCCAGTGCGAGAGTCGCGAACCGAGAGCTCAGGCTCGGATCAAGTTGGCGGCGTACCTGCCGGTCACACGGCGGCTTGTGTCGACCGCGCCATCGCGACCAGCATCGTCCCGCCGTCAACCACCAGGAGCGCGAGTTCGCACCTCCCAGCAGCAGTGGCTCCCCGGTCCCAACGCTTTTTCGAACTCTCAAAAGATAGAGCCATCGGCCCTTCCGGCACCGCCAGGGCGGGTCTCGGTTCGCAAAGCCGTTGGATCGATACCGAACACCAACTCGAGTGAGTGGGCATCGCGGCACCTGTGCCCGGTTAGCCTCTCCACGGGATTCTGAGCGTGTGCAGGAGCGGTCGTCAGATGCCCAGGCGGGCGAGCGACGCTCGCTTGCAACATCCTGAACCGGATGACGGCTCACGGCTGACCGGAGTCGTACGCGATCGGCGTACCCGCCAGTACGATTGACTACGAGCTCGGCGAAAGTGGGACGATCTTCCCCGAGCAAGGAGCCTTGACATAAGCTGGCTTTTCTCGGCTTTCGTGGCGTCCGGCACCAGCTTGGCCTGTATGTGCTCTCGAGGAGGCCGCCGCCCGAGTGGGTGCTTCGTGACATGCACGAGATCAAGAGAGGACCAGGGCCCGCGTCGGGCGACATCCCTCCGACGGACGTGGACGTGCTGATCTCGCGCGTGAGCGCGGGCGACAGCCAGGCGCTCCACGACCTGATCACCCTCGTTCAGGAGGAGCTTCGGATCCTCGCGCGCAGCACGCGCCGCGGGTGGTCCCCCCCGCCATCACTGGCTACGACCGAGCTCGTGAGCGAGGCCTACCTGCGCCTGTTCGACGGAGCCATGCCCGCGATCGAAGGCCGGAAGCACTTCTTCTGCCTCGCCGCCCGCACGATGCGCTGGATCGTCGTCAGCCACTATCAGAGCGCGCGCGCGCGGCCGGAGGTGGGCGCGCTCGAGCCCGCCGATCCGGACCGCTCGACGGCGCAGTCCGCGGCCCTGCATGGGGCCCTCGCCGAGGCCGGAGATCTCACCGCCCTCGACGAGGCCCTCGAACGGCTCGGAGCCGTCGAGCCCGAGCTCGCGCGCTTCGTGGAGCTGCGCTTCTTCCTGGGGCTGCAGATGAGCGAGGTGAGCCGCGTGATGGACGTGTCCGAGCGGACGTTGAACCGACGGTGGGGGCGGGCTCGGGCCTGGCTCTATCGCGAGTTGCGACCCCGGGACGGGCCGGGGGACGGGCCGGGGGACGAGGCCGCGAACAGGGAGCAGGGGACCGATGCCTGACCACACGAGCGAGGATCGACTGTGGGCTGCCTTCGATGAGCTGGCGGAGCTCTCCGAATCGGACCGGCGAGCCGAGCTCGCGCGGATCGGCGCAGAAGACCCCGACCTGGCCCGCGAGCTCGGCCGGATGCTCGAGCCGCCCTCGGACTTCCTCGCCCCGCTCTTCGGAACCCTCCGTCCGACCGCTGGCGGCCGGCGGAACCGGCGGGACGAGCGGGACCCGGACGGTGCGGGTGCGCCCGACCGTGAACCCGCCTCGGACACGGGAGTCGTGATCGCCGGCCGGTACGCCCTGGGCGCGCGCGTCGGCGCGGGCTCGATGGGCGCGGTCTACCGTGGCGAGCACCTGAAGCTGAAGAAGAGCGTGGCCGTCAAGCTCCTGCACCCCGGCGCGGCCACGTCCGACGAGGCCCTCGCTCGCGCCGTGGCCGAGGCCTCCGCGGCGGCGCGCGTCCGCCACCCGAACGCGATCGCGGTGCACGACGTGGGGGTCCACGGGGACCGGGCCTACCTCGTCATGGACTGGGTCGATGGCGTGGACCTCCAGCGCTGGCTGCACCACGCGAGCGAGGACGGCTCCATCGAGCAGAGCTCGAAAGAGCTGGTGGCCTTCGTCGAGGCGGAGCTCGGCGGTCCGGTGGTCGGCCCGCTCTGGTCGCGCCCTTACAGCGAGATCGTCGCCCACGTCGTCGCCCGCACCGCGCGCGCCGCCGAGGCGGCCCATGCGACCGGCCTCGTGCACCGGGACGTGGCGCCGAAGAACATCCTGCTCACGGCCGACGGTACCCCGTGCCTCGTCGACTTCGGCGTTGCGAGCCTGTGCGAGGAGACGCGGACCACGGATCCGGCCGCGGCGGGGACGCTCCCCTACATGGCCCCCGAGCAGCTCGAGTCGGGGCGGGTGGCGCGCCGCCCGGCGGTCGACGTGTACGGACTGGGCGCGACGCTCTACCACCTGCTCGCGGGCCGCCCTCCCTTCTCGGGGGAGGGGCTCGTGCTCTACGGCGCCATCCGGCGCTCGCTCCCCACCGCTCTGCGTACTCTGCGCCCCGACGTGCCGCGCGACCTGGACGCGATCTGCTTCGCGGCCATGGAGAAGAGCCCTGCCCGGCGCTACGCGAGCGCCGAGGAGCTGGCGGCCGACCTCGAGGCCTTCCTCGACCGGCGCCCCGTGTCCCGCCGTCCGCCCAGTGCCCTTGGACGAGCCGCGCGCGCCTGCCAGCGACGCCCGGCGGCGGCGGTCGCCCTGGCGGCCCTCGGGGCACTCCTGATCGTCGGGTTCGTGGCCGGCGTGCTGGTCTGGCAGGAGGTCAGGCGCCAGCGGGCCGAGAGTGAACACCAGAGGTTCGCGGAGCTGTTCGCGAGCTTGCCCGCGCTCACGACCCTGGAGTCGAACGCCAGCTACGAGGCTCCGCCGCATCCCACGGTCACGGACGCGGATCTCGGACCGGTCTGGAAGGAGCTGGTCGAGCTGAAGCCCGACCAGCCCCTCTTGTGGTGGTACTGGGCGAACTGGAGCAGCCAGCACGGCGAGCTCGACGACGCGCGGGAAGCGCTCGACAGTTTGCGTGACGGGGAATGGGGGAGCGAGGTCTTCGAGGTGCTCGCAGCCGCGCTGACTTCAGCGGACCCGATCGTGCGCAACCAGCTCGTGAAACCGGGTGCGTTGCCCGACGCCTCCTCCGGCTTCGACCACGCTCTGCGCGGTTACGTGGCCTATCGGTGGCGCGCGGAAGTGTTCGCGTGGACCGAGCTGAGTGCTGCGATCGCGAAGGACGACCAGTGGACCTATCGTGATCTGCGCGCGCTGACGGGGCTCGACCTCGAGCGGATCGCCGACGTCCCCGCCCAGGACGCGGCGTTGGTCGAGGCCGAGCTCGGGCTCGCGACCCGCCGCACCTTGCACGTGCGAGCCTACCTGTTGTCCGACAACGACCCCGCGTGGGCAAAGGAGCTCTGGGGGAAGGCTCTGGAAGAGCGGCCGGACCAGCATCAGCCTCTGCACGGACTCGGTCTGCTCGCCGTGCGCGAGGCGCGCTTCGGCGATGCGAGGAAGTTCCTGCGCCACGCAGCGGAGGTCAAGCCCGGGTCGTGGAGGAGCTTCATCATGCTCGCCCGCTGTGCGGAGAGTGAGCTGGACTTCGACGGCGCGGTGTCCCTGCTCGAGGAGGGGTTCGAGGACCTGCTCGAGGGGCGGCCGGAGGCGAGCATGTCCGAGCAGGAGATCCTGCTCGAACTCGCGAGCGTCCACGCGGCCTGGGCGAATGACCTGGCGTTGCACGGGGCGGAGGAGGAGGCCCGCTCGTGCCTGGCGCGCTCCGATGGGTTCGCTGCCCAGCTCCAGGATCTCGGCCAGATCGAGGAGCGTTGGAAGGCCGAGCTCAAGGTGATGCGCTTCGCCATAAGGGTACGCACCGGTGAGCTCTCAGCGGAGGAGGCGATCGCCGGGATACGCGCGCAGCGCCTCCGCTACGTGCAAGAAACGGCGGGCGAGGACTCTCCCGTGATCCAGGCCAACCTCGGGCTGCTCCTCTACGCCCAGGTCGAGCGGCGGGCCGAGGCCGAGGTCCTGCTGGAGCTTGCGCGGCGCGACCCGGTGGTTCGAAGCGCCGTCGAAGCGGCACTCGAGGGCAAGTGATGGGGGCGTCGCCAGAGACGCCTCGCTCGACAACTCGTCCGGGCCAACGCCGGGCGCCAACGAGGAAGACAGATGTTCAGAGCAACGATCGCGCTAGCCCGGACCGGACGAGCCCTCCTTGCCGTGCTCGCGGCTGCATTCTACAGCTGCGAATCCTCGAGCCGAGACCCGAGGCTCGAGCCGCCGGAGCCGCCGGCGCCGCTGTCGCCGCTGGCGACGCTGGCGACGCCGACGCCTGTCTGCAAGGCGGAGGAAATCCCCGTCGCCGTCAGCCTCGAGGGGACGGGGAATCTGATGGCGGAGTACGAGGAACAGGCCGTGTTCGGCGCGAAGCCCAGTGCGGAAGGGCTCCTCCTGGACATCTACTGGACCGCCGCCGGGCTGGAACTCACCACGGAGAAAATGGGAGCGTACTACGACATCGACGCGATGACCTTCGGCCTCGACTGGATCCCGGTCGAGTGGTACTCCGACCCGGAGCCGCCTTACTCACGCGCGAGGCTCGAGACCCCCGACGAGCCCGGTTGGGGGGCGATCTTCTTCGTATCCGAATTTGATGACCTCTGGAGCTATGGCTGGGGCGCGGCATTGTCCATCGTCGAACACGGGAAGAAACGGATGGAGAACGAGGCGCAGTTCCTCGCGCACCCCGGGTATCACGTCGACGCCATCGATTACAACGCCTGGTGGTACGCGGAAGAACCGGACGAGAGGGTGACCTCCGCGGGTCTTGGACACTACTGCTTCATGCCGCCGGCCGAGGCGCCGACGACGATCGAGCTCCTCTTCTCGACGACCCCGGGCTCCGATCCCGGCTCCGGCGCGAAGCTCCGGATAGCTTCGGCACGAATCGACCACTGGCAAGTGAGTGACGTGCGGGTCGACAACGGGCCCGAGGGATGGGATACGGCGGACATCGTCGCCCTGGCCTTCGACCGTGCCCACGGGGTGCTCATGTATTCCCTCGACCGTGGCGTCGAGCCCTTCTACGTTGCGAAGGCTGTGATGGATACTGACGACGCAGGCGCGATCTTCCTGAGGTTCGATGAAGAGGCCCTCCCGCTTCGGGACCCACGCGGCGAACTGATGAGCGGAGTCATCGGACCGCGTGTCAAGGGAGGGTGCGGCAACGACCCGCGCCTCCTTCGCTACTCAGGCAAGTAGGCGCGGGACTGACGACTCTTCAGGGCTCGACGCCATTCGGGAGCTTGGCGCGACGCCGAGCCGTGTTCGAGGATCGCTGTCTCGCGCAGCGCCCACCCACGGACACGCGCCATTCCCCGGCGCCGCGTCCGCTTTCCGTGGGCGGCAGGTGCGCCAGTCGCAAAGAAACGGGTGATGCCTGGCAGTCGAGCGCGGCGCCGGAGGTGTGTGGGGTGGACGGCGGCCGCCTGGGACGCTCGCCCCACACATCCGAAATGACCCGGCAACCAGCTAGACCACGCCGTAGTGCACGCAACGGACGCCCACGGCAAAGGAGACAACGATGCCCCCTGAAGACCTACTCGAGAGTTCGATCCCGTGGAAGACCATCGCCGCCAGCCCGGACATGATGGATGTGACGTTCAACAACCGTCGCTTCCCTTACGCGTGGCGCTCATCCTTGGCCATCGCCGTGTACGAGCCGCCGAGGAGCGACCTCGCGCCGAATCTCTGCGGGCAACGCATTGCGTTCGTCAAGGTCACATGCAGCTTGACGGGCTACCAGGCTGCGGGCAGCGAGACTGGAACCATCACATTCGGAGACGAGCCACTCGAAGAGCTAGAGCGACTGACCACAGAGTACCTGGGATGCTACGGAGCGCTCCTGAACGTGGCGGTCTTTCCGTCTGGCGGAGCGTTGAGGGTCGTCGGCGAGTCACCGGACCTTTCGGTCTACCCTCATATCCTGGACTTCACACCGAAGACTCGGGAGCTCGTCCGGAGCATCACGGAGAGCGGAGAGCTCCTCACTGGTTCGACGCGTGACGTTGGAATCGACCAGAGTCTGACGACGACCACCAAGAACGAGACGACCATCGGCCTGGAGGCGGGCTACGAGAAGGGCTTCTCTGCGACTGGGAAGATATCGCATACGTGGGGAACGACTGAAGAGGACAAGAGAGGCCTGACGGTCGAATCCGGTAGCTCGCGTACGATCAAGCGCGCGCACTCGACATCGTTGGATCAACTGTATTCACTCTTGACCGGCTATCACACCGGCACGAATCGTGCGACGTTCATCGTGTTGGCGCGGCCCGGCACGCTGCAAGCCACGAACCGCAGGTCCTTCGCGCAGGGCTTGCGAATGCTGGAGGGTGTGCAGGACTTCATCCTCGTGGTTGCGCGACCTGAAGAACAAGACGACCTCTGCATCGAAGCCAGTCTCAAGACAGGGCACTTCCCCGAGACCGTCGAGCTGGTCGGCGAGGGGGAGACCGTGGAGAGGCGCACTTTCCCGTTCAGGGTGCAGGCCATCGCGAAAGGAGGGGGATCGCTGTTCGACTCCGACGGCGAGACGATCCTGTTCGGTACCCCGGATCGGCCCGAGGACACGTTCATCGTTCCGGGCGACGGCGTGGGCGGCGAGTGGATCATCGACGTCGACGCTACTGACGCCGGCGGCGGGAGCTTCGTCGCCCCGGGCATCTCTCTCGCCGATGATCGGACACGGACGGATCCGCCAACGCCTGGCCCGGTCGCAAACCACTTCGATCTTCGGATCGTACGCGTCGATGACCGGACCGTGCAGGCGCGTGGCCAAATCGTCGCTCGGGGGGGGCATGACTTCACTTCGGGGCCCAACACCATTGTCGACGTGAACTACAACGTCCACGTCAGGCGCGCGGAACCGTCAGCCTTCGAGCCAACTGCAGACGTGGCCCAGATGCTCGTCACGAATCGCGGATTGAGCGTCTGTTACCGAGCGGTCGACGGCTGCCCGCAAGTCGTCGAACCGCCGTCCGTCTCGGACATCGATTCCACCATGCCGTGGTTCGACGATCTTCGGCCAGAGCTCCTGGGCCACTGGACCAGTCCTGAAGGCATCCATGCGAGCATCCGGTCCGGGCTCATCTCGGGCGCCGCCGCCGATGCCCGTGGTGTACGCAGGAGAGCCTTCGTGGACACCGACTACTTCAGCCAGAAGGTGGCTCGCGGCATTGCCGCCAACATCGCAGAAGTGCCGGTAGCAGAGATCGCGGACATCCGGGCACACGGTGTTTCACCGAACGTCCTGGGTGCGACAAACGTCCGACAGCTCCTCTCGACGAGCCTACGGCAATACGCTCGCGGCCTCGACCTCGAAGAGGCTCAGGCCCTCGAGCTACGGCGCGCGGTGTTGGGATATGTGGAGACACGACTCAAGGGCAAGGCCTGAGCCCGAGGGTGCAAAGCGGGCGGCAGTCTGGTGATGGGCCGCAACACGATCGGTTTGGAACGATGCAAGAGGTGTACGCGATGCGCATGTACTCGGTTCTCGGAATTCTCACCCTCATCGCCGCAACGGGGCTCGTCTCCGAGGCCATCGGCGCGCCGGCGCCTGGGCGCGTGCGTCCTTCCGAGCAGGCGGGAGTCGACCTCCAGCCGTTCGGCCTCCGTCGGACACTCCGCGGCACCCGGCCGCTGCTCGTCATCCTCATGCAGTTACCGGACAGCGAGTTTCCCGAGGGCTACGACGGCGCGTTCTACGACCGTCTGCTCTTCGGCCCCGGCGGCCCGACCGTCAAGGGCTACTACCGGTCCACCTCGAACGGACTCTTCACGCTTTCCCGCGCGGGGATCGTGGGTCCGTTCCGGTTCCGGCCGGGGAACGTGGACCGCATGGAGGCGGTCCGTCAGGTCGCCCGATCCGGAACCTTCGACTTCCATCGGTACGACGCCAACCGCGACGGGAAGGTCACCCCCGCCGAGTTGGCCGTCCTGGTCGTCGCGGCAAACCCCGGCACGGGCGGACAGACCGATGGCGGGACCCGCAACACCCGGTACGTCTTCCCAATGTGCTCGACCGCGGAGGGGACCTGCCGCGCGGGCGAGATAGAGGTGCGCGCTCGCCCCTCGGGTGTCGATCACGCGGCATCCTTCCTGACGATCGCCCACGAGCTCGGGCACCAGATGTACGACATGATCGACATCTACCACTCGGGGCGATCTCGGAGTAACAACCAAGGCCTCTCGCTCGCCGGCGCCACGATGATCGGCGGTAATGACAACCGCGAGATGTTCCACCTGGACCCCTGGCACAAGCTGTCGGTGGGCTGGCTCCAGCCGCGGACGGAGAGCCTGAAGAGCTCGGGGAGCGCTACGATCGGTCCGCCGGACGTGGGCTACCCGTCCAGCCAACGCCCCATTCTCTTCCACGACCCGGACCGGGGGCCAAACGAGTTCTTCCTCGTCGAGTTCCGGCGCCGGACGCGCCAGTCCGGCGACTCCCGCTCGGATCCTGGAAGCCCGTTCCGCGGCTACGACTCCGACGTGCCGCGGACGGGCGTCGTGATCTGGTACGTCAAGCTGGGGTCCGGCCGCCGCCCAGCGAATCTCCCCGTACGAATCCGCCCCGGAGACAACGGGCGGATCGACTCCCGGGTTCGACCGGACGACGTCGTGGGCTCGGACGGGATCGGGGACTTCGTCGCCTGGGGGGCGAACGGCCGCCTCGACACGGAGAAGAGCGGGGATGACAAGCACGACCAGGACGCGGGTATCCTCGCCTACGCCCCAGACTGGCCGGCGCGGAACGGCAGCCAGAGGATCTACTCCGCCTCCGACGGGTGGATCCGTCTCTCTTGGCTCGACGGCACGGACACCGGAACCCGGATCCGGATCGGCCCCATGTCCAGTACCCCCTCGACCGCGAGCGTGGAGTGGAACACGAGAGGCCGCGCGGTAGCGATCCGTTCGAGAATCCGCGAGATCAGCCCGACCGCGGCCTCGAACGGAGGGATCATTTTCGCCGACGGTACCTTCCCCGTCCAGCAAGACAGCCTCCAGGCGACCCTCGTGAACTTCCTGGGCCAGCACGAGCTCCCGATCGCCACCTGGACCCAGAACAGGATCAGCGCCCGCGTGCCCGAGAGCGTCACGCCCGAGAACTACCTCTTCATGCTCCAGTCCGGGGCGGGGGTCGCAGCCAGCAACGGCGTCTTCTACCGCGTGACCGAGCCCACGACGGCGCCTCCGCCGACAAGCTCCGCCAGTACGCTTCCCCTGAACCGGTGGTGGGACGAGGCGAACACGGAGAACTTCACGACGATACTGCCCGCCGACGCCTCGTTCGACTTCTACCGGCGCGTGCGGCTCGAGGGCTGGGTCTTCACCCCCAACATGCCGAAGCCGCGCGGGACGATCCCCCTCTACCACTGGCGGAGCCTCTCCCGGAAGGACAGCTTCGTGACCACGGACCCGGCCTGGGCCCCCGGCACGAGCCGCGAGCGAAGCGGAGGGTATCGCTTCCGCGGCGTCGTCGGGTACATCTACCCCCCGACCACGACTGCGCGGGCCGGGATCCGGCCCCTCTACGGCTGGGAGAGCCCGAGTCGGACGGACCGCTTCGTCACGACGGACCCGGGCTGGGCGGGCCGCGTCGGCGACCGCCGGAGCCCCGACTACCAGTTCGTGAGGGTCGAGGGGTACGTCCTCGCAGGTTCCGACTCGAGGTGAGCGAAGAGCACGTGGTGGCGCACCTGGGCGTTCGAGTCGCCCCACGGGCGCCGTGGGCTACTCTAGCCGCGGCAGCTTCCACGCCATCAGCCCCGCAGCATGAACCACCTGAATCGTTCACTCACCTCGGCCGTACTTCTCCTACCCTTCGGCTGCGTCGGCGCTATCGAGGCACGAGAAGAGCTGGACGACAGGCAGGGCGGGGGCGACCCCGTCCCGTCCACAAACTCGACCGCGGCCCGATCGCCCGGAACGGCGGGCGTTTTCTCCCGGCTACGATCCCGTGATGCTGGCCGCCATCTACCCGCTCCACGCCTTGCTCCTGACCGTGTCGGGCGTCGTCAACCGTCATCAAGCCCGCGCCATCGAGTATCTCGTGGAGGAGAACCGAGTGCTCAAGGAGCAGCTCGGTGGATGCCGGCTCCATCTGAACGATGACCAGCGCCGTCGCCTTGCAGCGAAAGGAAAACGAATCGGAAGGAAGGCTCTGGACGCCATCGCTACTATCGTCACGCCGGACACGATCATGAGGTGGCACGGGCGGCTGATCGCGGCCAAGTGGACCTACTCGGCGAAACGGACGGGGCGACCAGGGCTCATGAAGAAGCACTACGGCCGCGCCGCCTGGGTCTCTGCGGAGCCTCGAACGTCGGACGAGCGGTGGGGGAGGTGTATGCGCGCGAAACGCTCTTGTGGACCGAGCGGATCACCCCTGTGCCCAGCGGGCGCCGATCGAGTTTGTGGACAGCACGGCGTTCATCCCGGCCGCGGACTCCCCTCCTGCTTGGCAGGGCGTTTCGTGAGCTTGAACCCCTCGTCGTTGCACCATCGACACAGCGCCGCTCGATGGCGTCCGTCACGATCGACGAGTCGACCGCCCACGGCACGGCGGGCCGCCTCGAGGCCCGGGTGGGCGGCGCGTAGCGACGAGCTCCCCGGACCGTGCCACACGGCCTCCGGGGAGCCTGTTGATCAGCGCCCGTTCACAGGCAGAGCCGGATCTGGCTCGCGTTCGACCAGTTGAATCCCGCTCCGACCGTGTCGCGGTGGACGAACTGTAGGGCGAACAGGTCGCCGGGCCCAAAGACGTTGTAGGGCGCGGCGCCGAAGTCCACGACCTGGTTGACGCCGCCGTTCCCGCTCGTGGACAGCACGGGTCCCCGGATGAGGCCGGACGCCGCCAGGCAGCGCATCCCGTTACCGGCGGGCATCGGCGCCGACGGGCTCCCGACGAAGAACAGCCCGAACACGCCGGCCGGGGCGTCGAGGACGCGGAACTGCTTCGCCAGGCCGTCCCCGAGGCTCGGACCGCCGACCAGGAACGCTCGGCTCCGCGAGCCGGTCGAGTTCGGCAGGCTCATGCAGAACGTGAAGCTCTCGCAGTCGCAGACATCGAGGATGTCGTCGCCGTCCTCGTCGGTCGTCGGACTCAGCTCCTCGCAGTCCGGCGTCCCGTTCTGGTCGCAGTCGGCGATGGAGCGCTCGGTCACGACCACTATGCGGAAGGCCTTGACGCGCAGGCGCGTCGTCGAGTTGCACGTCGTGTTCGTCGTGATGCGCCGCGTCAGCAGGTCGATGCGTTGGATCTGGCTCGGGTCGGCGTTCCAGTCGACGAGGTTCGTCACGTCCCAGCCGTAGCCGTTGCCGTTGTAGAACCGCCAGCGGCAGTTTCCGTGCGGTCCCGAGTGGAAGCAGGCGCTCGTGCCGTCGATCGGGTTGCCGACACCGAGGGACAGCCGTAGCCAGGTCGTGCCGTCCTCGCCGATGCGGTAGCGCTGCATCAAGTCGACGTAGACGCCCGTGATGACTTCGCACGCGGGATCGAATACGAACGTGTCGAAGTCCCGCGCCGCGAGCCAGTCGACCGTCATGTTGTCGATCGTCGCGGCGTAGTTGTTGTCGTTGCAGTCGAGGTCGGACGGTTCCCCTTCGCACCGGTCCTCGAAGTTCCACCCGCCGCGGTCGGGGACGTTCGTCGCGTAGAGGTACTGGACTTCCTGGACGGTCTGGGCATGGGCGGACGTGAGCGCGAGGCCCGCGAGGGGCAGGGTGAGGAGTCGAGTCAACATGGTTCGTCTCGGTCGGAGGGTGCTCGGGGCGCGGCGCCGTCGCCACGCGCAGCGCGACCTGCGCTGCCGCTCCTCCACAAGCGCGAGCCGCCCCCGCCGGCGTACTCGTTCGGTAATCGAGCCTTTTACGCCGGGCGTACGCTCGAGTCGCCGTACCCCGGGTGTGGCATGATGCCGGAGGTAACGATGCCGAACCGAGACGACGACCAGCTCGAGGACCGCGAATTCCACCCTTGGGAGGCGGCGGAGTCGGGGCCGATCTGGAGCGAGATCATGGCGCGGGCCAAGGCGCTCACGGAGCGCCTCCGGAAGGTCCCGGGTGCCCCGACCGAGACGTGGTCGTTCGTGGCCAACGCGGCCGAGAAGCTGAGCCCGAGGACCCGGGCCAGCTCCCTCGAGCACGCGAAGGCGCAGTGGTACGTCGCGATGCGCTGGGTCGCGCTGAACGTGCTTCGCGGGCGCGAGTCCGACGATCATACGCCGACGATCGACGAGCTGGTCGGCTCTGGGCGCGCTCCTACGGAGTTCGATGAGACGCTCGCGATCGTGACGGACGCCCTCGACGAGCTCGTACGGCTCGACGTGGAGCGCGGCAAGGACTACGGCAAAATCGTGGCCTTGCGGTTCTTCCAGGGCTGTACCTGGGGCCACGTCGCGGAAGAGCTCGATCGCTCGATAGACTCGCTCAGCAACGACTGGCGGTTCGTCTCCTCGTGGCTCAAGCGCGAGCTGAAGCGTCGCGGGCTCTCGGAACGCGACGTCGAGTGACGGTGACACGCCAGCGACGGAGAGAAACATGCACCACGATCGGGTCCGTGCCGTCTTCGATGCGGCGACGTCGCTCCCCGCGTCCGAGCGGGAGCTCTACCTCGAGGCCGTCGGGTGGCGCGAACCGCGTGTCGCCGACGAAGTTCGGGAGCTCCTGGAGCAGGACGCTTCGCCTTCGCTCCTCGACGGCGGGGACCAGGCATTCGGCCTGTCACCTGGGCAGCGGTTCCAGGGGTATGAGATCATCGGGCAGCTCGGAGAGGGTTCGACTGGAGAGGTCTACGCCGCTTGGCAGCGCTTCAACTTGCCGCACCGGAAGGTCGCCTTGAAGCTCTTGCGCGCGGGGCACGCTGCCGATGAGGGGCCGCCGAACCGGCTGAGCGAGGGGGACCGACTGAGCCTGGTCAATGTTGCGGGAGCCGTCGCCGTGTACGAGGAGGGTCAGTGGCAGGGGTGCTCGTTCGTCGTGATGGAGCACGTCGAGGGGACGGACCTCGGACAGGAAATCGAGCGCTATCACGAGGACCCCGAGCCCGCCGCGCTGCACGTGCTCGTTCGGTACATGCAGCGTGCCTGCCACATCCTCGCGGACGCACATCGCGTCGGTGTCCTGCACCGTGATGTGAAGCCGTCCCACGTTCTCATCCGTCCCGGGGGCCTGAACGACTCGGTGCGCGTCATCGACTGGGGTCTGGCGACCCGTAAGGGGCAGCCTCGCGAGGACTGCGATCCCTCGTACCCCCGTGGCATCGACGTGGATCCCGGCGCGACGTTCTCTCTCCGCGGGAGGATCGCGGGAACTCCCGCGTACATGGCACCGGAGCAGGCCCGCGCCGAGGACATCGACGAGCGCACCGACGTCTACGCGGCGGGCTCGATGCTCTATCACCTCTTGACCGGCCGGGCGCCCTTCACTGACGGCGCCATGACCGGCCTCGAGGTCGTCGAGCGCAAGCGCGGCGGCGAGTCACCGACCCGGCTCGCGCAGCTCGCCCCGGATGCCCCCGCAGAGCTGATCGCCGTCGCGGAGCGTGCCATGCGTGCCGATCCCGACGGCCGCTTTCGGTCGATGGACGCGATGGCGGCGGAGCTCGGCGCGTTCCTCGAAGACCGGATTGTCCCCTCCCACAGCAGCGGCGCCTGGACGCGATTCGTAAAGTGGAACCGGCGGGAATCGAGCACGAGCGCGACCGTGTTCACGGGCCTCGGCATCATCGCGATCGTGGTCGTGGCGTTGCTGACCTCGTCGAACCGGACCGTGACCGCCGCGCTGAAGGACGCAGAGGAGTCGGCGGTCGACGCCGACTCGATCGCGTTGCTTTTCGAGCGGATCGTGAACGAGGCCTCTCCGGAGACCGGGTCGATGCAGGGAATGGAGGTGGCCGAGCTGCTCGAGCCCGTTTATCAGGAGATCCGCAACGCTCCGGACCTGCGTCAAGCGCCCCGCCTGCTGATGGTGCTGGGCGCGGCCTACCGTGCGCTGGGTGACCTCGACCGGGCGCGTGAGCTTTTCGAGCGGGCTCGGTCCGAGTACGTGTCGCGCGAGGGCTCGCGGTCGCGCGGGGCCCTGCGGGCGGAGCTCAAGCTGGTGGGGATCGAGATCGACGAGGGCTCCTGGCAGGAGGCCTCGGCGGGGCTCGACCGGATCGACGGCTCGGCCGGCGGCCGCGAGCCGGACGAGATCCTGACGCAGGCCACGATTGAACGCGCGCGCATTCGCTACTTGCAGGGCCACCTGAACGGCGCCTGGGACCTCTTCAGGCCCGTCTACCGCGCGGTCCGTGACGCCGAGATCCAGTGGGAGGAAGAGCCGCTGAACCTCGTCACCGCGTGCCTCGTCCTGCTCAACTCCGTCGGGCGCTTCGACGAGGCGCTGCCGCTTGCCGAGCGCCTGCATCAGAGCTACGCGGAGCACGGCGCCGACTGGCTTCCAAGCCACCAGAACGCGTTGGCGACGATCGCTCTCGTGTACGGCAACTGCGGCCGCACCGACGAGGCGATCGGCCTCCTGGGGACCGTCCGCGACAACCTCGAGAAGCGCCTGTCGGCGACGCACCCAGCGCTCTATTCAGTACGGAACAACCTCGCGATCAACCTCCAGAACGCCGGCCACTTCGACGACACGGTCGAGCTCCTCCAGCAGAACCTCAGGTACCAGACGGAGCGCTACGGGCCGGAAGCGTGCCCGACGCTCGCAACCCTCGCCACGCTCGGTCGTGTCCACTTCCAACAGGGAGACCTCGCTGAGGCGGGAGCCGCCCTGACGCGAGCGCGAGACGCGATCGTCGAGTCGTGCAGCGACGGACTCGCCCTACCCGCGCTCCACTCGTACTGCCTGTACGCCGACGCGGTCGGTGATCACGCCGAGGCGATTCGCTGGAATCGGATCCTGCTGAAGGCGCGCCTCGAAAACCGGCCACCCCGTTCGAAAGAGATCGGCCAAGTCCACCTCAACCTCGCCCTCAGCTCGCTGAAGCACGCGATGTCCTTGCCGGCGGCCGAGAGGAGCGAACTCCTCTCGGCCGCCGCCGACTCCGCGGTCGAGGGCCAGAAGATCCTCGGCCCCTGGACCGAGGCGAAGGCGAGAGCCGGCGACGTCGACGCAGGCAAATCGGAGCACACGCTCGTCATCACCCTCTTCCTCGCGGGCCGTCACGAGCGGGCCGCGGACGAGGCGGTCCGGCTGGTCGACCTCTGGCGCGGCTCCGACGGTGTCCCCGTGAAGAGCATCCGCGACGCCCAGGATATCGCTACGAAGTCGCTCGAGGCGCTCGAGTTGTACGACCAAGCGGCCAACGTCGGCGAGGAGCACCTCGCCGACCTGATCGCGGACGGCGTTCCCGAGGGCGAGCGCCTGCAAGCCTCGCACCGTGTCGCTTCTCTGCGTTTCCGCACCGGGGACCTCGAGGGGGCCCGCAGGCTGCACGAAGAGAACCTCAAGGTCGCCACGCGGACCCTCGATCCCGGCGCCAAGGGGATTCAGAGTTTGCGCAGGCACCTCGCCAAGGCCCTCCACGCGCTCGGCGAGCACCAGCAAGCGGGGGGCTTGCTCCGGCTCGCGGCCGACGGCTACCGCGCGCTGGCCCTCGAAGGTGAGGTGGACGACACCCAGCAGCTGATCGACCGCTGCGATGCGTGCACAGAGGGTGCTCGGCACTAGGCTCCGGGATCATTCGGGCTTCTATTGCGGTACATCACGCCGGTGACGGACAGGCAGCCGTCGCAGACCTGGAAAACGTTCCTCGACAACGCGTTCGTGATGTTGTTGCGGTCGCTCGCATCGCTCGCCACCGCCTCCGGTCGCGCCGAGTCGGGTCGATTCTTCTGGGTCATCGTCGGCATTGTCGCACTCCAGCGCCCTCACAGAACTCCATGATGGTCGATGTCTCAACGATGTTGGCAGAGAGGGCGGTGCCGATGATTGCTCGAATGGGACGTCGTACTCCGAGGACCCGTAGGGCGATCTCCTGAGCGGCGGTGATCCCATGAGGGAGCGCCTGCGGAGACGGTCCAGGCCAGACATGAAGGAGACGCTCGTTCGATGGAAAGAGTCTGTCCACAGCTCCGCGATGGGCCGGCGAGGGGGAGGTCGACCTGCGACGGAGCGCGTGCCGAAGGTCCCTGAATAAGTACAGAGAAGCTTGCGAGAAGGTCGCCGGTGCCTGCCGAAAACCACGCCCAACCACTTCATCTGCGGGGGTAGCTGCTAAGCCAGCGAACTAGCCGAGAAGCTCCCTGAGCTCGCTCGCGGCCATCCGGAAGACCTGTTCGAACGAGTAGGCCGTCGCAACCTTCCCGCGCCCGGACTGCGCTGCGAAGCACCGCCGGGGCGAGGACGACCCGGTGAGCAGCTCCACGGTGTCCGGCAGGGGGCGCTCGTCCTCGCGCGGTCCGGACGCAGCTCCCAAGAACGAAGACGCGAGTTCAGCGAGCTTCCCTAGGTCGAAGTCGGAGCGGCCGCTCCCGAACAGTTCCTCTTGCGCGTGGACGTCTCTGCCGCGGTCGAACCGGCCGACGAGCGGACCCAGGTCGGGGTCCGGGCGCCGTTGGCTGGCGGTCGCGTCCTCGCGGGGCACGACGCGCATCACGCCGATGCCGTGGGCGCGCGCGACCTGGAGCGTTCCGGTCTGCAGCGGCGAGGTCGTGAAGATCGTCCCCTTCACGCGGTCCTTCCCGACGCCTTCGAGTTTGCCGTGGAACTCCTCCACAGCGCCGACGTGGACTGCCCGACCCAGGTCCTTGCACTCCCAGATCCAGTAGAAGAAGGGCTCCTCCGCCCCGCGCCTGCTCACGGCGATGACGACGTCGAACTCGATGAAGCTCTCACGATCTCGGGACCATAGCTCGTGGCCGGCGTGGACCTCGGCGCTGGCCGGGTCGACACCGAGGAGCCCGTCCGCAACCGCGTCGCGGATCCACTCGAAGGCGTCGCGCTCGAACTGCTTGCCGGGTTGCATCGTGCCGTCTCCGCGGGACTGCATGCCCGAGTAGCCGAGCCTACAACTTCTCCTGAATCCCCGCGTCATCAAAAAATGCGACATCGGAGCGGCAGGACCCCCAGGGCGATCTCATGCGCGGCGGGTGATCCCATGAGGGAGGGCTTCGACGTCCGCCCGGAAGGAAGACCCAAGGCGCTTGTCCGGGCCTCCCAGGGGCTTAGGATGGAGTAGCCGTCGCGGCACGCCAAGCCCCACCTCCGAGCGCGACGACCCTGGAGATCGCTCGGATGAAGACCAGCTTGGAACGCGCGTTTGACGAGGCCGTGGGGCCGTACGTCGAGCCCTGCCCGACATGCGGCGGGCCATGCCGCGGTGCCAACTCGTACATCAAACTCGGTCCAGGCGAGGAGATCCCGCGCTGTTCCGAGTGCGGGGAGTTCGTCGACCGCGAGGGCCAGACCCTGTGCCAACTCGTCGAGGGCGGCGTCATGCCGGTGATCCTGATCAGGACGGCATGAAGAACGCACCGCAGCCCTTCCGCAGACCGCACTCACTCTTCGAGCAGGCGTTCGTTGCTGCCGCCGGCTCCGCGCTGCGGGTCTGCCCCGCGTGCGTCGGCGAGAGCACGCATCGTCCGTGGACGATCTGCTTGGAAGGTGACGAGCCACTCCCGCGCTGTGCCGACTGCAATGGGCCGGTCGACCACGATGGAGCAGCGGTTGGGCACGTCGACGAGAACGGGGTCCTCTCGTTGAAGACCATCCGGCTCCACGCGAGCTGACCCGGAGGCCCCCCGTGGACACCACACTCATCGGCCGGGCGTTCGACAGGGCAGCAGGACCGCCGCGGTGCCCGGCCTGCGGCGCACCCGAGCCGTCCCGGCCTCTGGGCTTGGCGGGCTCATGCTCGGACTCCTCCAGCCACCGATCGAAGACGAGATCGAGGCCACGTTCGCTACGCAGTGCTCCGAATGTCCACCGCTCGCGGTGCTCCCGCGCTCGGGAGTCGAGCCGTTCCAGGCGTTCGATCTTCCCGAGTGTTCCACGTACGGCCAGCATCACTGCATCCCGGGAGCCTCCTCGTCGCCGCCCGACTTGTCCGAGATCTTGGGAGGCCAGGTGCCTCCGACTCCCTACGTCGAGTGGCTCTGCATCACCACGTGCCTCCACTGGGAGGGACCCGGCTACTTCAGGACGTCGACGACCTACGAGATCTCGACCACCGGGCTTTGCCCCCCGTCCGCCGGGCTCTGCGTCACGAGCCCGCCGATTCCTGTGCAGGACGAGGATGACGACGACATTCCCAGCCTCTTCGACGAAGACGAGGACACGCGGCACATCGACATCGACCAGGACGGCATGCCCGACGCGCTCGATCCGTATCACGACGAGTACACCGACGAAAACGGTGACGTCGTGCCCGGTTCGCTGGACGGCAACGGACTCATGCCGCCCGACATCGTCGAGGACTTCGCGAGCTTCCAAGAGTGGTACGAGGCGGCGACCGGTTCCGATCTGCCAGACATCGACGTGGAGTTTCCGGCGCCCGGGAGCGGCGAGACACTCGACGTCAACAATGACGGAAACGTCTCGCTCGGCGAGGTCGGGGCCTATCTCCTCGGTCAGCTGAACAACCAGCTGAGTGCAACGCAGGCCGCGGTGGAGAGCGGCGCCACGGCCGCCGCCGTCCTCGACTTGGCGGAGGCCAACGCCGCGCTCGGCACGATGACCTGGACGATTGCTGCGGAGACCGGGATCTTGGACGGCCGAAGCCTGCAGTCGCTCGAGATCCGGACTCTCGCCTTCGGCAGTGGGCTCGTCGACACGATCGAGGAGTTCCTCGAGTCCGGCTCCGACGTCGTCGGGGCGATCCGCAACCTGCCGGCCTTCAACGGCGACTTGGTTGCGCGCTTCCGAACCGATCCGGACGGCTCGCCGCGGCTGGTCTACGTCGTTCTGGACGAGAACGGCAACGAGGTCGAGCTCTCGGATGCACTGAACGACTACATCAACCCGGAGGCGAGCAACGACAGCCAACAGGGCGACCCGGTCGTCACGGGCAGCGGCGAGTTCTACCACGACGCCGTCGAGCTGAAGGCCGCGGGCCGCGGACTCGATCTCGAGATCCGTCGCATCTACCGCAGCCGCAAGCAGCGGATGGGTCTGCTCGGCTGGAACTGGTCGATGCCCACGCTCGAGACCTACCTCACGTTTTTCCCCCAGCTCGTCCCGGGCCAGCGCGTGGCCGAGATGCACTGGGGCGATGGTCGCCGGACGTACTTCGAGCAGGTCGACACGGGACCATCGGGCAGCTTCTTGATGGAGGGAACCCACGGCGAGTTCGGCAAGGTCCGCGGCTACTACAACCCCTTCGGCGCGGAGGAGGGCTGCGACCCGCTCTCGGTCCTGGGTGGCTTCGTGCTCCGCGAGCCGAACGGGACGCTCTACTACTTCTGTGCGCCCAGTGCCTTCGGTGGTGCTGGCTACTTCACCGTCTCCTACCTCAGGAAGATCGTCGACCCGTACGGCAACGCGATCACGATCAGCCGCAACGCGGCCGGCAACCCGACCCGCATCGTCGACACGCTCGGCCGCGCGGTCACCTTCACCTATCACGCGAAGGAAGGCCTCCTGCGCTCGATGATCGACTGGTCGGGGCGCACGTGGGACTACACGTACGACCTGGAGAAGCGCGAGCTCCTGCGCGTCGACTACCCCGAGACCGTGCACGTCGACTCAGCGGGGAGCTACGTCAGCGAGAGGCCCTTCGAGCAGTACACCTACGCCGAGCACCCCGCCGGATGGGAGAACGTCCCGCACACACTCCTCAACCACAACCTCAGCTCGATCGAGACGGGCGAGGGGGTCGTGGTCACGATCCAGTACTACGAAGACGACGACTATCAGGTCGACAAGGTGCGCTCACACACCTCGGCCGGGGACACGACGCGCTACTTCTACGACGCTCACACGGACCCGCACCAGCCCGAGATCGATCACCGCACGATGATCCGGTACGGGAGCGGGATGCTGGAGCGTTACCTGCATGGGAACGGGCTGCTGTATCGGACCGAGGTCGTGAACGGCCGCTACGACCCGGGCCTGGTGTTCATGCCGAACTCCGCAGATCCCGGGCCTTCGGAATGGTGGCGCCTGTTCGACTACGACGACGAATTCCGGATGACGAGCGTGTCGTACACGACGCGCGAGCGTTACCTGGCGGATCCGCACCAGGCCCGGCGGACCCAGTACTTCTACGACACGACCAATGCCGACCGCTTCCAGCACGGGAACATGGTCGCGCAGCACACGTTCCCCGACGTGTCGAACCCGTACGCTCCGCCGGCGCCGGAACAGGTGACCCTGTTCCAGTACGACCCGGTGACGACGAAGGTCGTGGCGTCGACCGACCCCTTGGGCCGAACGACGACGCGCACCTTCGGGCATCACGAGCTCGACTACGAGACCGCGCGCACGCTACCGCTGCTCGCGGGCTGGGAGATTCTTGGCGACCAGCCCGCCGACCCGTCGCTCTGGGGCCGGGGCGACCTGAACGGAGACGGCGCGGGCGGCACGTACGAGGTCGTGCAGGTTGTCGCTCCGATGGGCGAGATCGAGGAGACGCCCGGGAACCTGGTGAGCTTCGAGCCCGTCACGACCCACAACTACAACGTCTGGGGCCAGCCCATTGAGACGCACAGGCCGGACGGCGTGGTCGAGAGCTTCGACTACCTGTACGGAATGCTGGAGGAAACGACGGTCTCCGCGGGTAGCGAGGATCTGACGACGACCCTGGAACGTGACGACTTGGGCCGCGTCACGAGGAAGATCCATCCGGACAACAGCGTCGAAGAGTTCGCCTTCGACGCCCGCGACCGCGTCATCGGGCACACCCGCACGACGACCGGACAGATCGAGCACGCCGAGTGCGCGAGCTTCGGGACGATCGCCTCGCAGTGCACCGATCACCACGGGATCACGACCTACTTCTTCTACGACGAAGCCGGGCGTTCCGTCGGAATGACGAGGCCTCACTTCGATCGGCCGACGAGTCCGGCCCTGGCCGCGAACGGCGACCGGACGGCGTGGGAGTTCTACGTCGACTACGACGTTAGGGGCAAGCCGGTGGCCGTGGATCGCTACGTCCACGATGCGGGCGGACAGGTCCTCGAGAGCGGGCAGTGGACGCAGACGTTCGACGCTCGTGGTCGGCGCACAGGCGTCACGACGCCTGCCGGAGCGCAACACACGTTCGACTACGACGCGTCGGGCAACCAGATTCTGTGGCAGTGGGCCGGCACGGGGGACGACGGGGGCGGCAGCTTCGAGCAGTTCTACAGCGACTTCGGACAGCTCGAGCTCGAGGTGCATCCGCTCGCGTCGAATCCTGGTGGCAGCCGCGACAGCTCGAGCTACTCCTACGATGGCTACGGACATCTCAGGCAAGAGGTTGACCTAGCAGGAATCGTCCAGGAGTACGAGGTCGAAGTCGGTGGCCGGGTGGCGATCCGCAGCCTGAAGCAGAGTTCGGACGTCATCCGCCAGGAGACCTACGTGTACGACGCGTGGGACCGGCTGACCCGCGAGGAACGCACCCGCTCGACCCTGCTCGCGAACGGACAGGTCGCACTGAGCGCGGGGGCGGCGATTGTCGATCGCTACGGGTACGGGCGGCGCGAAGCCGGACGGCTGTGGACGCTGCGTGATGCGGCGGGCGTCGCTCGCCTCCAGACGCGCGAGTATGACGACTTCGGCCGGCTGCATGCGGTCTCGACCGGGTCGAGCGGCGAAGCCGTGCGGACCGAGTACGTGCGGGACTCGATGGGACGCGTACTCTCGGAGACGCGCATCCACGATGACGATGGGCGGACGGGACCGGTTTCGCCGAGTGCCTCGACCTGGACATTCTCCTACGGCCAGTACGGCTTCCTTGCTCGCAAAGACAACCCCGTCGGCGGCTACGAGACCTACGCACACGACGCCGCGGGCAACACCGTGCTGGCACTGCGTTCGAACGGTCTGCGGCGGGGCATGACCTGGGATTCGGCTGGAAGCATGCTCTCCTCGCGCGAGATGGGGGGAGCGCTCGATCGGACCGAGGAGTTCGAGTACGACCTCGCGGGTCGCTTGACGCGCCACACGAATACTCGGAACAACGAGACGGCGCTTGTCTACGACTCGCTCGGCAGGCTGGAGTCGCGCGCCCGGCCGGGCACCGGCCTCGAGTCGATGGAGTACGACGCGGCGAACCGGCTGGAGACGAGGACTGGCCCGGGAAGCCTGCAGGTGGCCTACGAGTACACGACCCGGAACCGTGTCGCCACGATCACCGCGTCGGGTGCTGGCCCCGCGGTGACGCAGACGTTCGCATACAACGCCCTGGGCGGTGTGCGGTCCGCCCAGGACCTGGTTGCAGGCCGCCCGACTGTCACGGTGTCGCGCGCCCAGTCCAGTGAAGGATGGCTCGCCGAAGAGGCAGTGAGCGGGGTCGGCCCCAGCTCCGCCCTGAGCATCGCCGCGAATGGCGCCGGCGAAACGAGCGAGCTCACCTATCCGTCGGCGTACGGTATCGAGATCGACCGGGACTCGGTCGGTCGCGTCGAGGCGCTTCGGGATGCGGGGACGAGCGCGGTCATCGCGGCGTTCGACGACCCCTACGGAGGAAGCCAGTTCCGCAAGGTGACATGGGGGACGGGCGAGGTTCAGACCCTCGAGTTCGACGGTACGGGGTTCGCGACCCGGCAGCTGATCGAGTCGTCGACGGGCCTTCCCCTCGTCGACCGCAGTTACGTCTACTCGCCGATCGGGGAGATGGAGTCGCGGTCCGAGGCCGGCGTGACCGAGGCCTTTGGGTACGACAAGTCGTCCCGACTCACGCAGTGGACCTACGACTCGGGCTCCGGCGTCACGCGGACGGTTTCGTGGGAGCTGGACGACGCGGACAACTTCGAGGAGCTTGACGACAGCTTGCTCGGTGTCGTCACCCCGAACCGGTCGGACGCGAACCAGTACACGACGTTCGCGCCCCACTATCCCTCGATCGACTACGACGATCAGGGGAACGAGACGGACCGGGATCTCGCCCCCGGAAGCAGCGATCTCGACTGGGATTCACTCGGCCGGCCGTTCTCGCGCTCGGGACCGTTGGGCACGACGGACTATCGGTACGGTCCGTTCGGGCGTCTCCTCGAGCGCTCGTCGCCTTCGGCGGGGCTCGAGCGCTTTCGTTACCTGGGGAGCACACCGATCGAAGCGGAGGGTGCGTGGGGGCTGCGCCGCTTCATCGTCGACCCGCGCGGGCCGTACGCGCTCGCCTCCTACGACGGGCTGAACACGAGCTACTACGACGTCGATCCGAGCGGAAACGTGGTCGGCGTTTACGACGGGACCGGGGCGCCGAAGACAGTGCACTACGATCCGTACGGGATCGCCCGCGCGGGGGGAGCAGGCGCGGAGGCGTCCGCTGCAGACTGGGCCGGCGAGCCGATGTTCGCCGGTCGCCTGTACGACTTCGCGCACGAGACGTACGCCTTCGGGCGCCGGATCTACGACCCGACGCTCGGTCGTTTCGTGTCAAAGGACCCGCTCGGCGAACGCGGCGGAACGAACCTGTACGCCTACGCGTCGGCGAACCCGCTGGGCTTCACGGACCGGCTAGGCTTGAGTCCGGACCGCGAGGGGGGACACCGGGAGCCGATGGCCTCGAACGAGCGCGCGTTCAGCTTCATCGCCGGGCGCTTGGAGCGGATCCACGGCCGGTTCGAGACGTGGGGCGGTGAGTTGGCCGAGGCTATGGACCGCTTCGCGGACGAGCTCGGTGTCGACGGTCCGGTGTGGGAGGATCGGTCGCGGGCGGATCAGATCGCGCTTCTCGAGTCGGCGCTGGAGACGCAGCGCGATGCGATCGGGGAGTCGAGCGGAGTCACGCAGCAGGACTTGCAGGAGGGACTCGGGCAGCTCGAGGGGGCCTTGACGACGATCCAGGCGCAAGGGCGTTTGGAGCAGCTCGCGATGGTCCTGGACCTTCCTGGGACGGCTGCTGAGTTTGTCGCCAGGCGAGCAGGCGCATCTCCAGAACTGGCCGTGGCCGTAGGAGTGATTGCAGGTTCGCTCACCGGGGGAGGAGCACGTGCGATTCGCCAAGCTCACGACCTCTACCAGATCAGTAGGAGGGCACGCCAAGTCCATGGCGCACTTGACAGCTACGCGCAGACAAGGCGAACGACGGCGGTCCTCAGGACCAACGCGGGCGACATTGTCGCTGGCGGCTCGAGGAGAGATCTGACGGGTCGTCAGCGGAGGCTCTTGAAGAAGAATGAGGTGGCGGCGGAGCTGCCGGGGGCGCATGCGGAAGTCACGGCCCTGCAGCACGCGACCGAACAAGGGCTTACCCCGAAGGCGATTTCAGCCAGCAGACCATTCTGCTCCGACTGCATCACCGCGATCGAGAATGCGGGCGGTACGATTGTCACCGATACCCGCGCCGTATGGCCGTAGGAGCACGTCCTTGATGGCAGATGACGCAGACCTTGACGAACACATCCGAAGCGTTCTCGACCGGATGACGCCGATGCATCGAGCCACGTTCGCAGCGGTTTGTGCAGAGCGGCTCTTCCCTCGGTACGTTGCCTTTAGCGAGGGAACTGGCGAGGGGGATGCGCTTGCGCTTCGAAAGAGCCTCGACAAGCTCTGGAGTCACGTGAGTGGCGCTTCCCCGGTTCGTGACGTGGGCGCCGAGGTTCGGCGATGCACCACGCTGGTCCCCTCTGAGGAGGGACCAGAGAGGTTTCGAAGTGAGGCTGAAGATGCCTGTGTGGCGGTGGCATGTGCCTGGGAAGCGACGACCGGCTCGGACGGACTCGAGGCGTCGTGGGCAGCGGACCGCGTGCTCGACAGCCTGCTCGAGCATGTTCGACGGGAGCGCCAGCTAGAGCCTAGTGGAAAGCGAGCAGCCTCATCCGAGCTGGAGCGTCCGCTCGTCTCAGCCGAGCGCCTCCGTCAGCTGCGCGACTTGGAAGCCTTGGAGTCCGTTCGGAGCCCATCCAGTCTTGCGACGTTGCAGGCACGGGCGCAGCGAGAAGCGAAGGGCCTGTTCGACCCGCGCGCTGCCGCGACGTACTTGGCGAGCTGCTCCGAGCCTCGCTCGACGCCTGACCTTCCAAAGAGCGATGCCCGGGATTGGCCCGATCAGTTGGACGCACGGCTCGGAACGATGTCTGTCCGCGCCAGGGCCGCGTTCGCTGCGGCATGCGCCGAACGAGCGATGCCTCGCTACGTGGAACTGTGCGGCAAGTCCAGCGACGGGGCCCCAGCAGCGGCCCGAGCCAGCTTGGACCGGCTTTGGAATCAGCTGGCCGATTCGGATCACACCCTCGACGCAAGTGCAGAGCTGGCGGCGTGTCAGGATCTCTTTTCCGCCGGTGAGGATGCTGGCGATCGGGTGCCGGCCGGTGATGCCTGGGCGTCGCTTGCATATGCCTGGGAGTCGATCGCCACCGGCGAGCAGAAAGCCGCAGCGTACGCGGGAGGTGGGCTCATCGATGCCTTGTACGAGCACGTTGTCGAATCGATGGGCCTTCGGCCGGGCGATCGTCGTGCCTCGGTTTGGAGGCACGAAGTGATCGAGGCCGAAGTCGCTCGGCAGCGGAGGGACCTCGAGACGCTCGAGTCCGACTTCGACCACGAGACCATCGCCGTACTGCGCAGGCGTGCCTCACGGGAAGCGAGCGAGCTGTTCGATTAGTGGTCGGGGACCACGATCTGTTTGAGCGCACGGACGTTCGCCCGTATCAGAGGAACGTCGTAGACGCACCGTCGGCGAAGCACCCACGCGGCGGGGCTCAAGAGCGGTCCGCGGTTTGTCGGGCCTTCGCGATGCGCGCGTAGGCGAGGCACAGGACGAGGCCGGAGCCGATCCCGAGCACGGCCCCGAGCCACCAGCGCCTGTCCCTCCTCAAAACCCGCGCGAACTCGTAACGATGGCCCCAGAGGCCGTTTCTGGCAACGGTATCCTCGGGGATGCTGGACATCGCCATCGCCCTGATTCGCACCCTCGCGTCGGTCCTCGGGAGCCCCAAGGACCTCGCTCTTGAGAACCTCGCTCTCCGCCAACAGCTCGCGGTCGCCAAGCGGCACATGAAGAGGTCGAACCTGACGGACAGCGATCGGGTCTTCTGGATCGTGCTCGCTCGATGTTGGGGTCGTTGGCGAGACGTGGTCTTCGTCGTGAAGCCAGACACCGTCGTCCGCTGGCATCGCCTCGGGTTTCGGTACTACTGGAGGAGGAAGAGCAAGCCTGGATCCGGCCGACCACGGATCGCCCGTGAGGTTCGTGACCTGATCCGCGAGATGAGCTCGGCGAATCCACTTTGGGGAGCGCCGAAGATCCACGGCGAACTGCTGAAGCTCGGCATCGAGGTCTCGGAGGCGACGGTTTCGAGGTACATGCCCCACCGGAAGACGCGGCCCTCGCAGTCCTGGAAGGCCTTCCTCGCCAACCACGTGCGAGACCTCGCCTCTATCGACTTCTTCACGGTCCCGACCGCGACGTTCCGAGTGCTCTACGTCTTCCTCGTGCTGTCCCACGACCGTCGCCGTGTCGTGCACTTAAACGTCACCGCAAACCCGACGTCGGAATGGACCGGGCGCCAGATTGTCGAGGCGTTCCCCTGGGACACCGCACCAAAGTACCTGCTCCGAGACGGGGACGGCATCTACGGCGACAGGTTCGTGAGCGCGGTGAAGAGGCTGGGCATCGAGGGACTGCGAAGTGCGCCGCATTCGCCCTGGCAGAATCCGTTCGTCGAGCGAATCATCGGAAGCATCCGCCGGGAGTGCACCGACCACGTCATCGTGCTCAACGAACGGCATCTGCACCGGATTCTGACCGGTTACTTCGAGTGCTACCACCGGTCGAGAACTCACTTGTCGCTCGACAAGGATCCGCCCGAGACGAGGAACGTGGAGCCACCCGAGAACGGCGAGATCCGAGCCGAACCCCAGGTCGGCGGGCTCCATCACCGCTACACTCGGAAAGCGGCGTGACGGCCCTCAGATACGTTTTGAGGAGGGACAG
>JAAELL010000416.1 GCA_024226735.1 bacterium | reverse complement strand
GGCGAGATCGCGCGGCATCAGGACTCTGTGGACTCCTGGCGCGAGCAGCTGGCGCACCAGGAGGCGGCGTCGCAAGATCGCCAGGACGAGATCGCCAGGTCGCTCGACCTGCTGCCCGGGCAGCAGCGGCTGCTTGAGGGGATTCGCCGGTCTGTCGACGGCGAGCACGAGCGTTTCGGGGCGATGGCTGAAGGCGTGTCGACGATCCGCAGTTTGCTGGAGGAGCGGTTCGAGCAGCACCATCTGGCCCTCCTGGGCAAGAGCCTCGATGTGACGGCTCGCCTCGAATCTCAGTGGCAGGACGTACGCGGCGAGCGCGACGAGGCTCTGTGCGAGCGCGACGAGGCTCTGCGCGAGCGCGACGAGGCTCTGCACGAGCGCGACGAGGCTCTGCGCGAGCGCGATGCCCGGTGGCAGGAAGAAGAGTTGCATCGCGAGGCTCGGACCGAGGCCCTCGCCGAGCGGGATCGGGCGGCCGAGGAACGCGACGAGGCCCGCCGCGAGCGCGACGACTTGTGGCACGAGAAGGAGGCGCAACGCGAGACGCGTGCTGAAGCCCTCGCCGAGCGCGACCGGGCGGCCGGAGAACGCGACGAGGCCCTCCGCGAGCGCGATGCCTTGTGGCACGAGAAGGAGGCGCATCGCGAGGCTCGAGTCGAGGCCCTGCGCGAGCGCGACGAGGCTCTACGCAAGCGCGATGCCCTGTGGCACGAGAAAGAGGCGCTCCGCGAGGCTCGCGCTGAAGTCGTCGACCGGCACGATCGGGCGGTCGAGGAACGCGAGGAGGTGCTCCAGGAGCGCGATGCTCTGTGGGCAGAGAAGGACGCGACCCTCCAGGCCTTGACGACGGCACTCGAGGAGCGGGATCGGACGGCCGGGGAACGCGGCGAGGCTCTCCGCGAGCGCGATGCCTTGTGGGCAGAGAAGGACGCGACCCTCCAGGCCCTGACGACGGCGTCCGAGGACCTGGATCGGGCCCACGAGGAGCGTGTGGCGGCCCGGGCCGAGCACCAGCGCGCGATTGCCGAGCTGGAAGCCGAGCGCGGCGAGCTCGACCTGACGCGTCGTGAGCGGGACCATGCACGAGCGGAGATCGCCCAGCTGCAACAGCGGTGGTCGAGGCGGATGAGTGCCGCTCTCCGCTCGTTCCTGCAGAGCTTCAAGACCGGCCACCGCGACTCATGACCGGCAAGCCCTGGTCCGCGGTCAGGCCCACCAACCTCCATCTCGGCCACTCGTGGGGTGGTGGACTGGGACGGTGGGTCGAGGACTTCGCCGCCGCCGACCATTACTCGGAGAATCTGGTGCTCGAGTCCATCGGCACCTACGAGTGCTATGGCATCGAATTGCGTCTGAGTCATCCCCGCAGCGGCAGGGTGCTCGGCTCCTGGGTGCTCGAGCATCCGATCGCCGAGATCCGCGCATACCACCCGGAGTGCGCCGCCATCCTGACAGAGGTCTGCGAGACCTACGGCATAGGCCACATCTATGTCTCGAGCCTGGTCGGTCTTTCGCTCGACGTCTTCCGCCTCGGCATGCCGATGACCAGGATCTACCATGATTATTCGCCCTATTGCCCCGCTTTCTTCATCACCCGTGGCGAGGTCTGTACGTCCTGTAGTCTCGACGACCTGCGCTTGTGCAAGGACTGGCAGACAAGCCACCGTCCCAAGAACTCTCCACGCTACTATCTGGAACTCCGCGACGAGCTCTTCGAGGCAGTCGCGGCGGCGCACGTGGCGCACGTCATTCCGAGCCTCAGCGTACGGCAGAATCTCTGCCGGCTGGACTCTCGATTCGCTGACCTCGAGCTCATCGTCATCGAGCACGGCATCAACCACCGCCCGCGGGACTGTTTCGGCGGCGCCGAGCCCGGCCGCCGGCTGCGGGTCGGGCTGCTGGGAATCCTGGGGTGGAACAAGGGGCTCGACTCATTGACGCGGAACCTCGACACCTGGCGCGTGGTCGCCGATCTCCACCTGATCGGATCCCACGATCCAGGGATCGCGCTCGCCGAGCGGTGGGGCACGCAGTTCGTCCACAACTACTCGAATGACGACTTGCCGGCCGTCCTGGAAGAACACCGGCTCGACCTGGCCCTGTTCATCTCGCAAGTGCCCGAGACTTTCTCCTTCACCCTCTCCGAGGCCTGGTGCCACTGCGTGCCGCCGGCGGCGCGGAGTATCGGCGCTCATGCCGATCGCATCGAGCATGGCACGGACGGCTTCCTTTTCGGTCTTGAGGACAGCGCCGCCCTCGACTTCCTGCTATGGGCGGACCGCGAGCGCGACGCCCTGCGACAGCTCGCCGCGCGGCTGCGCGAAAAGCCGGTACGCACCGTCGAAGACGCCGTCCGGGACTACTACCGGCTGCGATCGGAATATCCGGCCGAGCTGAAGCGGTCGCTGGAGCGCGTCTCGTGATCCCTCCCCCGAAAGCACACGGCCGATGATCCACGCCTTCACGTCTTCGGCGCCGAACTACGTCGGCAAGGTGCTCGCCTTGTGTCAGTCGCTGCGCCGGCATTGCCCGGAGGTGATGATCCACTGGCTGGTGGCCGACCTGCGCAACGACAGCCTGCTCGCCAACCTGGACGGCGAAGCGATCGACGAGGTGCTCTTCGTCGACGACTTCGAAACGCTCCGCGACCGCAGCTGGCTCTTCCAGCACGCCGTCGTCGAGCTGTCTACCGCCATCAAGCCCGAGGTCGCCCTGAGTCTGCTGGGCCGTCCGGACTGCGATCTGCTGCTTTACTTCGACCCCGACATGGTGCTCTTCTCACCTCTCGCCGACATGTTGGAGCAGCTGGAAGGCGCCAGCGTCGGCCTGACGCCCCACCTGCTCGCCCCCGAGAAGGAGCACCACGCGGTGCTCGACCACGAGCTGTGCAGCCTGCGCCACGGCGTCTTCAACCTCGGCTTCTTCGCAGTCTGCCATTGCGCCGAAGGCCAGGCCTTTCTCGAGTGGTGGCGCGACCGCTGCCGCGCCTTCTGCTGGGGCGACTGGCGCTCCGGGGTCTTCACCGACCAGAAATGGGTCAACTTCGCGCCCGTCTTTTTTCCCTCGACGGCGATCCTGCGCAGCACCCGCTTCAACGACGCGCCCTGGAACATCAACCAGCGCCGAGTCGAAGGCACCTTCGACGAG
>JAAELL010000415.1 GCA_024226735.1 bacterium | reverse complement strand
TTCGCCTCCGACGGCGAGCTGCCCGATCTGATGCGCACGGTCCTGGACGACGGCGTCACCAACGGCGAGGCGGTCAAGAAAAAGATCAAGGACTGGGAAGCCGATCACTGGCGCTGTTAGCCGGAATCACCCGGGATCAAACCAGCCCGTCGCCCTCGCCGTCCTCCCGCTCGCGTTCCCGTTCCCGCTCGCGCTCGGACCGTTCGCGGTCGCGCTCGGCGCGCGCTCGGTCGCGTTCGGCACGCTCGAGCTCCTGCACGGACCGCTCGCTGTCGCGTTCGGCCCGCTCCAGCTCCCGCTGGACCGCCTGCTCGGCGCGCTCGAGCTCCCGGCCATAGTCACGCTGGAGCCGTACCTCGAGCCGTTCGAGCCGTTCCTGGACGCGCTCCATGCGCTCCTCGATGCGCTCGAGATCGATCTCCTTCAAGCCCTCGAAGTGCTCCTCCCAGTCCTGGTCGCGCAACACTTCCAGGGCGCTCTCCAGGGCCTCGCCGCCGATCTGGATACCGTGCGTGCCCAGCTTGGACAGCTCCTCGATGTCGATCGCACGCAGGCTGTCGCCGATGTCGAACGAGCAGCGCTCGCGCGCTTCCAGGGTCGCGGTGGCATGCGCCATCTCGCCGTCACGCCAGTACTCGATCTCGACGGCTTCGCCGCCCTCCTTGTCCCGGATGGCGCTGCCGAGCCGGCCGATGGAGGTGATCTCCTCGCCGTCGACCCGGGTGACGATGTCGCCGACCGCGAGGCCGGCGCCCGCCGCCGCGCTCTCGTCGACGATCTTCGAGAGCATCACGCCGGCGTCTGTGGAAACGCCGAAGTGCTCGCGCAGCTCGGGGGTCAGATTGGAGGCCTCGACGCCTAGAAAGGTGCGGGGAGAGAGCGAGAACACCCGCACGCCTTCGCCGCCGAGGACCTTCATCTCCGGACAGTCCTCCAGCCGAAGCGCGTTGCGCACGATGATGTGATCTTTGTCGTGCTCCTCGTCGGAGTCCGATTCGCCGGCGAACGCGGCGGTGCCGAGCGCCAGCATCATCAGGATCGTCAGGACGGCGGCATAACGTCTATTGTGTTCAATGGCCATGGTTGGGCTCCTCGTTCGGGCTAGTAGACG
>JAAELL010000414.1 GCA_024226735.1 bacterium | reverse complement strand
TTCGCTGCAAGGCGCAGCGACGACGCGACTTCGCTGCAAGTCTCGGAGGAGGCGCAACGCAGCAGCGGGCGGGTACGGGCCGACCAAAATGCCGCACAAGAGTGAATCACACCACTAGAACTAGAGGTCCGGCCGACGCCGATTCGAAGCGACGGGTCCGCGAACGGGATGCACCGGGCCCCGCCGTTCGATAGGGTCCGCGCATGCGCACGCAGTTCTACTTGATCGCAGCCACCCTGCTCGCGTCGTCGGTGGCTCTGAGTCTCGCCTGGAGCCCCGCGTGGATCCTGACGGGGGGCCTGTTCCTCGTGACGCTCCTGGGCGTGCACGACACGATGCAGCGGCGGCGAGCCGTGCTGCGGAATTTTCCCGTCATCGGGCACTTCCGCTACCTGCTCGAGATGATCCGGCCGGAGATCAATCAGTACTTCATCGAGTCCAACACGGACGGGACGCCCTTCAACCGCGAGGACCGTTCGGTCGTCTACCAGCGCGCGAAGCGCGTCTTGGACACGCTGCCCTTCGGGACGCAGCGTGATGTGTACGAGGAGGGCTACGAGTGGATCGTGCACTCGCTGCTCGCGCGGCACCCTCCGCACGAAGTGCCGCGCGTGCGGGTGGGGGCGGAGACGTGCGGGAAGCCCTACGACGCCGCGCTGCTCAACGTGTCGGCGATGAGCTTCGGGTCGCTCTCGAGCCACGCCGTGCTCGCGCTCAACCTGGGGGCGAAGCAAGGGGGATTCGCGCACAACACCGGCGAGGGCGGCGTATCCGAGTACCACGTGCGCCACGGCGGTGACCTGATCTGGCAGATCGGGACGGGCTACTTCGGGTGCCGTGCCGCCGACGGCACGTTCGACGCCGATCGGTTCCGCCAGACGATCGCGGCGCACCCGTCGGTCAAGATGGTCGAGATCAAGCTCTCCCAGGGGGCGAAACCCGGGCACGGAGGGATCCTGCCGGCCGCGAAGCTGACGCCGGAGATCGCCGGGATCCGGGGCGTCCCCCTGGGACAGGACGTCCTCTCGCCGCCCGCGCACTCGGCGTTCACGACGCCCGACGAGCTGCTCGACCTCATCGCGCGCCTGCGCGAGCTTTCCGGCGGACTGCCCGTCGGCATCAAGCTGTGCGTGGGGATCCCGTCCGAGTTCATGGCGCTGTGCAAGGCGATGCAGCGCCGCCGCCGCACGCCCGACTTCATCGCGGTCGACGGGGGCGAGGGGGGCACCGGAGCGGCGCCGATCGAGTTCTCCAACTCGGTCGGGATGCCGCTGCGCGAAGGACTCACGTTCGTCCACAACTGCCTCGTCGGCTTCGACCTGCGCGACCGCGTGAAGCTGATCGCCGCGGGCAAGATCACCAGCGGCTTCCACATGGCGCGGCTCGTTGCGCTCGGCGCGGACATCTGTTGCGCCGCGCGCTCGATGATGATGGCGATCGGCTGCATCCAGGCGCGGCGCTGCAATGCGAACGACTGCCCCGTCGGCGTCGCGACGCAGAAGCCGTGGCTCGTCGCCGGCCTCGACGTCGAGTCGAAGGCGGAGCGGGCGGCGAGCTTCCAGCACGAGACGGTCGAGGGCTTCTTCGAGCTTCTCGGCGCCGCGGGCCTCGAGCACGCGACGGAGCTGACGCCGCACCACATCATGCGGCGCGGATCCGACAACCAGGTGCGGTCGTACTTCGACCTCTACCCGTTCATCGAGCGCGGCGCGCTGCTGTTCGAGCCCGTTCCCGAGGACTATGAGCAGGCCTGGCTCGCCGCCTCGGACGATCGTTTTTTAGAAAAGGTCACACTTTCATAATTCCGTGGTGGCCAGCGGGTTGAGACGGCTCGCCCGCGCCTCCCGGCGCCGAGTCCTTTAACGGGGTGGCCAATGGGCTAGTGGTGTGAGTCACTCTTGTGCGGCATTTTGGTCGGTGCGTACCCGCCCGCTGCCGCGTTGCACCTCCTCCGAGACTTGCAGAGCGAAGTCGCGTCGTCGCTGCGCCTTGCAGCGAACGCGTACACACCGACCAAAATGCCGCACAAGAGTGACTCACACCACCAGGGTCTCGGCGTCATGCGAAAACGCTCAGCGACCCTGACCTCCCTCCTTCTCGCTCTCGCGATCCCGGCCCTCGTGTGCACCTCGTGCGGAGGATCCGACGAGCCGGTCAAGCGCGCCATGACCTCGGCGCCTGGTGGAGCGCCGTACTCCAACCGCTCGACGGGTTCGGGGCCGGCTCCGGACCCCGGTCAGTCGGGCGGAGCGAACGCCGGCGCGCAGACCCCCGAACCGACGGTCGCCGACGAGCCGGTGCAGGCCGCACAGCCTGTCGACACCGGCGAGACCGGCTCGATCTCCGGCGTCGCGCTCTGGAACGGCAGCGTCCCGGCCATGCCCGTGCTCGAGGCGATCGAGAGCACCGCCGGATGCCAGCACGGCGAGACGCCGCGCAAGCCGACGATCGTGGTGAGCGACGGCAAGCTCGCCGGTGCGTTCGTCTACATCAGCGGCAAGTACGACGAGTCCAAGATCCCGCCGCCCAGCACGGAGCCGCTCGTGCTCGACCAGCTCGGATGCATGTTCAATCCGCACGTCGTCGGCGTGCAGGTCGGGCGCAAGGTGCTTGCCAAGAACTCCGACCCGCTCGCCCACAACGTGCGCGTCAGCGCCAAGCGCAACGACGGCCCGAACCGGACGATCGCCCCCGGCTCCGATCCGTTGGCCGTCACGTTCGATCGCGCGGAAGTTCCGGTCCTGTTCGCCTGCGACCTCCACCCCTGGATGAGCGCCTTCGTGTGCGTCGTCGAGCACCCCTGGTTCGCGGTGACCGCGCCAGACGGCACGTTCAAGATCGAGGGCGTGCCGGCCGGGACCTACGACGTGACGATCTGGCACGAGAGCAGCCGGGTGAAGCGCCCGAAGAAGCTGAAGAACGTCGTCGTCAGCTCGAACGTGGACACCCCGCTCGAGCTGACGTTCCAGAAGAAGTAGCCCCCCAGCGCAGCCCTCCGTTTGACTCGGAGGGGCCTCATTTCGGATAGTTCCTGGCCGCAAACGCTCGTCTCCGGGGGGCTTTGGCCGGTTATTCGCGATTCGCCCGCCTCTCCGGCTCGCTTGCGCCGGATACAAGACCCTCCCGCGACGCCCGCACGTCAGCCTCACACCCATGGACAACATTCCCTTTTTCGCAGAGCACGGACAGCTCAGCTTCCGCTGGATCCACTTCATCGCCGGTGTCCTGTGGATTGGCGTCCTCTACTTCTTCAACTGGATCAATGGTGCCTTCGCCGCGACCATGGACGCGGAGACGAAGAAGAAGGTCGTGCCCGAGCTGATGCCGCGCGCGCTCTACTGGTTCCGCTGGGGAGCCGCGTGGACGTGGATCACCGGTGTGGTCCTGATGTTCCTCCTGTATTACATGCACACGGGGAACTTTTTCGCGCCGGGTACGGAGTATTCGGGCGTCAGGCCGACCGCTGCGCAGTGGGGAATCCCGTTCGCGATCCTGATCACCGGGTTCATCGTCTACGATCAGATATTCAAGAACCTGCCGCACACCGCCGGCGTGCTCCTTTGGGGCGGGATCGCCGTGGGCTTCGCGGCGCTGATGCACCACCAGCTCGACATGTCCGGCCGCGCGGTCTACATCCACGTCGCGGCGATGTTCGGTACGGCGATGGCGGGGAACGTATGGATGCGCATCTGGCCCGCCCAACAGCGCATCATCACGGCCATCAAGGACGGCCAGGGCCCCGATGCGGCCGATCCGGCGGTCGCCGGCCAGCGCTCGAAGCACAACACGTACATGTCGTTCTCGCTGCTGCTCTTCATGGTCGGCACGGGGCAGACCGCGCTCAGTGGCGCCAACCCTGTCATCTGGGTGCCGGTGTCGCTCGGCATCAGCTGGGTCGGCTGCTTCCTGTGCTACAAGAAGGTCCCGAGCGTGAAGGGCTTCTGAGCGTAGGCCTCGACGCCTATCCATCGCCGCGCCCGTCACGGTTTCTCGCCGCGGCGGGCGCTACGCTTCCTCCAACACGTGATTCCGACGACGACAACAGCGAACGATGGTTCGAAGCGACTGCGTGCCGGCGAGTGCCTCGCGCTCGTCGTCGCGCTCGTCGTTGCCCGCTTGGTCGTCATCGGGAGCGTCGCCGCGCACCCCGAGGGGCTCGTCGTCCTGCGCTACGCGCGCAATCTCGCCGATGGTGCGGGCCTCGTCTTCAACCCGACCGTGCCGTGGATCGAGTCGCCTCTCACGGCGGCCATCGGGCAAGCCTCGTTGGTCGCGATGCTGCAGGGGCTCGGATTCGGGGGGCTCGCGGCGGCGCGGACGTGGAACGTCGCGGCGGAAGTCGTGTCCGTGTTGATCGTGTGCAGTCTCTGGCGCGGCCACCGGCTGCGCTGCGTGGCCTTCGTCGTCGTGCTCGCCGCGCTGCCGGCGCTCGCCGCTCCGAGTCTGGGGGCGACCTACGCGCCGCTTCTGACGTGCGCACTCCTGTGGGCGACTTGGTCCGCGCGAACGGGAGCCATCGGCCTCGCCGGGCTCCTATCCGGATTGGCGATCAGCCTGCGGCCGGGGGCGCTGCTCTTTGTGCCGCTCTTCGCCCTGTTCGGCCCGGGCGGACCGCTTCGGACGGTGAAGCTCGTGCGCTTCGTGCTCGGCCTGTTCGTCACGGGGGGGGCGTACGTCCTGTTGATGCACGTCGGACTCCTGGTGCCGTTCGCCGAGCTGCCGCTGCTCGGTTCACGGCGCGGTGCAGCGGACTGGTCGGCGCTCGCTGGTCCTTGGACATGGGGGCTCGCGGCACCGGCAGCGCTGGGGATGGTGGCGCTCGTGCGCGAGCGAGACGCGAGCCGGGCGCTGGTGCTCACCGGCTGCACGCTCTTCGCGCTCGACCTGGGGCTTGGCCTCGCGGTCGGCGCTCCGCGCGTGCACGTGCTCGTCTTCGCCGGCGCTCTTGGCCTCGCGCGCGGCATCGACTGGTGCGGGGCGCGGTTCGGTGAGCGCCTCGCCGATGCGCGGGCCGTCGTGCCGGTCGGGGCGGTGCTCGCGGTGGCGATCACGCTCTCGATCCCCGGGCGCGACGCCGCGGTCGTCACCGACGGCGTGTACCGAAAGATGGCGGAGTGGGCAGAGGAGTCGGGTTTCGGAGACGACGACGCGCAGTTCCTGTATGCGTCCGAGGTCGGTGCCATCGGTTACTTCGGCGGCGGGATCGTCTTCGACGAGGGCGGCAACCTGTGGCGCGAGGCGATGCGCGACCAGGAGCCCCTCGACGCCGCGGCCCAGCTACGGCCCGAGTACATTCTCCTGCACGCGGCGCGTCCGCTCGTCGCCGAGCTGCGCGCGCGCGAGGAGCTGACGCGCTCGTACTACCCGATCCGGCGCTTCAGCGCCTACGGCGAGACGGTGCTCGAGCCGGCGCTGGAGGAGCTGCCGGATCGACGCGGTGAGGACTACCTGCTCTATCGGCGGCGGCTCTGAGGGGGCGGCGACTCGGATGAAGCACGATTCACGAGCTCTGTCGCGCGCGGAGGTGCGCGCCGTCGACGAGCGCGCCATGACACGCTACGCGATCCCCGGGATCGTGTTGATGGAGAACGCGGGGCTGCGCGCGGCCGAGCGCATCCTGCGGCTCGCGCCGCCGCAGAAGTCCGTCGCGATCCTGTGTGGGGGCGGCAACAACGGTGGGGACGGCTACGTCATCGCGCGCCAACTCGAGCTGTGCTCGGTTCCCGTGCGCTTGCTCGCGACGCACTCGGCCGAGCGGCTCACCGGTGACGCGGCCGTGAACAGGGCGATCGTGGAGCGCATGGGCCTCGCGATCGAGGACATCGGCGCCGAGGAGCGGGCCGCGGCGGCCGACTTCGCGGGTGCGGGTGTCATCGTCGACGCGCTACTCGGGACCGGGTTCCAGGGCGAAGTGCGAGCCGTCGCGGCGGCGGCCATCGCCGCGATCGAGCGCGCGCGCGCGGCGGGCGCGATGGTCGTTGCGGTCGACCTGCCGTCGGGCCTCGACTGCGACACGGGCGAGCCGTCGAACGCGACGGTGCGCGCCGACCACACCCTGACGTTCGCGGCGCGCAAGGTCGGCTTCGACCGGCCCGGCGCCGGCGCTTGGACTGGAGCGGTCCAGGTCCTCTCGATCGGCGCGCCGATCGACGCCGAGTGATCAGCGCTCGAGCACGAGCTCGAGCTCCATGAACCCGACGGCCTTCCCTTCGACGGTCCCGGGCTCGCGCCCGAGGATGCGCACCTCGATGCGCCCGATGTTGCGCGGGCGCCCGAGCTCGACGCGGGTCTTTCGGCGTTCGTCGGCTCCCATCGACACGCGGATGGGGTCCTCATCGTCGACGTACACCTCGACCTCGGTCGCGCGCGCGTATTGGCCCGTCGTCGAAGGCAGACTGCTCGCATGGGTGAGGAGGAGCACGTTCGCGCGCTGCGGTTTGTCGAGCGTGACCTTCACCCACGGCGTAGCGTCGTCCGGAGCACAGAGCCACCCGCGCGTTTGCAGGCCGTCGGCGACGTTCGAGGGGCGCCAGCCCTGGTGCGTCAGCTCCGACGAGCCCTTGACGTCGAGCGTCGTCGCGAGAAGGAGATTCTGCTTCCGGCCGCGGGCGTACTCCAGCATCCAGGGGGCTAGCACCTCGTCGACCCGCACCTCGATGGCGGCCGAGTCGTGGGGCGCATCCCCGTTTCCGCTCGGGTAGGCGCGCGCGTGGATCGTCCACTTGCCGGGACCGGGCAGCTCGAGTTCGGCAGCGAAGCGTCCGTCCCCCGAGGCGCTCTTGGCGACTGACTTCAGGACCGTGTCATCGCCGAGGACGTAGTCGACCCGCTCGACTGCGCCGTCTTTCAGTGTTCCGTTGAACGACGAGATCCACACTCGCAGCGGCGTGTCACCGGCCGCGCGCAGGTTAACGGCGTGGCTGGGGTCGTCGCCGCCGTAGGTCTTGGCTCGCACCGACTTCTCGCCCGTCCTCGGCGCCGACGCGCGCCGCAGGAACAGGAGCGCGAAGCAAGTGTTCGGCTGCAGCTCCTTCGGAGCCGTGTTCCATCCGCCGAGCTCGTCTTGCTGCCCGAGCAGGAAGGCCGCTCCCTCCCGGTACCAGTCGTGCGTTCCGATCTTGTCGATGCCGAGCAGGTGTCCGGTGCGCTCGATCCCGTACAGGTTGTAGTAGCGCCAGGCGAGCTCCTGCGGCTTCCTCTCGTTCGTCGGCAGCCAGCTCGTCTCCACCGTGAAGTTCGCGGCGAGCCACTCGAGGCCGGCCTGGATCTCCTCTTCGATCGCGTCGAGCTTGCGGCTGCGCAGGCGTCCCTTGGACGCGAGGGCGTCGCGTGCGATCGCGAGCACGCTCACCCCGGCTGCCGTCATCGAGCCCGAGACGTGACGGTCGTCGCGGTAGGCCCAGCCGCGACCGGGCGAGACCGGCGTGTGGGCGCCCATCGTCATGACGTAGTCGATGATCTTCTCCCACGCCTTGACCGGCACCTTGATCCCCGCCGCCTCGGCGGCACGGAACGCCAACGCGCCGTACTGTGTGTTCGAGAGGTCTTCGACCCCGCTGGGGTAGGCGAAGCCGCGCGCCTGCCAGCCGAGCAGCCGCTTCGTGAGCTTCTGGATCTCGCGCCGGTACTTGGAGGCGTCGAGCTCGGCGAACATCATCACCAGCATCGCCGTGTCGTAGACGTGTTCCGCCTCGACCGTCTCGAGGAAAGCGAGCGCACGCTGGATCGCCTGGTGTTCGGCGTGCACGCCGCACTTCAGAAGCGTGTAGACCGTGAGCGAAGTCTGGCCCGGCATGAACGCGGCGCAGGAGTAACGGAAGGAGCCGTCGAGCTCCTGGAGCTCGATCATCCGAGCCACTCCACGCTCGACCGCGCGTTCGATCGCGGCGGCGTCGGGAGCCGCTGGCTCTTGGCCCGAGACGGCGGCGGTCAGCGCCGGGAGGAGCGCCAGGAACAGGTGCGCATGCACGACGAGGAAGCGTACCATCCGGCCGGCATGAGTGGCTGGAACGGAATCGGAGGAGGCCTCGGCGACCTCGCGCGTCTCGCCGACGCGCGAACGCGCTCGATCACGGCAGAGAACCGCACGGGGGCGAAGGGCGGCGGTGGTCGGGCGACCGAGGGCGTCGGCGCCGCCGCGGCGGCGGACTTGGGCGTCGGCTGGAAGATCTCACCCTGCGACGAGATCGCGGCCGGCGCGACACGAGTGATCGCGGCGATCGAGGGCCCGGGCGTCATCCAGCACGTGTGGATGACGCTGACCGGGGCCTGGCGCGACTCGATCGTGCGCATCTACTGGGACGGGCAAGAGCACCCGTCGGTCGAGGTTCCCGCGGGGGACTTCTTCTGCATGGGGTGGGGCTGCTACGCGCAGGTGAACGCGCAGCCCGTCAACGTCAACCCTGGCAGTGGCTTCAACTGTTTCTGGCCGATGCCGTTCCAGGGCGGCTGCCGCATCACGCTCGAGAATCGCGGGACCGAGACGCTGACGGCCTTCTACCAGATCGACTACGCGCTCTGCGAAGTCGACGCCGACGCGGCCTACTTCCACGCGCAGTTCCGGCGCGCGGGTCCCGTCGATCCGCCCGGTGGACCCTTCGTGATCCTCGATGGCGTGTGTGGGCGCGGGCACTACGTCGGCACCTACCTCGCGTGGGCAGTCCACGACCAGGGCTGGTGGGGCGAGGGCGAGCTCAAGGTCTACCTCGACGGCGACGACGCCTATCCGACGCTCTGCGGCACCGGGACCGAGGACTACTTTGGCGGCAGCTACAACTTCGAGGCGGAGGGTGAGTACACGGCGTTCAGCGCGCCCTACCTCGGCATGCCGCAGGTGCTGCGCCCCGATGGCCTCTACCAGTCCCAGCAGCGCTTCGGGCTCTACCGCTTCCACGTGCTCGACCCGATCCGCTTCGCTACCGACATCCGCGTCGACGTGCAGTGCCTCGGCTGGCGCGACGGAGCCAAGCGTTTTCTCAGGCGCCGCGACGACATCGCCTCGACCGCGTTTTGGTATCAGACGTTGCCGAGCACGCCGTTCCCGCCCTTGCCGGATCGCGACGCGCTCGAGGTGATCTGACGGTCACATCGAGACGATCTTGATGTCGATGTCGGTGTAGAAGGGCTCGTAGCTCTTGGTCAGGAGCGCCTCGACATCCTCGCGGGTCTCGCCGGCGACGTGGACCCAGCCGAGCTCGGGCAACAAGATCTTCCCGTCGCGCGCCACGGTCTGCACCGCTTGGGGGCCGCCTCGGTGCTTGACATTGGTGACCTTCAGCCGGTCGCCGACCGAATAGACGATGTGCGCGACCGGCGCGGGGGCTCCGGCGCGGGAGCCCGCCAGGACGATCTTGATGTCGACGTCGGTGTAGAAGGGCCGGTAGCTCTTGGTCAGAAGCGCCTCGGCGTCCTCGCGGGTCTCGCCGGCGACGTGGACCCAGCCGAGCTCGGGTAGGAGGATCTTCCCGTCGCGCGCCACCGTCGGCTGCGCTGCCGGTTCGCTCCCGCCCGCGACGTTGGCGACCAGCAAGCGGTCGCCGACCGCGTAGACGATGTGCTCGACCGGCCCGGCCAACCCCCGTCCCTGGGCGCGGGGAGATCGATCCAGGACGACCTTGATGTCGACGTCCTCGTAGTAGGGCTCGTAGCGCTCGGTCAGAAGCGCCTCGACGGCCTCGCGCGTCTCGCCTGCGACGTCGATCCAGCCCACGTCGGGCAACAGCACCTTGCCGTCGGCGGCGACCGTCAGTAGCACGTCGGGCCCAGCGGTGCTCGCGACGTTCACGACCTTCAGCCGGTCGCCAACGCCGTAGAAGACGTGCTCGATGGGCGGCGTCGCCACGGCCTGGGAACCCTCGAGGACGATCTTGATGTCGGCGTGTTCGTAATACTGCAGGTAGGTCTTGGTGAGCAGCCCCTCGACGTCCTCGCGGGCTTTGCCGGCGATGTCGACCCAGCCGATCTCCGGCAGGAGGATCTTGCCGTCGCGGGCGACGGTCGCGTGCACGTTGGGCTCGTGGTTGCCCGTGACGTTGGCGATCCGCAGCCGGTCTCCGACTGCGTAGATGACGTGCTCGACGGGCCCGGTGGGGGCAGCCTGCGCGAGCCCGCCGGTGCCGCGCGAGAGCTCGGCGACGTGGTTGCGCAGCGCGTGGATCGCGTCCTGTTGCTGGCGGCTCGTGCTCGACCATTGCTGGGCCAGGACGCCGACCGACAGCACCAGGAGCAGGATCAGGACCATTTGGATGCGTTGGATCACAATGCGTTCTCCGAGCTTCTGTCGCCGGCAAGCGCGGCGGATGTCTGCGAGGTCGCCGAAACGGCGTCGTGCCTCGCACGCGGCCTCCTTGGGCTCGGCGCCCGCGCGCACGAGCTCGCGCGCCGACGCGTCCAGGTGAAAGGCGAGCTCCTCGTCGATCTCGGCCTGGACGACGCCGATCGGACGCGCGTCGGGCGCCCGCAAGTGGAGCCCGAGCCGGGCGAGCCGCTCCTTCATGCCGGCTCCGCCTCCAGAACGCGGGCGATCGCCGCGTTCGTGCGTTCCCAGACCGTGCGCGCCTTCTTCAGGCGCGCCCGGCCCGAACGCGTGATCGAGTAGAACTTCGCGCGCCGGCCGGTGTCCGTGCGGTCCCAGGCGGCCTCGAGCCAACCCTGCCGCTCCATGCGGTGCAGCGCGGGGTAGAGCGTGCCTTCCTCGATGGTGAGGACGTCGTCGCTCGCCGCTTGGATGCGTCGCGCGAGGGCGTAGCCGTGCAGCGCGCCTGCGCGCAGGGTTTGCAGGACGAGGAGGTCGAGGGCGCCGGGGGGGAGATCGTTCATACCTTGATGGTCTAGGTGTAGAGGTTGATGCCTAGACCGTCAAGGGGTCGGGCTCGATATTCACTCGCACCAAGCCCGAAGCCGAGGCCGCTCCACCTCGCCGCCATGCCCGTCACATGGAGGGAGCCACTCAGTCGACCCCGAACCGCACCGACTCCACTCCTACGTCGTCGTGGACGACCGGCAAGGCGCGCGCCCCGTGGACGACGATCCGGCGCGGACTGGCCTCCGGCCGCCAGTTGCCCGTACTCGTCACGTCGACTTCGACCTCGTCCCCGGCGAGCCGGGCGGCGATCGTAAGTCGCGCGTACCCGCCGCTCTCGTACGCGTAGCCGTCGCCCTCGTCCTCGTACAGCGTCCCGCACGCCGCCCCCTCGTCGTCGAGGAACACGTGCCAGACCGGCCGCGTGCGCAACGTCCCGTACTCCTCGACGACGACTGCGCCGGCGCGCGCGAAGACCGGCGCCGTGCCGAGCGCGGCGTCGGCTTCGACCGTGCCCTTCCTGCGCGCACCGCCGCCCGGGAACGCGAACCAGCCTCCGGGGTTTCGCGGCAGGTCGACTCGGCGACGCGTGAGGCCCGGCTCGACGACCGGCGCGACGAGCAGGTCCGCACCGACGAGGAACGCGTCGTCGACCGCGCGCAGTTCTGCGGCGGCGGGATCGGCGAAGAACAGCGGACGCGCGACCGGCAGGCCGGTGCGCGTCGCCTCCTCGAACACGGTGTACAGGTAGGGCAGCATCCGCTCGCGTTGCTCGAGCGCGGCGCGCACGAGTGCGAGCGCGCGCGGGCCGTGCGCCCAGGGCTCCTTGCGGGGCGAGCTCTTCTCACCGTGCCCGCGGCAGAACGGCAGCCACGCGCCGAGCTCGAACCAGCGCACGAAGAGCTCCTCGTCCGGCGCCCCGCAGAAGCCGCCGATGTCCGGCCCGCTGAACGGCTGACCCGAGAGGCCGAGGTTGAGCACCATCGGAATCGCCCAGCGCAGGTCCTCCCAGCGACTCTGGTTGTCGCCCGTCCACGTCGCCGCGAAGCGCGAGCCGGCGATGTGGTTGGCACGCGTCAGGACGAACGGCCGGTGTGCGGGTCGCGCCGCGCGCAGGCCCGCGCGAGTCGCCTGCGCCATCTGTTGGCCGTACAGATTGTGGACCTCGGCGTGCGAACCGGCTGTGTGCTGCGCGTCGTCGGGAAGCGTTCCCGTCGGCGTGCGCATGCAGGCGGGCTCGTTCATGTCGCACCAGATTCCGGCGAGCTCGGCCTCGCGCACGAAGCGCTCGATGCGCTCCGCCCACCAGTCACGGGTCGCGGCACGCGTGAAGTCGGGGAAGTGGCACACGCCCGGCCAGACGCGGCCGCGCGCCGGCGCTCCGTGCCGATCGAGGACGAAGTGCCCCCCAGCGAGGCCCTCGCCGCAGACTTCGTTGTCGGCCGCCACGGCGACGCCCGGATCGACGATCGCAACGGTGCGGATACCGCTCGCGGCGAGCTCGCGCACCAGATGCGCGGGGTCGGGAAAGCGCGCGGCGTCCCACGTGAAGACCCGGTGGCGGTCCATGTAGTCGATGTCGAGCCAGATCGCGGTGCAGGCGATGCCGTGCGCGACCATGCGGCGCGCGACGTCACGTACCTCGTCGGCGTTCATGTACGACCAGCGGCACTGGTGGTAGCCGAGGGCCCAGAGCGGCGGCAGCGCGATGCGTCCGATCAGCTCCGCGAGCGCCCGCTGCACCCCCTGCGGCGACGGCGCGTCGATCAGGTGGACGTCGAACGCGCCGCCCTCGAAAGCCAGCTCGACCCCGTCGTCCGCGGTCGCGATCACGCCGCGTCGCGCGGTGTCGGCCAGAACGCCGGTGGCGCTCCCGTCGGGATGCAGGGCGAGCACGAACGGGTGCGACTGGTACAGGGACGGCGACTCTTCGCCGTACGCCCAAGCGTCGGTGTTCCACAGCCAAGTGCGCCGGCCGTTGCGTACAAGCGGGCCGCACACCTCGCCGGTGCCGTAGCAGCTCGTGCCGCGCTCGAACGCGACCTGCGCGCGCACGGTGGTCCCGTCGTCCTCGAAACGCACGCGCCGTGGACCTTCAGTCACGGCTGGGCCCGACGCAGACGGCGGCGCGGGGAGGATCGTCGCGCGTTCCTCGCGCTCGGCAGCCGTCCATGTTTCGACGTGCGCGTCGGCGACCGCGTGCGCCGGCGCGCAGCGCGCCTCGAGCTCGTCGCTGAGCGGGCTGTCCGTAAGCGCGCCGACGCTGCGCGCGGCGAAGAGTCGTCCGGTTTCCTTCACGGTGCGATCTCGACAGCGACCTCGGTCTCGGTGAAGCCCGCACCGCGCGGGAAGGTGACGAGCAGGTCCTCGCCCTCGCGCTGCGCTCCGTCGATCGAAGTTCGACCGTCGGCGACGAGCCGTAGCCGGACGGTATCGCCCGCCGGGCCGTGCAGCGTCCAGTGCACTCGGTTCTCGATCGTGCGCTGGTCCGAGAGCCGCGGATTGCGGCTCGGCGCGTCGCGCTCGAGCGGACCGGCTGGCAGAACCAGCTCCGGCCCCGAGCGCACCGCGACCGCGAAGGATGCGCCCGCGTCCAGGGCGCGCGGTGCGAAGGAGAGCTCGACTGCGCCCGTGGCGAGGGTTCGGGCCGTGACGCCGGATCGCGCGTCGACCGGAACCGTGAGCGGCGGCAGCGCGAGCCCGCACCGCAGCTCGAGCGTGCTCGGCGCGGCCGGGGTGACCCGCATGCGGTAGACCGTGTGGTCCTGCTCGCGTGTCCGCGTGAGCTCGAGGTCGATGGTCGCGTCACCGGCGCAGAACCGTTCGAGCAGCACATGGTCGAGGTCCGCGGGGAGCCGCGGGACGAAGTGCAGCGTCCCGCCTACGACGCTCAGTCCCAGCATTCCGTACAGCGTCCCCTGCAGGACGGTCGTTTGGCTGAAGACCTGGTGGGGGACGCTGCGCTCCGGGAGGTGCGCCCGGTCGCCGGCCAGGTGTTCGGGCAAGTACCCCGCGCCAGCGAACCCCTCGAGCGCGAGCTGGGAGCGGAGCACCTGGTGCGCGGCGGGCGCGAGGCCGTTGGCGTAGAGGGCCATGACGGTGAAGTGGGTCAAGTACGGGAAGACGGCGCCCGTGTTGTAGTCGTTCGGGTCGTACACCTCGGAGTCGGTCGCGAACATGCGTGCGCCCCAATCGGCGCACAGCTCCGGCCGGTTGAGCTGGCGCGCCGTCGCGACAGCGCGGGGATCCTCAGGAGCGCGTCCGACCGCGAGCGCGAGGTAGGCCGAGAGGTCCACGTTGCGCCCACCACCCTCCAGGTGGGCGAACGCGTAGCGGCCCTTTTCGTCGTCCCAGAAGCTGGCGCGCGCCGACTCGGCGCGCTCGTGGAGTGCGCTCCAGTCGTGTTCCTCACGCGGCATCGCCAGCCGCCGCGCGAGCGCGATCCCCGCCTGCAGCGCCGAGATCCAGATACCGTGCAGGAAGAGCTCGCTCGCGATGCGGTTCGCGAGCGGCCCCGCCTCGACCGCGGCGATCCCCGCCTCAGGGACGCGCATGCGTCCCTCGCCATCGCAAGTGCCCGCGCACCAGTCGATCGCGGACGCGACGTGCGGCCAGAGCTCGCGCGCGAACGCGTCGTCGCCGGAGTGCGCGACGTAGTGCTCGAGGCAAGTGACGAAGCCCGGGGTCTGCTGCGCCTTGTAGTACGCGTAGGGGTAGTCGTCGAACCAGTCGCACAGCCCGGCCGACAGGGTCACCTCGTGGGCGAGCTTGCCGTCGTCGCGCTGGGTGCCGGCGGCCCAGCGCAGGATCTCGCGCACGGACGCGTGCTCACCCAGCCCGCTCAACGCGCGCGAAGCGACGAGCGCGTCCCCGTTGAAGAACCACGCGAAGCCGGGACGCTCCGTCCCGCGGCCAGGGCCCAGCCCGGCCACGAGGGTGCGTCCGAGCCCGTCGACGCGGACCCAGGCGCGCTCGATCGCGATCGTCGACCAGAGGAAGGCTGCGTCCCAGGCCGGGTCGCTCGAGGTGAGCTTCGCCGTACGGTTGAGGAAGTCCCACCAGCGATCGCGGTGCGTGTCCAGCACGTCTGGCCAACCGGTGGCGAGCGTACGCCACGCGGCGCGAGCCGCATCGATGACCGCGGCTGCGCGCGCCGTCCCGGTCGCCGACTGGGCGCCGCCGAGCCGCATCGCCTCCGAGAGTGGTTCCGGCTCGCACTGCGCGCCCGCGACGAACAGCGGCACGGGTCCGCGCCGCGCGCGCGCGGCGGAGATCGGCAGCGGAACCGTCACCTCGCCCGCGATCCCGCGATCGCCACCGCCGCGCACCATCTCGGACTCGGGGCTGCCGATCAGAGCGGCGAAGCGTCCCAGCTCCTCGGTCATCAGGAACGCTCCGGTCGCGTCGTCTCGGCGCGCGATTTGGCCGCCGATGCCAGCCGGCCACATCGGGCGCAGGGCGGGGCGGAACGTCAGCTCGAGCGTGACCGAGTCGGGCGCGTCGTGGCCGAACAGCAGCACGAGCGCGCGCTCGTCGCGCGCGGCGAAGGCCTCCATGCGCAGCGTGAACCCGTCCTGCCGCCACGCGAGACCCAGACCCTCGGGGACGACGGTCACGGTCCTCGCGCCGAGCAGCTGGGCGACGCCGGCGACGCGCAGCGACAGCTCGAGGTCGTGGAAGAGCAGCACGGGCCACATCCAACACTCGAAGCGGGAGCCCGCCGAGAAGAGGGCGATGCGCTCGCCGCAGGCTTCGACGAAGCCCTCGTCGTCCGCGCGTTCGATCCGGGGCCACGCCTTTGCGCGTGAATCGACGATCATCAGCGCAGGGTCACCGCCACCGCGTCCGTGAAGTTCGAGGTCAGCCCCGGATTGTGATCGCGGAACCAGGCCTGGAAGATCCACGTCTCGCCGGTCTGCATCGCCACCGGTGGCGACAGCGGCACGGGCAGCGTCGTGTCGAGCTCGATCGACAGGACGCCGGCGTTGCCGCTCGAGCCGACTTGATCGGGCGCGTTGAAGCGCGCGAGCGGCGGGCCGATGCACACGATGCCCTGGCTGCCCGGCGGAGCGAAGAACGCCGGGGTCTGACCGGTGAGGAAGAACCCGAACTCGTTCTGCGGCAGGAAGTGCGCGGTCAACGTCCACGTGGCACCGGGCGTGGGTGCGCCCTGCACGAGCATCTCGGCCGGCGCGCCGGTCGAGCTCGGCAAGGCGGGGCCGCACGAGGCGTTGCCCTGGGCGCCCCAGTAGAGGTCGACGTGGTCGCTCGGCACGGCGCCGACGCTCGTGTGGAAGCCGCCGGCGAACACCGCGACCGACCCGACGCTCGTCGTCGCCATCAAGTAGCGCGCGACGCCGAGCCGGCTGGTCGACCACGTGTCCGTACGGGCGTTGTACACGTCGACGACGTCGGAGGTGAAGTCGGGCGAAGCGTTCGTGACGCCGCCGGCGAACAGTGCGAAGTCGCCCGCGGTCGCCGCGGACAGGTCGTAGCGCGCCTGCGACAGGGCTGCGCTCGTCCACGTGCTGCTCTGGCTGTCGAACACGCCGAGGTCCGCGATCGCGGCGCCGTCGATGCCGCCGCCGAAGAAGCCGAGCGAGCCGGACGCGGTCGCGGCGAGCTGAGCGCTGGCGCTCGGCAGCTCCTCGGTCGACCACGCACCCGTCTGGGAGTCGAACACGTCGACGCGCGTCGAAGGCAGGTCGGACCCGTCGACGAAGCCGCCCGCGAAGTAGGCGCGCGTCCCGACGCGCGTGGCGGTCAGGTTGTAGCGCGCGAGCGAGAGCGTGTGCACGCTCCAGGTGCCGGCGGTCGAGTCGTAGAGGTCGACGACGTCCGAGGCGATGACGGATTGGGCCGCGTCCGTCTGACCGCCGGCGAATACGGCGAAGCGCCCGACGCCGACGCCCGCGAGCGCCATCCGCCGCTGCGAGAGCGAGGCGGCGGACCAGTTGCGCGTGATGCCGTCGTAGAGATCGACCCGGTCGCTGATCCCCGTCTCCGAGCGTCCGCCGGCGAAGATCGCGAAGTCGCCCGCGCTCGCCGCCGCGAGCCGTGAGCGCGGCTCGCTCAGCACCGACGTCGACCAGGTCAGCGTCGACACGTCGAAGATGTCCGCGACGTCACTCTGGCTCGTGCCCTGGAAGCCGCCGGCGAAGACGGCGAGGTCGTGCGCGCTCGCCGCGGCGAACCACGCACGCGCCTCGGAGAGCGTGGCGGTCGACCACTGCGCGGAACACGGTGCGGCCACGACGAGCGTGAGGGGAGCGAGGATCTTGCGCATGCACTCACTCTAGCAATCTGGCACTCCGGCAATCTGGCACTCCGGCAATCTGGCTTCTTGCTAGTGACGAGCGCACGCGCTTGCGGCTTTGCGGGGGCCGTGTCGGGGGCCGTTTCCCATGCGAAGTGCCTTTCTCCTGCTGCTCATGTGTGGTGGGGCCTCGAGAGTGGCCCGTGCCCAATCGATTCTTTACATGGGGCTTCACCGTTTCGTGTGGGTGACGGCCGATGTGCTCGACATCGACACGGACGGCGACACGGCCGAGCCCCTGCCGCTCGACGCCGATGGCGTCGGGCGGTTCGTCGACGACCCAGCCGTCACCTACACGGTGGTCGCCGCCGGTCTTCCGCCGGGACGCTTCGGGATCCTGTGCTACGGGCCGGACGCGACACGCGTTCCGCTCGGTGACGGATTCCTGTGCGTGGCGCCCGGGACGGCCGGGATCTTCCGGCTGCCTCGTCCGGTGTTCAGCGATCCCGCCGGCGCGACCGCGCGGACGCTCGACCTCACTCAGCCTCCGCTCGGCGGCGGCGCGGGACGGGTGCTGCCGGGGTCGATCTGGCACTTCCAACTCTGGTACCGGGACACGACGGTCGGTGGCGGCAGCGGGTCGAATCTGTCGGACGCGCTGAGCATCGCCTTCTGTCCTTGATGCGGAGCGCGGGCTCGGCCAGTCTCGGGCCCATGTTCGCGGCGGCTTCGTTCCTCACGGTCGCGTTGATGCTCCAGCCGGCGGCGGCCCAGGAGCGCACGTTGACCGCCCTCGTCGAGGACGCGACGCTCGTCTCGTGGCCCGTGCTCGAGGAGCTTGCGCGGGACTTCGAGGCGCGCCACGCCGGCGTGCGCGTCGAGCTCCTCAGCCTCGGCGGTGCGTCGGGAACGCAGGACAAGGTCAAGTTCATGCTGGCGGGCGACCTGCCGCTCGACCTGATTCGAATCGACGTGACCGAGGCCGCGGCGTTTCTCGCCGAGGAAGCGCTGCTCGACCTGCAGCCGCACTTCGACGCGGATGTGGGCTGGGATCCGAGCTCGATCTTCAGCGCCCCGCTCGCGGCGTGCCGCGACGCCGAGGAGCACTTGTTCGGGCTGCCGCAGACGTTCACGCCGTACGTGATGTACGTCAACCGCGACCTCTTGGCGCGGACCGGACTGGCGGCGCCCGGCGCGGACTGGACCTGGGAGGATTTTCTCGCGCTCGCCCGCGCCGGGACGCGGGACACCGACGGGGACGGGCGCACGGACGAGTTCGGGATCTCGTTGACCCAGTGGCTGCAGGCGGTCGTGCCGTGGGTGTGGCAGAACGGCGGCGAGCTGCTCGACGCGGGGGGGACGCGCTCGCGCATGGACGAGCCGGGCTTTGCCGGGGCGCTCGCTTTCCTGCGCGAGCTCCTGTTCGAGGAGCGCGTCGCGTCGTTCGATGCGACGTTCGCCGGCCAGCTCAGTCAAGGCCTCTTCCAGGCCGGTCGCGCCCTCTTCTACGGACCCGTCGGCTACTGGGAGACCTACCGCTTCCAGCACATCGACGCATTCGCGTGGGACGTGCTGCCCTTGCCGCGCGGGGAGCGGGCGGCGACGTCGGTGGCGATGGGGATCTACGTCGTTCCGCGCACGGCGCGCGAGCCCGAGCTCGCCTACGCGTTCCTGCGCGAAGTGCTGTGCGGCATGCGCTACCAGCAACTGATGGCGGAGATCGGCAACGGCGTTCCGGGACTCGTCGCCGCCGCCCGCTCCGAGAGCTTTCTCGCGAACCCCGCCGCCCCCCCGAGCGTCGAGGTTTTCCTCGACGTGATGGACGACGCGCGCTTCATGCCGCCGCTCGCGAACTGGCGCAAGATCGAGTCTCTGTGCCAGGCCGAGCTCGAGGGGGTGCTCCTGACGGGTGCGACCAGCGCCGCGGCGGGGGCGCGCGCGATGGCGGCGAAGACCGACGCGTTCCTCGGGCGTGAGCGTGCGCGGCACGGGCGGCGGCGGCTACCTAGCGGCGCGATGGCGCTGGCGCTCTCCGTCTCGCTCCTCGCCCTGGGGGCGGTCTTTCTGGCGCGGCGCGGACCGGCCCCGCCGGCGGCGCGCGCGCGCGAGGAGCGGCACGCGTACGGGATGATCACGCTCTGGGCCCTCGGCTTCGTGGCTTTCCTGTTCGGGCCGGCGGTCGTGTCGCTGGTCCTGTCGCTCTGCGAGTGGTCACCGCTGCGGCCCTTCGGCGACATGGGGTTCGTCGGCGGGGCCAACTACGCGCGGCTCGCATCCGATCCCACGTTCCACGCCTCGCTCTCGGCGACGGCGGCGTACGCCGCGCTCGCGGTCCCCGCGGGGCTTGTCGTCGCGCTCGCGCTGGCGCTGCTCTTGCGCTCTCCCTCGACGCTGGCGGGCATCGTGCGCACGGCGTGCTACGTGCCGGCGATCCTCTCGCCGGTGATCGTCGCGGCCGTGTGGCGCTTCGTGTTCGACGCCGACGATGGACTGATCAACCGCCAGCTGCGTGCCTTCGGCGCGGCGGGCGTCGCGTGGCTGCGCGAGCCGAACGCGGTCGTGCCCGCGTTCGCGCTGATGGCGGTGTGGGGGATCGGCGCGCAGATGCTCGTCTTCCTCGCTGCTCTGCAGGCGATCGACCCCGCGCTCGAGGAGGCGGCGCGCGTCGACGGCGCCGGGCCGTGGCGGCGGTTCTGGCACGTCATCCTCCCGGCCCTGACGCCGGTCGTCTTGTTCAACCTGGTGACGGGGACGATCGCCGCGTTCCAGGTGTTCGCGCAGCCGTACGTCATGACCCAGGGCGGACCGGGTGACGCCTCGCGCTTCCTCGTCTTGTACCTGTACGAGTCGGGGTTTCGGCACCTCGACATGGGCTACGCGTCGGCGATCGCCTGGGTCCTGTTCGTGATCCTCGGCGTGCTCTCGCTGACGCTGCTCGCGAGCGCGCGGCACTGGGTGCACTACGCGGGGAGAGCGCGCGGATGAGTGCGACGACTGGACGGCGCATCGCGCTCGTCGCGGCGGGGCTCGTGTTCGCCGTGCCGCTCCTGTACATGATCGAGGTGTCGCTGCACGCCGAGGGCCACGGGCTGTCGGAGTCACCGCTCGCCTTGGGCGGGGCGGTGCACTTCGAGAACTACGCGCGGGCGCTGGAGCGCATGGGGGACTTTCGGCGCCTCTTGTTCAACACGGTGCTCGTGACCGTACTGTCGATCGTCGGTCAGCTCGCGTGCTGCTCGCTCGCGGGCTTTGCGTTCGCGCGCCTCGAGTTCCGTGGGCGCGACGGCCTGTTCCTGCTCGTCGTGGCGACGATGATGCTGCCCGACCACGTGACGGCGATCCCGCGCTTCTTGTTGTTCCGCTGGATGGGGGCGGTCGACACCTACTATCCACTCATTCTGCCGACCGTTCTGGGTGGGGCGCCGTTCTTCATCTTCCTGTTCCGCCAGTACTTCCTGTCGCTGCCGAGCGAGCTCTCGGAGGCAGCGCGCGTCGACGGTGCTTCGCCGCTGCGCGCGTACTGGAGCGTCTTCCTGCCCCTCGCGCGGCCGATGCTCGCGACGGTGGCGATCTTCACGTTCCTCGCGACGTGGAACGATTTCTGGGCGCCGTTGATCTACTTGTCCTCGCCTGAGAAGCGGACGCTGACCCTGGCCCTCGCCGGCTTCCATCAGACCTACAACACGGCGGTCGAGCACATGATGGCCGCGGCCACGGTCGTCGTGGCGCCCTGCATCCTCGTGTACTTCTTCACCCAGCGCGTGTTTCTGCGCGGCGTGCGCGTCGCCGCGACCAAGGGGTAAGGCTTTCGAACGACTATGGCACGCGTCGAGCTCACCGGGATCAGCAAGCGCTACACGGGCGGCACGGTCGCCCTCGACGCGGTCGACCTCGAGGTCGCCGCGGGCGAGTTCCTCGTCCTGGTCGGCCCGTCCGGCTGCGGGAAATCGACGTTGCTTCGCATCGTCGCGGGGCTCGTCGAGGCGAGCGCGGGGGACGTGCGCTTCGATGGCGAGAGCGTCGTCGGGCTCGAGGCGGGCCAGCGCGACGTCGCGATGGTGTTCCAGAACTACGCGCTCTACCCGCACATGAGCGTGGCCAAGAACCTCGCCTTTCCCCTGAGGCTCGCCGGCGTGGCGCGCGCCGAGCGCCGTCGGCGGGTCGCCGAGACGGCGGAGCTCCTGGGGCTCACGGAGCTCTTGAAGCGCAAGCCGGCACAGCTCTCGGGCGGCCAGATGCAGCGCGTCGCGGTCGGCCGTGCGATCGTGCGGAATCCGCGCGTGTTCCTCTTCGACGAGCCGCTCTCGAACCTCGACGCCAAGCTGCGCGGCGAGATGCGCGGCGAGCTGCGGGCGCTGCACGAGCGGCTCGGGATCACGACGCTCTACGTCACTCACGATCAAGCCGAGGCGATGACGCTCGGCTCGCGCGTGTGCGTGCTCGAGAGCGGGCGCATCCTACAGGTGGGGAATCCACTCGAGGTCTTCGAACGGCCGGCGGCGCGCTTCGTCGCGGGCTTCATCGGCAGTCCGCCGATGAACCTCGTCGCCGGGGTGGCGCGCGACGGTGTGTTCGAGGCCGGGACGCTGCGGCTCCCGACGGCGGCGCCCGCCGGGCCGCTCGTGCTCGGCGTGCGCCCGCACGACATCGAGATCGGCGCGGACGGCAGCGAGGCGGAGGTGATCGACGTCGAGCGACTGGGCACGAGTACCCAGCTCGTCTGCGCACTTGGACCCGTGCGCTTGACCCTCGCGTGCGAAGGACACGTGACGACCGAGCGCGGGGAGAGGCTGCGCCTGCGTCCGCGCCCCGAGCGGCTGCACTGGTTCGATCCCGAGAGCGGCGCCCGCGTTCCAACGTGACGATCGGGTCGACCAGGGGAACTCCGTACCGGGCGCCTTTGACGCCCTCCCGATCGTGGCGTACCTTAATATGATATGGATAGCGCACTCTTGATGGATTCTGGGTGCGCTCCCGCGTTCCCTGGACCTGTGTCCCCAGTCTCGAAGACGTCTCGATAGGGGACCCCTCAACAAGGAATCGACCCGTGCTCCGCTCGACCATTTGGCTCACCCTCGCTTCGGCGCTCACCGCGTCCGCCGTGGCGCAGACCCCGACCTTCCAACCGTATTCCGGGACGCCGCAGAACGCCGGCGTCTACCGTGTCGCGACCGGCACGCTGTTGCAGGCGTCCGCCCAGGGCCCTGGCGGGTACCTCGGTGGCGGCGACGTCGTCTACGCGAACGACGCCTTCAGCGGGCACTTCAACACGACGGGGATGGGCTTCCTCAACGTCGACTCCGGTGTGCTCGCGACGGATGCGAACGCCGGTGGTTTCAGCGTCGGCGCGAACCGCGAGTTCTACGAGATCAAGAGCTTCGACTTCTCGTACTGCACCGACGCCCCGTCCGAGGCCTTCACGTTCACGTTCTACGACTCGTTCGTGCCCTGCACCGACCCCGCGGGCCCGACGACGACGTTGATCGCGACGATTCCGACCAGCGGGCTGCCGGGATCGTCGAATGGCTCGGTGCAGTGCTTCACGGTCACGATCGACCTCAGCGGCGGGTCGGAGTTCTGCATCCAGGGCGACGGCGGCAGCCTGAACCCGGGCTGGGACGACGACGTCGCTCTCGATTCGTTCGGATGGGGCTACCAGAGCACGAGCGGCGCGACCACGGTCGGCGCGATCATGGCGGGCGACCCGTCCCACACGCCGGGCGTGATGAACCGCGGGTCAGGGACCTACTACCACCTTCCGGCCGAGACCCGCAACACGGGGCTGGGGACCGACGACCAGTGGTGGACCGACGATCCGACGCTGGTCGGTGGGCCGGGCTGCTACGACTTCGGGGGTTACAGCAACCCGAGCGGACCGGCGACTCCGCAGGACGTGCCCTACGCCTCGTTCTACCTCGTGTTGCGTGCCGGCCTCGTCGACTGCAGCTCGCCCCAGATCGGCACGGCGTACTGCGATCCCGCGATCCCGCACTCGCGCGGCATCCCGACGACGATCCTCGCCTTCGGCTCCGACCAGGCGAGCGCCAACGACGTCACGCTCGTCGCTGTCGATATGCCGTTCAACCAGTTCGGCTTCTTCATCTGCAGCCGCACGCCGGGGTTCTTCCCGAATCCCGGGATGAGCCAGGGCATTTTCTGTCTGGGGGGCGACACCGGTCGCTTCAACCAGCCTGCCCTGGTCGGCTTCTCGGGGACGGACGGTACGATCAGCGCGACGATCGACATGACGGTGATGCCGACCAACCCCGTTCAGGCCGTGATGCCCGGGCAGTCGTGGTACTTCCAGTGCTGGCACCGGGATCAGAACCCGACGACCACTTCCAACTTCAGCAACGGCCTCGAGGTCGTGTTCCTGTAGACCGATCACGGTCGTCCGGAAGGCGCAGCTCGCGCCGAGACCGCGGAGGCGCGGGTGTCGTTCCGGCGATACCCGCGCCTCCGCGTTACATGACGATCCGGCAATGGGCGGTTTCATTCGAAAACCCGTAGCCCCGCGAGGCTCCAGGATCTAAATAATTGGGGAGGGACATCGCGCGCCCTCCCTCGAGCGCGGCGACGGCACGGGTCGCACTCGCAGGGAAATCGTTATTCGGAGGAATTCGTAGAAGCATGCAATTGAGCCCCACGCTGCGGTCGGCTCTCCTCGCGTCCTGGCTCTTGCCGGCGTCGGGGGCATTCGCGGAGATCGCCGACGACCTTCGCGCGCGCGACTCAGTGGGGGCGCGCGCGGACGTCGCGGTGCAGGGTCATGCCAACGGCGGCGACGATGTCGATCTTGGAGCGAGCGAGCGCCGCGAGCGCTTCGCAGCCGCGAAGAAGCGGTCCGACGGCGGCTCGCGTGAGGCGACGCTGTGGTGCATCCAGAACTTCCCCGTCCGCGACGGTGGGCCGGTGAACCCGGCAAACCCAGTGAACCCAGTGAACCCAGTGAACCCAACGGGCGAGCTCGCCATCGAGGCGCGCACGGCGCTGCAGGCGCTGCACCTGCGCTGGATCGAGCTGCACGCCGACGCTCCGGCCGCGGAACGCGACGCGTTCCTCGTTCGCCTGCGTACACGCAGCGCCGAGCTCCTGGGCCGCGAGCGCGCGGACGAGCTGTACCTCGAGCTCGATCGCCGCGCGACCGATGACGAGCTACGCGCGCGGATTCTGCTCGCCCGCGCTCGCCTGCGCGACGCGCGGCGCGTGCAAGACATGCGTCGGCGCGCGGAGGCGCGCGAGCTGTACGCGGCGTTGCGGTTACACTACGCCTCCAGCGCGGCGGCCCGCGCTGCGCGCGAGGACCAGTGGTACCTCGAAAATCTCTCGGTCGGCGCCAAGGTGCCCGACTTCGTGACGCACGACGGGGCGGGCAACGAGATCCGCCTGTCCGACTACCGGGGCCAGGTGGTCGTCGTACGGTTTTGGAACAGCTTCAGCGATGCGGACGAAGCGCGGCTGGAGCACGAGCAGCAGCTTGTCGAGCGCTTGTGGGACGAGCGCTTCTCGATGATCGGTGTCCATGTCGGAACGCCGCGCGGCCTCCTGCGCCGGGGCCTGCAGCGCAGGCAAGTCACATGGACCCAGGCAGCCGAGCCGGCGGGTGGTGGAGCCGCCGCGCGGGGCTGGCGCATCCGTCACTACCCGTCGACGTTCGTGATCGCCGCGGATGGCGTCTTGCGTGGCCTGGATTTGGAAGGGCGAGCTCTCGACGCCTTGGCGGACGGGCTCCTCGCTGAGCTGCGGAATCAGACCGCGGAACGCGAGGCCCAACTGGCAGCGATGCCACCAGGTGGCTCCCAGGACGCCCTACGACAGCGGAATCGAGACCGCGAGAAACACTGACGCGCGCAATCCCAAGGCGCCTGCCCGATGCACTCCACAGAACCGCTATCCCGCCGTCCGGCGACCCCGCGTGAACCGCGAGAGGGGCGCAGTACATGAAGAGCTTGCCGCTCTACACGGTGCTGTTTCTCTCGGCGCTGATTCTGGCGTGGAACCTGAGCTTCCACGACATCGATGCTGGCGAGCGGCGCCAGCGCGCCGACGCCGGCGGCGACATGGCCCGTGGCGCCGTCGACGAGCTCGTGTCCCGCATGGGGCCTGAGGAGAAGCGCGATCCCGGCATCTTCGATCTCGTTCCGACGGGCAGTGGGCCGATGGGCGAGGGCATCGCGGGAACCGGACGACGCGACGCGGCGTCCGCCGACCCGCCGTCGGGTCCGTCGCTCGAGGGCGGCAACCCGCTGGGCGAAGGGGCGAACGACGACGCCCGGGCGCGGCGTCTCGAGCGCTACGCTGGCGGCGCGAGGCGTGCCCAAGGGTACGAACGGGCCGGCATGCGCATCGGCTTCTGGATCGAGTGGTGGGAGAACGGGGCCGTCAAGAGCGAGGGCGAGTACGAAGAGGACGAGCCGTCCGGCGACTGGGTGCACCGCCACCGCAGCGGCAACGTGCACCTGCGCGGCCAGTACGAGGAGGGCGCGCGCATCGGCATTTGGCGCGGCTGGCACGACACCGGCGATCCGAAGATCGAGGCGATCTACGACGGCGGGGAGCCGTCCGGCGTCTGGACCCTGTGGTATTCGAACGGCCAGGTCATGCAGACCGGCCGCTACGTGCGTGGGTGCCGCGAGGGGGCGTGGGAGTTCTTCGACTTCGACGGTCGGGTCGACTTGCGGACCGGAACGTACGAGAGCGGAGCGCGGATCGACTGAGGACGTCGGTAAGAAAGTCAGGCGGCCAGCGACCGCGGACGGACGCGTGCGGAAAGCGCCGCTCAGCCCCCACGCGTGTGCATCTCGAGCCGCGGATCGTCCGCCAGCTCAGCTCGGCCAGCGAGCGGAGTACGGTCGGCGAGTCCAAGGCGCTCCTCCGCGCCGCGATCGGAGCGCGCGCGCCAGTTGCCCCGGAGCACCTCGAGCAGCTCCGCGTCCGTTGCCCCTTCGCGTAGGGCGGTCGCCAGATCAAAGCCCTTCTTGGCGTAGAGGCACGCGTAGAAGTGCCCGTCGGCGGTCAGGCGGGCCCGGTCGCACGCTCCGCAAAACGGCGCCGTCGTCGAGGCGATGACGCCGAAGACCGTGCCGTCGGGAAGGGTGTAACGGTCGGCGGGGGCGGAGCCGCGGCCGGCGAGCGGGCGCGGCGTGCCGTGGCGGGCCGCGACGCGCGCGAGGATCTCGTCGCGGTCGACGACGACGTCCGGGCTCCAGCGCGTCGCGCCGCCCACGTCCATGTACTCGATGAAGCGTAGCTCGTGCCCGCCGGAGCGGGCGAAGTCGAGCAGCGCGTCGAGCTCTTTGTCGTTCACGCCCGCCATCAGCACCGTGTTGATCTTGATCGGCGCGAATCCCGCGCGGCTCGCGGCTTCGACCCCGGCCAACGCTCGGCCGAGCTCGTTGCGGCGCGTCATATCGTGGAACCGATTCGGATCGAGGCTGTCGAGGCTCACCGTGATCCGACTGAGGCCCGCCGCGCGCAGCTCCGGCGCCTGTTCGGTCAACAGGAGCGCGTTCGTTGTCAGAGCCACCTCGCGCAGTCGCGGATGCCGCGCGAGACGCGCGACCAGTTTGTGGAGGTCCCGGCGTAGCAGAGGCTCGCCACCCGTCAAACGCACGCGGTCGACGCCTATCTCGGTGAAGGCGCTGACGAGGCGTTCGATCTCCTCGAACGTGAGGACGCGACTCTTGGGGAGCCAGACGTACTCTTCCTCGGGCATGCAGTACCCGCAGCGCAGGTTGCAGCGGTCGGTCACCGAGATGCGTAGGTTGCGCAGCGCGCGACCGTGGCGGTCCGCGACGACCCGTGCGGTCGGCGGTGTGGACGTAGGGGGGGTGGGCGGGTGCATCATGGCTCGATCGGCGGCTATTGTAGTCGCCGCCGGGAGGGAGGCCCAGCGAGGGCGTCCTATCCTGTCGCCATGACTCGTCCTACGACACTTGGCGAATTGACGGCATCGGGTTGGCGCACCAGGACGGTGCACCGGGAGCTGCGCGAGAATCTGATCGAGCGGCTGCGGCGCGCGGAGCCGACGTTTCCGGGTGTCGTCGGTTTCGACGAGACTGTCCTGCCCGAGGTCCACAACGCGATCCTCTCGGGGCACAGCTTCATCCTGCTCGATCCATTCGTCCCGGCGATTGCGGCCACCGAGCTGTCGGAGGATCCGCTGGCGCCGATCTCGACCCAGGGGCTGCGGCTGGTCCGGGAGCAGGGCGACGCGCTAGTCATCCGCTGGATCCCGCGCGCTGCTCGTTGCCGAGGACGCCACCTGCGCCCGCGTCACCGACCTGCTCGGTGCTTCGGCCGCGGTCAGCGGCAAGGTCGAGCTCGTCTACGACGGCGAGCGCGAGGGAGTGCGCGCCGTGTCGACGCTCTTGATCGGCAAGGCGATCAAGACGATCTTCGACACGACCTTCCCGGACGCCTACGCGGCGCCCGCGGACGGCGCGGCGCAGTCCGCGGGGCAGGCGGCCTACGCGTCAGCGGAAAGAACCCGAGATCGGCGTGTACTTGGCCACCGAACGGAACACGTTGCCCGACAAGGGGGACGACGTCTCGAGCGTGTGGATGGGTGACTCGCCGACAAGACTCGTGCGCTTACGGGAGGGCGCTGACCGCCGCGCTTCTCAGAGGCCGCCCTGCTTCTCTTCGCCGTCCCCTTTCTTGGGGTCGCCCTTCTTGTCGGGCTCATCCTTCGGCTTCTCGCGCGCCGCCTTGTCGAGCGCGACGACGGTAGCGACGACCTGTTCGGTCAGGCGGTCCTCCTCCGACTCGGGGAAGCCCTGCCAGCGCACGATCCCGTCGCTCGAGATGAGCAGGACGTGCGGGATGCCCTGCACGTCGACGGCGTCCTTGGTGCGTGCCTTGGTGTCGATCGCTTGCGCGTACTGCATCTCCGTCTTCTTCATGAAGCGCTCGACGGTCGCGGGTTGCTCGGCACTGATCCCGATCACGACCAGGTCGTCCGCGAACTTCTTCTGGAAGTCATTCAGATGGGGGATCGCTTCGCGGCAGGGGGGACACCACGTGGCCCAGAAGTCGATCAAGACCGTCTTGCCCTCGGTGTCGGGCGCGTCGGTGAGCCACTTCTCGACCTGGAGCTCGGGGGCCTGCTTGCCGCGCAGGTCCTTTCCTGCGTACAGGGGCTTCTTGACGTAGGCGGGCCAGGTCGTGCCGGGCGCCACGGCCTCGACGACTTTGGCCTCGGGCTCCTCACTCTTCTCCCAAGGTTCGGCGACGACCGCGGCGACGACATCGTCGACCCGTTCGCGGTTGACGCCGGCGACGCGCAGCTTTCCGGAACGGTCGACGAGGTAGTAGGTCGGAAGGAGCTTGGTGCCGAGCGCGGTCGAGAGCGTGCGCTCGCGGTCGACGGCGAACGCCCAGGGCAGCTTCATCTCGCCGATCGCGTTGCGCATCTTGGTCGAGTCGTAGCGCGACGCCGAGTGGACACCGAGGACGACGAAGCCCTTGTCCGCGTGCTTGGCGCGCAGCTCCTCGAGGTGCGGCATCGACCGCCTGCACGGGGCGCACCACCAGGCCCAGGCGTCGATCAGGACGACCTTGCCGCGCAGATCCTTCCAGGCGCGCGCCTCGGTGTTGAGCCAGCTCGAGAGTCCGGCGAGGGACGGGGCGGGCTTGCCCTCGATCGTGTCCCAGTGCTTGCGCAGCTCGGGGCTCGGATCGCGCCACCCCTTCTCGCCGTCTTGGAGCGCCGCGGGCGCGAAGGTGGGGATCGAGAGGAGGGCGAGAATCGAGGCGAGGAGGGCGGTCTTCATGGTGGGGGAAGGGGTCGCGGGAGCCGGAGAGTCCATGCTAGCCGGGATCCGTGACCAGGGTCAGATCGGCGCAGATTCTCCGCTTCTCCGGCCGAGCTTGCTCGTGCCGCGCCTTCGGTCCACCGGGGCGCTACACTTTGCGAGATGGCCCCCAAGCGTCCCAAACGCCGCATCGTTCGCAAGCTACTGCTGTCCGCCGCCGTGATCCTCGGGTTGCTCACGATCCTGGAGGTTTCGGCCCGCGTTTACTACGCGGGGCGGGTGGGGCGCAACGTGCTCTTCTACGGCACGCCCTGGCATCGCCAGAAGGTCTCCGGGCGCGCCGAGGCGAACACGGGGCAGCACAAGAACAAGATCGGCTCGTACACCAAGTACTTCCCACACCAGGATCTGCGGGACTACGACCGCGAGACCGGCGAGGGGTTCGAGGTCACGATCAATGCCCGCGGCTTCCGGGGTAAGGACTGGGAGGACGCGAAGGCGCCGGGTGTCGTGCGCGTCCTGACTCTGGGGGCGTCGTCGACGTTCGGCTATTCCGATCGCGACGACGAGACGTACCCGGTGTACCTCGAACAGGAGCTCGCGAGCCGCGACCCGGCTGGTCGGACCTTCGAGGTGATCAACCTCGGGATCCCACACCTCCAGACGGACCAGCTCGTCGAGCTGTTCCTGCAGGAGGGCGTTCCGCTTCAGCCCGACGTCGTGACGTTCTACGAGGGAGTCAACGACGCGTCGGACCAGGACAGCCCCGTGATCCTCGCCGCCCGCGATCGCGGCGGCGTGCGGCGCGCGTCTGTCTTGCGCCCGTTGATCGACCTGACGAAGAACCGCTTCATGCTGGCCTCGATGCTCGATCACCGCCTGCCGGTGCGGATCGAGGTCTTCTCGAGCGAGGACTACGAGAGCCACGCGTCGTCGATCAGCGCCATCTTCCTCGGCAATCTGCAGCTCATGCGAGTGGCGGCGGAGAAAGCCGGGGCCAAGTTCATTCCCGCGACCCAGCAGGCGAAGTCGTTCCTCGTTCCCAAGGAATCGATGATGGGGGTGAGCTACGCCGACGAGGTCATCCGCGTCTGCGCGAAGCTCGAGGAGTCCCGCGCGTTGACTGCGCGCGAGTTCTACTTCCTCACCCACGACCTCCTGATGCAGGACCTACGCATCTGGTCCCGGGCGGAGGGGCTGCCGCTCGTCGACGGGATCACGGCGCTCGACGCGGACCGGCGCGTGCTCGTGAGCTGGGTGCACCTGAACGCGCGCGGCAACCGAACGCTCGCGACGGCCTTCGCCGACGCGATCCTGGCGAACCTCGAGTAGCACCGAGCCCACGCAATCCCCACCAATTGGCGGGGATTGCGCGGGCTCGGTACTACTCGAACGTGAACGCCGAGGCGCTCGAGAGGTTCGAGGTGAAGTGCGGGTTCAGGTCGCGGTACCAGAACTGGAACTTCCACGTCTCACCCGCCGACACTGAGCTGCCATTCGGCAGGTCTGTCAAATCGGGCGAGAACGACACGGTGCCCGCCGGTCCGGAGAACTGGATGTCGTTTGCGAAGCGTGCGATCGGCAGGCCTAGGCACAGGTTGCCCTGGGAGTTGCCGGGGCCGACGACGAAGCTGGCGTGCGGGGACATCAGGAACTGCCCGAACTGGTCCGCGGGAAGCCCCGTGACGTCGAGGGTCAAGTCGTTCAGGAGCGGATCGGTGTCGCCGCTGACCACGAGCGTTGCGGGGGCGCCGGTCGAGTTGAGCTCGCCTTCGCAGTACGGCCCCTCGCAGTCATCGGGCAGGCCATTGCCGTTCGCGTCCTGCGACGCTCCCGTCATCAGGTCGCACATGTCGCGCTGTCCGTTGTCGTTGCAGTCGACGTCGGGTAGCGGCAAGACCGAATAGACGTAAACCGCACCAGAGTTCGAGCCGGCATCGTCGCGGAAGGGCGAAGACACGACCAGGGCTGTCCCCGTCAGCTGGACGGAGGTCCCGAAACGGTCGAGTGGTGCCGGCTCGTCGGCGAACAGCCGCAGCCGCTCGATCCACGTGCCGTTCATCTGGCGCACGAACACGAGCGCCGCGCCTGTGTTCGTGCCCATCGTGTCGTCCGCGTTGAAGCCGATCGCGACGCGGGTGCCGGAGATCGAGATCGCGTCACCGGCGGGCACGGCGAAGACCGCGGCCTGGCCCCAGTTGGTGCCGACGCGCTCGTAGAGATAGGTGGTCCCCGGGTTCTGGCGTGCGACCACCGCGATGTCCCCCGAGATCGAGACGTTGGTGCCGTACTCGTCCAGGAACTGTCCTTGGCCGGGCGCGGTGAGGCGCTCCTCTTCGGTCCACACGCTGCCCGAGCGCGTGAACACGTAGGCGGCGCCCTCGGGGAGGGGGAAGTTGTCGTCGCGTGGCGAGCCGATGATCGCCGACTCGCCGTCGATGGAGACCGCGTTGCCGAAGAGCCCGGCGTCCATGTAGCTCGGGATCAGCTTGCTCTGCTCCATCCAGGTTCCGCCGTTGTTGACGAACACGTAGGCGGCGTTGCCGACATTGGCGCCGACCACGATCGTGTCGCCCGCGATGTCGACCGCGCTGCCGAACCGATAGCCTGGCATCGCATCCGAGCCGTTCAGTTTCTGCACCTGAGTCCACGTTGTGCCGGAGCGCTCGAAGACGTACACCGCGCCGCCGTTGGCGCCACCGTCGTCGAGCGTGTCCCCGACGACCGCGAAGCTCGGCGAGATGGCGACGGCGCGCCCGTATTCGGCGCTGGCCGTGCCGCCCATGGGATCGAGCCGTGTCTCCTGCTCGAACGCCAGTCCAGTGCGGACGAAGATGTACGCCTTGCCGGAGATCGTCCCGACGACGAATCGATCCTGAGCCAGGTCGATCGCCCAACCGAAGCGGTCGCCGGCCGCGCCGTCGAGGGCCTGGGTCACGCTCAGCTGGCACTGCGCGCGAGCGGGCGAGGCCGGGAGGGAAACCGAAACGACTGCGAGCGCCGGGAGGAACAGCCTGTTCATTCTTGTATGTCTCTCTCTCGAGGAGTGACTCGGAAACTGCCGGGCCTTCAAGGTAGGCGAGTTCTCTCGATTGCGCAACGCGAGCGGCGGGCGCGGCTTCTCCCTAGGAATGCCGCCGCCCGCCGCTCGTGTTTGCTGCGAAATGGAGTCGGGCGTGTCGGATCAACTTCCGTTGATGACGAGCTCGTAGTCCGTCGACGTGCCCGATGTGAACACGTGGAACAGCACGATCTCGCCCGCTCCGATCGCGTACGATCCGCTTTCCGGTTGACCGGCGCCGCCGCTGTTGTGCCCCTGCAGGGCGACCCCGAACTCGTCGGTCAGCGACAGGACGACGTCGGCCGTCGCCGCGCTGGGCGTCAGCGTGTAGTCGAGCGTCGCGGGGCTGTTGCCGTCGACCCGAAACACGTCGATCTCGTCGATCGAGCCCTGTAGGTTGACGTTGCCGAAGATGTCGCACATCGAACCGGGCTCGACGTTGCCGACGAAGTTGGCTTGGCCGACGGTGTCGTTCGGCTCAGTCTCCAGGTGGGCGCCGCGGATCGTGATCGTGTGCTCCGAGTCGGCGCCGAGGGTCGCTCCCGTCGGCGCGCCGAGCGTGATGATCGCGGTCTCGTCGAGCTCGCACACGCCGTCTCCGAAGATCGTTACCGTCATCGAAGCGGTCTCGGCGCCCGGGGAGATGATGAACGGGTTGGTCTCCTCGACACGCCAATCGATTTGATCGGTCGCTGTGCCGCCGAGCGACCAGGGGATGACGATGTCGAACGCGGACGGATCCGAGACGAGGATCGGGACCTCGAACTGGGCCGTGACCTCGTCGATCGCCTGAGCCGTCTGGTCGAACTCGATCACCGGCCCGATCTCGCCCGAGAAGGTGACCTGCACGCCGTCGGTCGTGTTCGACGTCAAGCCCGGGTTGACGTCGCGGAACCAGCACTGGAAGTTCCAGCTGTCGCCCGGCAGGAACGTCGCCATGTTGGGCAGATTCGCGAAGTCGGGAGCGAAGACCATGCGGCCCGCCGGTCCGGAGAACAAGATGTTCTGCGAGAAGCGAACGATCGGGAAGGCCAGGCAGAGGTTGCCCTGGCTGCCGCCGAAGAGCGGGAGGAATCCCTGGGTCTGCGACATCAGGTAGTAGCCGAACTGGTTCTGGGGCAGATCGCGTGCCAGGAGGTCCAGGTCGTTGCGGAACACGTCCAGGCTGCCGAACGCGAGGATCTCGCCGGACATCCCGGACGAGTTGTCGTTCGCGGAGCAGTAGTTGCCGCCGAGCGCCTCGCACTCGTCGGGCACGCCGTTCTCGTTGGCGTCGGTCGAGAAACCGGAAGAGATGTCGCAGTCGTCGACGATACCGTTCGAGTTGCAGTCCTGGCCCATGCCTGTCAGAAGCTCGCAGTCGTCGGCGATGCCGTTCGAGTTGCAGTCGCTGACCGGCACGGCGACGGACGAGAAGATGTAGGCGGCACCAGCATCGTTCCCCGCGATGTCGTGGAACGGGGCGGTGATGACAGCCGCGTCTCCGGCCAAGGTGACGGTCGTCCCGAAACGGTCGTTGGGGGCGGGGTCCTGGGCGAAGAAGCGCAGCGTCTCGCTCCAGTTGAACGGAGCATTGCGCTCCCACAGGATCGCGACACCGGCGTTGTTGCCCATCGTGTCGTCGGCATTGTGCCCGACCATGACGCGGTGGCCCGAGATCGAGATCGCGGTTCCGGCCGGGACCGGAATGATGGCACCGTCGGCCCAGTTGGGACCACTGCGCTCCAGGACGTAGGTGCGGCCCGGGTTTTCCCGCGCGATGACGATCACGTCGCCCGAGAGGGCGACGTTCGTGCCGTAGCCATCCAGGCCCATCGAGGGCCCGTTGCGGACCAGGCGCGCCTGCTCGACCCAGTTCACCCCTTGGCGGACGAAGACGTACGCGGCGCCGCGCACCTGCAGTCCGTTGTCGTCGTCCGGCGAGCCGATGATCGCGGCGTTGCCGTCGAGGCTGACGGAGAAGCCGAAGAAGATGGCGTCGGAGAAGGAGGGCTCGATCTTGTCCTGGAAGTTCCAGTTGTTGCCCGCGCGGGCGTAGGCGTAGGCGGCTCCGATGCGGTTGCCCGTGCCGTCCGCGTTGATCGCGCCGACCACGATCGTGTTCGCGCCCGTGATTGCGACCGAGTATCCGAAGAAGTCCGCTGCGGCGCTGTCCGGAGCCGTCAACTTCTGGAACTGAACCCACGTGCCGCCTTGACGCTTGAAGACGTACGCCGCGCCGCTGTTGGCGCCGTTGGTCGTGTCGCTCGAGTCGCCGATGACGGCCCAGTCGTCCGACAGGCCGACGGCACCGCCGAAGTTCGCTCCGGACGTGCCCCCGCTCGCCTCGAGCTTGTCCTCTTCCTGAAAGTGGTTGCCGATGCGCGAGAACACGTAGGCGGCCTCGACGTCGGAGCCGAGCAGGATTCGGTCACCGGAAAGAGAGCTCGCCTTTCCCAAGCGCGCGAATGGACCGCCGTCGGATGCGATGAGCTTGTCGAGCTGGCATTGAGCGTGCGTAGCCGGCGCGAGCGACAAGAGCACGAGTGGACTGAAGAGGTGCAGGACGCGCTGGTTCAGTAGATTCCGAATTCGCATGGCTATGCCTTTCTCTCGCTCGCCTGGGGCGGACTCGCGGTGGGACGGGGAACCCCCGCGCCGAAGCGCGAGGGCCGAATGTTGCTGACTCAGGAGCCGGAGATGATCAGCTCGTAGTCGGTTGGGCTTCCGGTCGTCAGCACTTGGAAGAGGATGATGTCGCCGGACGCGACGTTGCGCTGGCCCGTCTCGGGGCCGCCCGGTCCGTTCGAGTTGTGGCCCTGCAGGGCCAGTCCGAACTCATCCGTCAGGGAGAGCACCACGTCAGCGCCGGGGTGGGCCGGCGTCAGCGTGAAGTCGAGCAGCGTCGCCGCCGTCGCTTCGATGCGGAAGATGTCGACGTCGTCGCTCGAGCCGATGACGTCCACGTTCCCGAGGATCGTGCACGTCGAGCCCGGCATGACGGTTCCGACGAGGTTCGCCTGCCCGATCGTGTCGTTGGGCTCGACCTCACCGTGGGAGCCGATGATGTTGATCGTGTGTTCGTCGTTGAGCCCGAGCTCGGCGTTCGTCGGCGTGCCCATCGAGATGATGCCGGTCTCGTCCAGCTCGCAGACGCCGTCGCCGACGATCAGGACCGACATCGAGGTCACGGCCGTACCGGCGGGGATCACGAACGGGTTGGCCTCCTCGACGCGCCAGTCGACGTCGTGGATCGCCGAGCCGCTGACGGACCACGGGATCTCGATGTCGAGACCCGCGGGCTCGGACAGGGTGATCGGGATCTCGAGCATCGTCGTGACCTCGTCGAGGGCCTGCGACGGCTCCTCGAACTGGACCTCGGGGCCGATCGCCGCCGAGAAGTTGATCTGGAGCCCGTCGGACGTGTTGGAGGTGAACGCCGGGTTGATGTCGCGGTACCAGCACTGGAAGTTCCAGCTCTGCCCCGGCACGAACTCGGTCATGCTCGGCAGGTTCTGGAAGTCGGGAGAGAACAGCATGCGCCCGCTGGGTCCGGAGAACAGGATGTCGCTCGAGTAGCGCACGATCGGGAAGGCGAGGCACAGGTTGCCCTGGCTGCCGCCGAACAGCGGGACGAACCCCTGGTTCATCGACATCAGGTAGTAGCCGAACTGATTCGGCGCCGCGTCGACCGTCAGAAGGTCCAGGTCGTTGTGGAACACCGCCTCGCTGCCGAAGCCGAACAGGATCGCGGGGTTACCCGTCGAGTTGTCGTTCGCCATGCAGTAGTTCGTGCCGATCACCTCGCACTCGTCCGGGACGCCGTTCTGGTTGACGTCCGCCGAGCTGCCCGAGCTGACGTCGCACTCGTCGAGGGCTCCGTTGCCGTTGCAGTCCTGGGCGCCGAAGAAGGTGAGCTCGCACTGATCGGGTCGGCCGTCGCTGTTGCAATCGGTCTGGGGGACGGGGATCACGACGAAGGAGTAGGCGCCCCCGGCATTGTTGGCGGCACCGTCGTCGAACGGGGCCGTGACCACCGCGGCGGCTCCGGCGATGCTGACCGCGCTGCCGAAGCGGTCGTTCTGGTTCGGGTCGCTCGCGTAGAAGCGCAGCGCCTCGTTCCAGCTGTTCCCGGTCTGCTCCCAGATCACCGCGACGCCGGCGTTGCTCGCCATGAAGTCGTCGGAGTTGTTGCCGATCAGGACCTTGTTCCCCGAGATCGAGATCGCGTCGCCAGCGGGGAGGTTGACCGTCTGCTCGAGGAGCCACGAGGTGCCGTTGCGCTCGAAGATGTAGGTCGTTCCGGGCAAGTTGCGCGCGATGACGACGAGGTCGCCCGCGAGAGCGACGTTCGTGCCGAACTCATCGATCCCGATCCCGCCGCCGCCTGTGAGGGCGATCCGGCTGAACTCGGTCCACGTGCTGCCGGCATCGAGGAAGATGTAGCACGCACCCGCGGGGTCGGATCCGTTGTTGTCGAGCGGCGAACCCACGGCGAGCGCGAGACCACTGAGCGAAACGGCCGTTCCGAAACGGTGGCTGTCGGTCTGGTTGGGCAGGATCTTCTCCTCGAAGTTCCAGCTGTTGCCCGCGCGCGCGTAGGCGTAAACGGCTCCGTCGTTGGTTCCCGCGCCAGGGGCGAGGGGGGCGCCGACGACGAGCGTATCGCCCAGGACGTCGACCGAGGAGCCGAAGAACTGGTTCGCCCCGCCGTCGGGGGCGGTCAGCACCGCGAGCTGGCTCCAGTTCGAGCCCTGGCGCTTGTACACGTAGGCCGCTCCGGCGTTCGTGCCCAGCGTCGAATCGCTCGGGTCGCCGACCACGGCCCATTCGCTCGACAGCGCGACGATGCGGCCGAACTCGCTGCCCGATGTGCCGCCGTTCGGCGTGAGCGTGTCCTCCTGGACGAACATGTTCCCGAAGCGCGCGAACATATAGGCGGTCTGATCCTCCGCGCCGACGACGAAGCGGTCACCCGAGAGGTCGACGCGTGTGCCGAGCTGGGTGTCCTGCACGGCGCCAGTCGCCGTGAGCTTGTCCAGCTCGCACTGAGCGAGCGCGGACCGGGAGGCCAGCGCCGAGATGGCGAGCGTCGTAGCGAAAACGAGATGAGAGCGGTGATTCATGGTCGTCGGATCCTCCGTGTCGGGGCCCTGTCTCGTCGGGCTCCGTGCGGACGCCGGAATCGTTCGGCGCTCTCGCAGCAGGCCTCGTCGGGCAGGAGTGGCACCTCAAGTTTGCCACCCTGCGTGAAGACTGTTGGGTCATGTCCGACTTTCGGATCGGATGGGAGTGGATCCCTTCGAGACAAGCCCTCGGAGGGCCCGCAATCGGGCCCTCGGGCGCGTTCGCGGCCGACCTACTGCTCGGTCCGAACGACCACGGTCTCCCCGACGCGATCCATCATTCTGCGCAGGTCGTCGTAGTCGGGGTGACGCAAGCGCATCCAGGCGTTCGCCATGTAGCCACCCTCGACGCCTTGGGTCGGCGAGCCCGGGGGCGGAAAGTGGTGATCGATCACCGCGTCGCCGCAGAAGGCCAGCGCCTCCTCGATTCCCTCGTAGCCCCGAATCCGACCGTCGCCCTCCGGGCGCAGGGCGATCATGCCGCCCGCGAACCGGCGCGAGGCGCACGCGTCGGTGCGCCCCTGGACGTGCAGCTTCGCCCACTCCTCGTACAGGTCCAGGTCGTTCGCGGCGCCGTAGATGTCCCAGACGCGCACGCCCGGAGGCCGGCAGCCGATCTCGTTGAACTTGAGCCCCTTGGGGCCGTAGAACCACTCCATGTGCGTCGCCGAGGTCTCGATTCCGAGCGCGAGGGCGACCTTCTTGCCGAGCTCCTTGACCTCGGCGTACGCCTCGGAGTCCAGGCGGTTGGTCGTGAGGATCTGAGGCGAGATCCAGCGCGTGCGCATCGCCTCGAGGACGCCGGGGTAGTAATGAGAGATGAACTCGTGCACGACCTCCCCGTCGACGCTGAGGGTGTCGTAGAAGCCCTCGTGACCCTCGACGAACTCCTCGATCGCGGTCGGCATGCCGTCCGCCAGGCCGCATTCTTGCGCCGCCTTCTCGAGCTCGGCCGCGTCGTCGACCCGGTGGGTCCCCGCGGCGCCCGCCGCGTCGCGCGGCTTGAGGATCAGCGGGTAGCCAGCCTCCTCGCCGAAAGCGCGCGCCTCCTCGAGCGATGTCGCGCCGATCGATTGGGCGCACGGCACGCCGGCCTCGCGTAGGGCGTCCTTCATCGCGGGCTTGTCGCGGCACAGAAACGCGGTGCGCACGCTCGTGCCGGGGATCGAGCACTTCTCCCGCACCTTGGCCACCGGCAGGATGTGCGCCTCGACCGTCGCCTCGATGCGGTCGACCCACTCGCGCTCCTGGACGCGCTGCACGGTCTGGAGCAGGGACTCCTCGTGCGTGACGGATGGCACCTGCTCGTAGCCGTGGAGCCAGCTCTTCAGCTCGCTGTCCAGCCCGGACGCGGGCGACTCGCCGATCGCGGTGACGCGCGCGCCGACCGCGGCGAGGGCCCGGACGAAGTCACGCTGATTGCGCGGGAAGGCGGGTTCGACGAAGAGGACGTGCATGGGGGGCGGCTGCTAGGGTGAGAGGATCCGTTGGTAGAGCTCGACGTAGTGCTGCGCCTGGCGCTCCCAGGAGAAGTCACGCTGCATCGCGTTGCGCATCAACGCGCGCCACGCGGCGCGGTCGGCGTACACCTCGAGCGCTTCCTCGAGCGCGGCGTGGACGGCGCGGCTCTCGAATGCCTCGAACACGAAGCCCGTGCCCGTCCCCGTGCGGCGATCGAAGGACTCCACCGTATCGGCGAGCCCACCGGTGCGCCGCACGATGGGGATCGTGCCGTAGCGCAAGCTGTACATCTGGTTCAACCCGCAGGGCTCGTAGCGCGAGGGCATCAAGAACAGGTCGCTGCCCGCTTCGACCAGGTGCGAGAGTGCCTCGTCGTACCCGCGGAAGAAGCCGACGCGGTGGGGAAAGGCGTCGCGCAGCCACTGGAAGTAGCGCTCGTACTTCTCCTCGCCACTCCCGAGCACGCACAGGTGTACGGCGTCGCGCTGCAGCAGCACGGGGAGCACGTCGGGCAGGATCTCGAAGCCCTTCTGTCCTGTCAGGCGCGAAATGACCCCGATGACCGGGAGATCGGCTCGGTCCTGGACCTCCATGCGCTCGAGCAGGGCCGTGCGACAGCGCGCCTTGCCCGCGAGGTCCTCGGCGTCGTAGCGGCTCGGCAAGGTGCGGTCGGTCTCCGGGCTCCAGACGTCGTAGTCGACGCCGTTGAGAATGCCGACGAGGTCGCCTGAGCGGTCGCGCAGGAGCTCGTCGAGGCCGGACCCGTACTCGGGCGTCTGGATCTCGCGGGCGTAGGTCGGGCTGACCGTGGTCAGCACGTCCGCATACAGGAGCCCGGTCTTGAGCCAGTTGACGTGGCCGGCGGCGAGGTCTTCCTGCCAGACCAGGCTGCGGCTCTCGCCGAGCCCGACCGTCTCGAGGCAGTCGGCTTCGAACACGCCCTGGTAGCCGATGTTGTGGATCGTCAGCACCGTCCGCGTGTTCGCGAAGAGCTCGTCCCAGGCGTAGATCGTCTGCAGGTAGAGCGGCAGGAGCCCCGTGTGCCAGTCGTTGGCGTGCACGACGTCTGGCGCCCACTGCGTGCGCTGGCAGAGCTCGAGCGCGGCACGGCACAGGAGCCCGAAGCGGACCGGCTCGTCGGCGTCGGAGGTGTAGTACTCCTGGCGCCCGTAGAGCTCGGGGCAGTCGACGAACAGGACCTCCTGGTCCGTGTCCGGCAGGAGCGCGCGGCTGAAGCCATAGGCGTAGGAGCGTCCCCCGAACTCCAGCTCGAGCGATCCGAGCTCGGTGGCCGGCGCCGGGGCCGCCGGGCCGCGCAGGTGGCTGTAGCGCGGCAGCAGGACGCGCACGTCGTGGCCCATCTGGCCCAGCTTGGTGGCGAGTGCCGCGGACACGTCTGCGAGCCCCCCGGTCTTGGCGAATGGCGCCACTTCCGACGCGACGAGGAGGATGCGGAGGGCTGTCATGCGTGGGGACCATTGTAGCCAGGGCCGGCCTCCCGCGAATAGAATGCGTGGAATGCGCCATGTCGTCTTCGTCGTCCCGTTCGCGCTCGACACCACCCTGCGGTTCCTGCGCGCATGCATCGCGCTCGAGGGCGTGCGCGTCGGTGTCATCTCACAGGAGGGCCCGGCGGCCCTGCCGCGCGAGGTGCGCGCGGCGCTCGTCGGCCACCGGACGATCGACGATCCGCTCGATTCCGAGCAGCTCGAGCGCGCGGTGTGTGCCCTCGCGCCCGCGCTCGAAGGCCGGATCGACGCCCTGATCGGGATCCTGGAACAGCTTCAGGTTCCCCTCGCCGAGGTCCGCGAGCGCCTCGGGATCCGCGGCATGGACGTCGCCACGGCGCACAACTTCCGCGACAAGGCGCGGATGAAGGACCTCTTGCGCAAGAGCGATCTTCCCTGCGCGCGGCACGGGCTCGCCAAGAGCGCAGCGGAGGCGCTCACCCTCGCCAAGGAGGTCGGCTACCCACTCGTCGTCAAGCCGCCCGATGGCGCCGGCGCGCGCAACACCTTCCGCGTCGAGGCCGAGGCAGAGCTCGCGAGCTGGGTGCGCACGGTCCCGCCGACTCCCGCGAGCCCGCTGCTGCTCGAGGAGTTCGTCCGGGGCCGCGAGCATTCCTTCGACTCGGTGAGCGTGCACGGCGAGCACGTGTTCCACTCGATCTCGCGCTACACGCCGACGCCGCTCGAGGTGATGCAGCATCCCTGGATCCAGTGGTGCGTCGTGTTGCCGCGCAGCATCGACTCTCCCGAATACGACGACATCCGAGCCGCCGGACGCGCGGCTCTGTCGGCGCTCGGGTTGGTCTCCGGGCTGACCCACATGGAGTGGTTCCGGCGCCCCGACGGCTCCCTCGCGATTTCCGAGGTCGCCGCCCGGCCTCCGGGGGCGCAATTCACGAGTCTGCTGTCCGTCGCCTACGACCACGACTTCTACGGTGCGTGGGCCGAGCTGATGGCCTTCGAGCGCTTCGCCGCCCCCGAGCGCAAGTTCGCTGCGGGCGCGATCTACCTGCGCGGCCAGGGCGGCGGCGTCGTCCAGGGCGTGCACGGCATCGAAGCGGTGCGCGACCGGGTGCGCGGCCTCGTCGTCGACGCGAAGTTGCCGCAGCCTGGACAGAAGAAGAGCTCGAGCTACGAGGGCGAGGGCTACGTGATCTTGCGCCATGCCGACACCGACGCGCTCGAGGAGGGGCTGGCCCTGCTCCTCAAGACCCTGCGTGTCGAGCTCGACGCCTCGAGCAACGCCGCCACCAGCGGTGACGTTCCCAAGGGAGGAGCGCGATGAACGTCCTCATGATCTCCCCCGGATTCCCCGAGGACCTCGGGTACTTCACGCGCGGCCTGGCCGAGGTCGGCGCGCGGGTGCTCGGAGTGGGGGATGCCAATCCCGCTTCGCTTGCACCACACGTCTCCAAGGCCCTGTCGGGCTACCTGCAGGTCCGCGACCTGTGGGACGAGCCGGCGGTGACGCGCGAGGTCCAGAGCTGGCTCGGGGGCAGGACGGTCGACCGCGTCGAGTGCCTCTGGGAGCCGGGTGTCGTGCTTGCCGCGCAGCTGCGGGAGGCCCTGGGCGTGCCCGGAATGCGGCGCGAGACGGCGATCGCTTTTCGCGACAAGGAGCGCATGAAGGAGGTGCTCGACGGCGCCGGCGTGCGCACGCCGAAGCACGCGCGCGCGAACACGCAGGAGGAGTGCCGGGCGGCGGCCGAGCGTATCGGCTACCCGTTGATCATCAAGCCGATCGCGGGCGCGGGCTCGGCGGACACTTATCCCCTGCGTGAGCCCAAGGACCTCGAGGACGCGCTCGAGCGCCTCGGCCACGTGCCGGAGGTGAGCGTCGAGGAGTTCATCGAGGGCGAGGAGTACACCTACGACACGATCTCCGTGCAGGGCAAGCCGCTGTTCGAGAACGTCGCGTGGTACCGCCCCAAGCCGTTGGTCATGCGTCTCAACCCGTGGATCAGTCCGCAGGCGATCTGCCTGCGCGACCTCGACGCGCCCGAGATCGCGGTCGGCCGTGAGCTCGGGCGCGCGGTCCTCGTCGCGCTCGGATTCGAGTCGGGCATCACGCACATGGAGTGGTTCCGCACGCCGTCGGGCGAGGCGGTCTTCGGTGAGATCGGAGCGCGCGCGCCGGGCGGGCGCCTGACGCACGGGATGAACTTCTCGACCGACATCGACCTCTTCGCGGGTTGGGCCGAGGCGATCTGCACGGGGCGCTTCTCGCAGCCGCCGGCCAAGAAGTACAACGCCTGCCTCGTCTTCAAGCGCGCCTCCGGCGGAGGCAAGCGCATCACGCGCATCGAGGGCCTCGACGCGATCATGGCGGAATTCGGCGAGCACATGCCGTTGATCGACCTCGTCTCGGTTGGTGAAGCGCGCCGCGACTGGCGCAACGTCGTGACCGGCGACGGCTGGATCTGCGTCCGACATCCCGACCTCGACGCGACCCTGCACATGGCGAACCGCGTGGGCGCGGACCTGGCGATCTACGCGGACTAGCGGGGTGAGCGCACGTGTGATTCTGTTGGGCCCGCAGCGGCTCGAGCCGACCTTGCAGTCGGCTGTCGACGACCTTGACGTGCGCGGTTCGGTGGCGACCATCACCGCGGGCTGGGAGGAGCGCGAGGCCGAGGACGAGGAGCTCGACAAGCACCTCGGCGGCGGCACGCGCAACCTCGCGCTGTTCCCGCGCGCCGAGCAGGTCTTCCAGCGCGATGCGAGCCTCCTGGGGGCCGCGCGCCAGCGGCACGATCGTCAGCGCGACGCGGCCGAGATCTACCGCACGCGCCTCGCGTCGGCGCTCGACGCCGCGCGCGAGCTCCTGCGACGGATCGAGGTCGGCGAGGGGCCGCTCGAGCTCCTCGAGCGTGAGGCCGAGCACGCGATCGAGAGCGTGCGCGATCTCGACCGGCGCCACCGCGAGTGGATGACCCACCTCGACCGCGCGTTCGAGGAAGAGGCGCGCATCGCCGAGCACGCCGAGGTCCAGCGCCACCGGGGCGAGATCGAGCAGCTCCTGGGCGACTGCGGTTGCGTCTGCGTCGCCGGCGGCCACGTGCGCATTCTCTTCGAGCGCATGCGTCTGTTCGGCGTCGGCAAGCTGATTCGCGAGCTGCCGATCGTCGCTTGGTCCGCGGGCGCGATGGCGCTCTCGAGCACGATCGTCCTGTTCCACGACAGCCCGCCCCAAGGAGCGGGCAACGCGGAGGTCTTCGGACCTGGCATCGGCCTCATCCCTGGCGTCGTCCCGCTGCCGCACGCCAAGCGTCGCCTCGCCCTCGACGATCGACTGCGGGTCGCGCTCTTTGCGCGGCGCTTCGGCCCGGACCTGTGTCCGGCGCTCGACGAGGGCACGCGGCTCGACTGGGACGGCGAGAGCTGGACCGCGCGGGCGGGCACGCTGCGGCTCGAGGCGACAGGCACGCTCGTGGAGGCGACGGCATGAGCGGCGTCGCCCAGGAGTGGACGGAGCGCGCGCAGCGCGAGCCACACGCGATCGAGGTGCTCCTCGCCGAGCGCGAGTTCCCGATCGTCGAGGGCTCGCGCGTCACGTTCGTCTACCGCGGCCCCGCGGACTCGGTGCACCTGCGCCACTGGATCTACGGCCTCGGCTCGTCCCTGCCCTACGAACGGGTCGAGGGGACGGATCTGTGGACGTTGACGATGGACCTGCCCGCCGGGTCGCGGGTCGAGTACAAGATCGAGGTCGTTCACGGCGGGGACAGGCGCCTCGTCCAGGATCCGTTCAACCCGCACCTCGCCCGCGACCCGTACGGCGCGAACTCGGTCGTGCAGGGCGAGGGCTACGTCGAGCCCGCCTGGGCCCAGCCCGACCCGGAGGCGCGCACCGGCGAGGTGCTCGAGCGCCGCTTCCGGAGCGAGGTGTTCGGCGACGTGCGTTCGCTCTCGATCTATCTGCCGGCACGCTTCCGCAGGACGCGCCGCTACCCTCTCCTGTTCGTGCACGACGGTACGGACTACCTGCGCTTCACCGGGCTGCAGGCGGTGCTCGACAACCTGATCCATCGGCTCGAGCTGCCGCCTCTGATCGCGGTGCTCGTGCAGTCGAACGACCGGCTGACCGAATACTCCGACGACCCGCGCAACGCCGACTACCTCGTCGAGGAGCTCTTGCCCCTGATGGAGGACGAGTATCCCACGTACGGGACGCCCGCCGGCCGCTGCCTGATGGGCGCGAGCTTCGGCGCCGTCGCGTCGCTCGCCGCGGCGTGGCGCCACCCCGGCGTGTTCGGGAACCTGTTCCTGCAGTCCGGCTCGTTCGCCTTCACCGACATTGGCGAGCACGATCGCGGCCCGCTCTTCGATCCGGTCGTCGAGTTCGTCAACCAGTTCCGCGACGCGCCGGGCAAGCCCGCCGAGCGCGTGTACATGAGCTGCGGGACGTACGAGTCGCTGATCTACTACAACCGCTCGATGCAGCCCCTGCTCTCCTCGACCGGGATGGACGTGCGTTACTCCGAATCGCGCGACGGCCACAATTGGGAGAACTGGCGCGATCGGTTGCGCGAGGGGCTCACCTGGGTCTTCCCCGGGCCGCTGTGGATGGTGTACGAGTAGAAATCGAGGATTCAGGGGTAGAGTCGGGGCTGGCCGCCATCGCGTGTGTGTGAGCACCCACATGCCCTCTCCCGCCGATTTCCTGGCCCACTCCGACTGGGTCTCCGCACTCGCGCCCTTCGAGTACCGCGTATTCGACAACAGCGCACCCGGCGGATGGAGCCTGTTCGGCGGCGTGCATGCGCGTCCAGGAGACGAGCCGCTCGAGCTCGTTCTGCAGCGCGCCGGCACGATGAGGGGCCGCGTCGTGCGCGCGAAGGACGGGGCGGCGATCGACGGCTGGGTGACCGCACGTCAGGACGCTCGTGGTCCGCGGCCGGGATCGGGCCACTCGGTCGGGTTGAGTCCGACGCGGGGCGCGGTCTTTGGGTTCAACGCGCTGGAACCCGCGGTGTACGACTTGATTGCGTACTCGGAGGACAAGCGCTGGTTCGGCGTTCTACGCGGTGTCCCGATCGGGGCAGGGAGCCTCTGGAGGGGGTCGAGGTCGTCGTGGCCGAGGCCGCGCAGTTGACACTGGTCCACCCCGGCCGCTCGGACGTGCGCGCTCGGATCTACGACGCGAACGGTCTCTTGCATTCGCGCCCCCTCGAGCCTCGGGGCTCGCGCGCGATCGCACTTCCGGCGGGGATGCTGACCGTGCGCTTCGTCGAGAACGGCGAGATCGTCGCCGAGCGTGTGGTCGAGCTGACGGTCGGGAAGACGTCCGAGCTCGTGTACGAATAGGACCGGCCAGCGACGAAGACGGTTTCTGAAGCCGGCGCCACCATTGGGAACGCTGCAGCCGCGGGGGCATGCACGGCGGCGCGCGCTTGGTATCCTGCGCGCTCCGTGCGAGTCCACGAGCAGGAGAGGCAGCAATGATCGGACGGTACGATGACGAGAGCGCGGCCTACGCCGCCGCGCGCGACGAGCTTTTGCGCGCCGAGCTCGCTCTGCGCGATCAGCGCGAGCGCGTCGCGGAGCTGCGACGGGCACTTCCCCTGGATCAGGTCGTTCCCGACTACGAGCTGGAGCGTGGGCCGCACGACCTCGCGGCCGACAAGCCGGTCGAGCGCGTGCGGCTGTCGGAGCTGTTCGAGCAGCCGGACAAGCCGTTGGTCCTCTATCACTTCATGTTCGGCGGCATGCAGGAGCGGCCGTGCCCGATGTGCACCCTGTGGGCCGACGGCTTCGACGGCATCAACCACCAGGCGAGCCAGTCGGTGAACTTCGGCCTCGTCGCGCGGGCGCCGATCGGCGACTTCCGCAGCTGGGCGCGGAGGCGCAAGTGGACGAACTTGCGCCTCCTGTCGAGCGGGACGTCTGGCCTCAAGCCCGACCTGCACTTCGAGACCGAGGACGGCCGGCAGTTGCCGGGCGTCAGCGTGTTCATGCGCGGTGCGAACGGCGAGCCGCGGCACTTCTACTCGGCGTCGGCGATCCTCGCCGAGGGGGAGTACCGCGGGATCGACCTCTTGTCGCCGGTGTGGCACTTGCTCGATCTCACGCCCGAGGGGCGCGGGGAGTGGCTGCCGTCGTTCGAGTACGCGCGACGGTAGCAGGCGAGTTCGTCTACTCGTCGGGGCGCCGTGCTTCGTCGCCGCCCGCCAGGTACTCCCACATCGCGGCGACCTGGGCTTCCGCGCTGCCGCCGAGCAGCTTTGGCAGCGCCCCGGCCGCCGCGTGCCATGCAGCGCCGCGCCGCGTAGCGGGCTCGAGCAGAAAGCTCTGGAACCAGTGGCGCTGCAGGCGTCCGGTGACGCGCGCGAGGTCCGGGGCCTGCGCGCGTGCGGCCGGGCTCCCCTGGAACACGTGGCAGGCGAGGCAGTCGTGGCCACGCGCGCCAACGAGCTTGCGGCCCGTCTCCTCCTCGCCGCTCGTCAGGAGCGTCCGCTTCCGGTCGAGGTCCGCCAGCACGAAGTCCGTCGCGAGGTGACGGACGTTGGAGGGGCCGAAGCGGGGCATGCGCGCCCGCGACCGCGGGCGCACGCGCGCGTCCTGCGTGAGGACGGCGAGGAGCCAATCCTCGGTCAGCTTGTCACCGACCGCCGTCAGCGACGGCGGCACCGGGGTCTCGCGCTCGACTCCGCGAGCCCCGCGAGCATGGCAGGCGTAACAGTCGAGGCGTTCCATCGTCCGCGCGATCCGCGTCGGCGCGTCCGGCATGTCCAGCCCGGCGCGCAGAGCGGCGAGCGCGGCGAGGATCGATTCGCGTTGGGCCGCATCGAGGCGGTAGCGCGGGTGGGGGCCGGCGGCGTCCGCGAGGCAGCCGGAGTCCGTGCGCAGCTCGATCAGCGCCGCGGCACGGGTGCGTGCCGGCGCGGCGCGGCCGGATTCCGGATCGCCGTGGCAGTCGTGGCAGCCGAGCTCGACGAAATGGCGACGACCGGAGCGCACGCGTTGGATCGTCGGTCGCACCGGCGCGCCGGGCGCGACCTCGGCGCGCAGCAGGTGATGGGCCAGATCGGAGGTCTCTTTCTCGCTCAGCGCGAAGTCGGGCATGCGGCCCGACGGCCGGTGGGTGAGCGGGTCGGCGAGGAACGCGCTGAGCCCCCCGTGCCCGTACTTGGCCTCGAGTGCGGCGAGCGGACGCAGCGTGGAATCGTCCTCGGGGTCGTCCTCCGTTCGGGGGCCGTGGCACGCGGTGCAGCCAATCTCTCGATACAGCTTCCCTCCGCGCTCCGCGGCCTCGGCGTCGGGTGCGGCGCGGACGAAACGCTCGCGATCGATCGCGGTCAGGTAGTGGACGAGGTCGAGCGCGGCTACCTCGCGGTCCTCGGCGAGGCGCCCGAGCGCGTCCGGCATCACGGTCCCAGCCGTTCCGTGCGGTTCGCCGAGGAAGGACTGCATCCAGCGCGCGTCTGCCCGGCGCGCGATGCGATCGAGGCGTGGCGCGGGATCGGGGCCCACCGCCCTGGCGAGCTGTCCCCCGGCGACGTGGCAGGCGGCACAGCGCAGCTCGCGCAAGAGCAGCAGTCCGCCCTCGATCGAGGCCGGCCCGGGCGGACGCGACTGCTCGGAGCGGTAAAAACGCTCGAATCCGGCGATCGCCGGTCCCTGGGCTTGGGCTGGTGCGATGAGCGCGGCGAGGGCGAGGGACAGGAGGGGCATGGAGGCCAGTGTAGGGGACGAGATCGAACCGCGGACCATCTCGGCAGCTCGGCTCAGTTCGTCCCCTGATGGAGTCGCACCGCCATTCGGCCGCCATCGTCCCGGTGCACGACGAGGAGAATCGCTTCGGTCCCGACAGCGAGGTCCTCAGCGATGACGCCTTCGAGCTCGAGTTCCTCCGTCTCCGAGACGAGATCGAACGACCAGATGCGCATGCGAAACGGACGTGAGTCGGAGTCGACCGTTGTGCTCGGCGCCGCCCACAGGGCGGTGTCACGAACAGCCAACTGCTCGCGCTCAGTCAGCTCGGGGCTGGTGTCGTCCTCGATCGCGGTTGGCCACGAGCCCGTCGCTCGGAGCTGGCCGTTCTCCTCCTGGAGCTCAACGACTCCGTTCGAGCAGTCGAGCATCAACAGGCGCCGCGGACCGCGCACGACCGCGTCATCACAACAGGAAACGTAGTCCCAGGCGTGGCCGCCAAATGTCGTCCAGCTGCCCCGCGTAACGAGCTGCAGCGAGCTCGGCATGGTGTCGACGCCGACGGTCCGCTGATCGCGGACGGACCCGTCCGCGAGCGCCGAGCAGAAGAAAAAAATCGGCGCTTCGATCGTCGTCGGCGCCGCCAGTCAGCGCCCAATACCCGCTCGCATTGCGGATCGCCGTGCGCACGAGGGTGGAGGTCTCCCCGAACGGGCCGTGCGAGTCCGACGAGGTGATCCGGTCGCGGATTGCCGCGTCGTACTGATCGCCGGCGCGCAGCATATCCAGGTCGAGCGCGCGCGCTCGTGCCGCGAGGGACCTCGCGAGATCGACGTCTTAGCGCGCGTAGGACAGGAACAGTCTCATCGTGTCATTGGGGGCGAGCAGAAGCGACGACAGGAGTTCTGGCCGTGCCAGACTCTACGGCAAACGCCTCACCAGAGACCGTAGTGGCCTCCTGAGCCAGGGGCCAATACACTGTCCGCGTGGCAAAGCTGACCAAGACCATCGGCCTCTCCCTCGGCGCCGATCTGTGCTGGCCGATCTGCTTCGAGGACATCGTCCGCGAGCTGAACCCCGAGATCCGGATCGGCTCCGACACCCACCGCTTCGACGTCGAGCGCGTCACGATCGAGCCGTTCTCCCTGCAACAGGGCGTCAAGTACGACGTCGTCATCGATCGTCTGACGCACTGGTACTCGACGAGTCGCGAGTGGATCAAGAAGGCCGTGCTGATGGACGGCCTCTACGTCCTCAACAATCCGTGGTCGGTGCAGTCGATGGAGAAGCAGACCTCCTACTGCGCGATGATGCGGCTCGGCATGCCGATCCCGGCGACCTGGCTCGTGCCGCCGAAGGAGTACGAGGAGTCCGCGGACCTCAAGGAGACGCTCGAGCGCTACGCGCAGCTCTTCGACCTCGGCGAGGCCGGTGCGGACCTCGGCTACCCGCTGTTCATGAAGCCCTACGACGGCGGCGGCTGGGTCGGCGTCAACAAGGTCGACGACGAGGAGGGACTCAAGAAGGCCTACGACAAGTCCGGCAAGTTCGTGATGCACCTGCAGGCGGGCATCGACCCGTACGAGCGCTTCGTGCGCTGCGTCGGCATCGGGCCGCAGGTGCGGATGATCTCCTACGACCCGAGCGCGCCGCTCCACGCGCGCTACGAGGAGAAGCAGGACTTCCTGCGCGCCGACGACGCGCGGGTCCTGCGCGACACGACGTTGACGATCAACGCGTTCTTCGGATGGGACTTCAACTCGTGCGAGTCGCTCCTGCGGGATGGCGTCTGGAACCCGATCGATTTCGCCAACCCCTGCCCCGACAGCCAGGTGACGTCCCTGCACGTGCACTTCCCTTGGCTGGTCATCTCGCAGATCCGCTGGGCGCTCTTCGTGGCCGCGACGGGCCGGCGCTTCAAGCAGAACCTCGACTGGCAGCCGTTCTTCGAGATCGCCGACACCGATCGGCCCTTCCCCGAGAAGTTGCGCGCCTACGGCGACCTCGCCGAACGCCACTTCGAAACCGAACGCTTCGAGGCGTTCTGCGACGAGCACCTCAGCGAGCTCCCGGCGATCGCGTGGGAGTACCTCGGCGGAGATCGCGCGCACGATGCGGTACGACAGAAGGTCACGGCGCTGTACCCCGAGCACGAGGTCGAAGAGTTCACCGAGCGTTTCTGGCAATCGATCCAGGACTGGCGCGCGAATCACCCGGCGGGCAGTCACGCGTAGGCCGCGACCATGAGCAAAGAACGAACGACGTGGCGCTCCGAGCGTCTGGGGCGCGACATCAGCTTGGTACGCTGGGGCGAGGAGGGAGCGCCCGTGCTCTTCTTTCCCACGGCCGCCGCCGACGCCGAGGAGGTCGAGCGTTTCAAGCTCGTGCACGTGCTCGGCGAGATGCTGGAGGCCCGTCGCATCAAGCTGTACTCGATCGACTCGGTCGCGGGGCAGGCGTGGCTCAAGGAGGACAATTCCTCCGGAGTAGCGGCCGCCGTGCAGAATCGGTTCGATGCCGCGATCTACCACGAGGTCGTGCCGGCGATCCGCAAGGACTGCAACGACGACTCGATCGAGGTGATCGCGACAGGCCCTTCGATCGGTGCGTTCAACGCGCTCGCCGTGACGACGCGTCACCCCGACGTCTTCCGCGCCGCGATCTGTATGAGCGGCACGTACGACCTGTCGAAGTTCATCGAGGGTGAGGTCACCGACGACTACTACCACTCCTCGCCGCTGCACTTCCTTCCGGGCCTCTCGCCCGACGGCGACCACGTCAAGTCCCTGCGCGAACGCTTCGTCGTGCTCGCGCACGGCGAGGGCAACTACGAGGACCCGGCCGAATCGTGGAAGGTCGAGACCGTGCTCGGCCGTCTGTCGATCCCGAATCGCGTCGACTCGTGGGGGCCGGAGTACCACCACGATTGGCCGACGTGGCGCGAGATGCTGCCGAAGTATCTCGACGAGGTGCTCGGGTAGTACGGAGCCAACGAAATCCGGTTATCGCTCTGTCGCCGTGGACTAGAACACTTCGACAACACGGATCTGGCTCACCGTGTCGCTGATCGCTCGTCTCCGGCAACGGCGTCCTTGCGCCCCTTTGGGACGCATGGTCGCGGCCCGCTCTTCCCGGGCGGATCGCTCTCCCGATGGACACTGTGAGAGACGACATGAGAGTATCGAAGATGATGGGCGTTCTCGCCCTCGCCTGCGCGGCCAAAGGCTCTTGGAGCGCGTGGGAGACGGCGCTCGCCAAGGCACCTGAATCGAGCGTACCCGAGACGATGTGGGTGCACTTCGCCGGCCGGACGCCGGCGAGCTCCCCCGGCTTCTACACGCGGCCCGCGCGTGAGCCGGACGGGAGCGGACACGCCGGCGGGCTGAACGAGGACTTCGTGATCGTGTCGCTGCGCAACTCGAATGCGCCGGCTTCGGGGGTGCACCCGCCCGGCGCGCCGCAGGAGCTGAGCGAGGCGTTCCGCCTGACCCTGGCACTGCATCCCGATTCGGGGCTCACGTGGCCGGCTGACTTTCGCCTGTACGAAGACGTCGGGACCTTCGGCGCGCCGAACCGCGTCGAGCTCGTGCCCGCGGGCACGAGCTTCACCAAGGACGTGCCTGCGCACACCTCCAACTACGGGCCCGATCGGGTGCGGCGTCGCATTTACGTCGTGTTCCAAGAGGACCAGGTGATCGAGGGCCATCAGTCGCTGATCCTGACCGTTACGGGCGTCGAGTCCGAGTCGCTCGTTCGGCTCGTGCCGGGCTGGAACCGGTTCGTGCGCTGGCTCGTCGAGGACGATGACGCGGGCACGATCGGCTCGAAAGGAGGCAGCCAATGATGCGCGCGCTTCCTTTCTTGATGCTGCTCCTGCCCGGATCTCCCAGCCGCGACGTCACTCCGCTCTTCGTGCAGTTCGGCCATTCGTCGCCGGCGATGCGCTCCACCGCCGGTCAAGTGTCGACCAAGGTCGCGAGCGAGGGGCTCGCGGGCAACGAGGATCATTTCGGTCTCCGGTTCAAGGACGTCGACAACGACGCGGACGGCTTCATCTCCGGCAACGACGTCGCCCTCGACCGCGCTTTCCGGATCGTCTTTCGCTTCGATCGGCTGGCGAGCAGCGCCGAGCCCGGCGTCGACTTCGACTTTCTGGATCCGTTCAGCAAGGTACCGCTCCCGATCGATGTGCTGACGGGGGAGTTCCAGATCGCCGTCCCGCTGCTCGGCTCCGGCTACACGCCGACCGGGGCGCTCCTGCGGGCGCGCTTCCACCGCAACGAAGCGGACGATGCCCCGCTCGAGACGATCTGCTTCTCGATCGAGCGTCTCGAGGTCGACCCGGGCCCGGGCGAGCCGCCTGCGATCGGGTGGAACCGCAGGGCGAAGTGGTGGCTCGAGGACCGGTAGCCGCTACCGCTCACGCCGTGGTGGCGCGGCACCGACCGAATATTCTGAGACGTTTCGTTCGGGGCTGGCGGGCGCCCGGCTGAGTCGGGCCATGCCAAACCCTCAGGACCGTTTCGCTCAGTCATCGGCCGGCTTTCCGGGCTTTGCCCGCAGGGCTGGCTGAGCGCGTCGCGGTTCTCGATTCGATGTTCAGGCCTCGCCCGCAAGTCGCGGACGGGGCCTGATTCGTATCTGCTGCCGAAGAACGCCATGCTGGTGCTCCCATGGACACGCTCACTCGCAACCGTCAGGCGATCGACGACATCGATCGCCAGCTGATCCAGCTGCTCGCGCGGCGCATGCAGGCCGTGGCGGACATCGCTGCCTTCAAAGGAGACAACAGCGACGCGCCGCTCTACGACGGCGAGCGCGAGCGCGCTGTCTTCGACCGCTGGGCGGCGGAGGGGGCGAAGTTCGGCGTGCCGGGCTATTTTCTCGGGCGCGTCTTGCGCGAGATCCTGTCGTGGTCGCGGCGCAATCAGGAGCGGCACACCGGTCGTCCTCAAGTCGAGACACCGACGGCCCCCGTGCGCGTCGGCTACCAGGGCGCGTCCGCGTCCTACTCGGACCTCGCGCGCGAGAAGCTGTTCGCCTCCCGTCCGGAGGGGGAGTCGAAGGGCGAGGGGTACGAGAGCTTTGGCGCCGCCGCGGATGCGCTCGAGGCGGAGGACATCGACTACGCGCTGCTCCCGATCGAGAACACGATCGCGGGCAGCATTCACGAGGTCTACGGCCTGCTCGCGTCGCGCAATCTCGTCGTCGTCGACGAGGAGGTGTGGCACGTCGAGCACGCGCTCGCGGCGAAGCCGGGGACGCGCATCGAGGACGTCACGCGCGTCCTGTCCCATCCCGTGGCGCTCCAGCAGTGCGGCCGCTTCCTCGGCGAACTGTCCGACGTCCACGCCGAGGCCTACTACGACACGGCGGCATCGGCGGCTTGCGTGGCGGAGGGCAGCGATCCGGGCGTCGCCGCGATCTGCTCGATCGAGGCGGCGCGCCTCGCTGGCCTCACCGTCCTCAAGGAGCACGTCGCCGACCAGCGCACGAACATCACGCGCTTCCTCTTGATCGCGCGCGAGGCCGAAGCGGTCGACCCCCGGCTCGCGGCCAAGACCTCGCTCCTGCTCACGGTCAACCACCGCCAGGGTGCCCTCGCCGAGTGTCTGGCGGCGTTCGCGCGCGAGGACCTGAACCTGACCAAGCTCGAGAGCAGGCCGTGCCCCGAGGCGCCGTGGGAGTACCTGTTCTACGTCGACGTCGAGGGCAGCACCGCGGACCCGCGCCTCGAAGCGGCGCTCGCCGCGCTCGAGGGTTTCACGCGCAGCGTGCGCGTACTCGGCAGCTACCCCTCGCGGACGGCGCAGGGCCCGGCGCCGGACGCACGCTCGCACGCGGTCGCGGCCGAACCGGAAGCCGCGCCCGCGTCGCTTCCGGCCCTCACGCTCGCCGGCCCCGAGCGGCGACCCGTGCGGGTCGGGGCGATCGACGTCGGTGGCTCGCGCTTCACGTTGATCGCCGGGCCCGGCGAGATCGGGGGTCGCAAGGAGGTCCTCGCCGCCGCGCACATGGCGCGCGAGCGCGGCGCCGCGATCTTGCGTGGCGGCGCCCCCGAGGGCATCGGCCCCGCTCAGCTCGAGCTGCTCGCAGAGGCCGGCGCCGCGTACGAGCTCCCGATCGTGACCGAGGTGCGCCGCGCCGAGGACGTCGACCGCTTCGCGGAGCGCGTCGACGTGCTCCAGGTCGGGGCACGCAGCATGCACAACTTCGAACTCCTGCGCGCCCTCGGCCGCGTCCGCCGGCCGGTGCTGATCGAGCGCGGTCTGTCGGCGACGATCGACGAGCTCCTGCAGTCAGCCGAGGCCGTGCTGAACGGCGGGAACCAGCAGGTGATCCTGTGCGAACGCGGCATCCGCACGTTCGAGACCTCGACGCGCAACACGCTCGACCTGTCTGCCGTTCCGGTCTTGAAGGAACGCACGCATCTGCCGGTGATCGTCGACCCCTCGCACGCGGCGGGTCGGCGTGAACTCGTCCTGCCGCTCGCTCTCGCGGCGGCGGCGGCGGGCGCGGACGGGCTCCTGATCGAGGCGTACCCGGATGGCGGACGCCAGGCGTTGACGGGTGATGACCTGACGACGCTGACCGGAGCGCTCGAGCCGATCGTGCGGGCTCAGGGGAGGACGCTGTAGTCAGTCGTCGCTCAGGGGGCACACACCCGCCGTGCGTCCCTCGGTCCACGCCACCTTCCATGCAGGTTGCGACTAGCACCGACTCGGAGCGCCCTCTGGCTCTGGCTCGAGCAAGGACCGAGGCCATCCCCGCCCTCGCCGTCACCGTCGCCGCCGGCCCCGGCAAGTGTGCGGGCCGACGGCGACGGTGACGGCGAGGGCGGGGATGGGGGGCGGGGCGCCGGGGTGAGACAGTGGCCGGTGGTGGCTGGATGAGTCCGATGTCCGCAGGCACGGCGGGCGGCACTTCTTGGAAGGGCACACACATTCTCAGGCGATCGGCGACAAGGCAGTGGCGCGTCGAGGTCCGGGTCGCCAGCGCCGGGCCAGCCTTGCAGCCGCTTGCACGGCGCGACACGCCACCTTCCGTGAGGTTGCGACTAGCACCGATTCGGAGCGCCCTCTGGCTCTGGCTCGAGCAAGGACCGAGGCCATGCCCGCCCTCGCCGTCACCGTCGCCGCCGGCCCCGGCAAGTGTGCGGGCCGACGGCGACGGT